>NZ_JBFBAG010000045.1:0-96449 GCF_040682155.1 Amycolatopsis sp. NPDC051371
AGTCGTCGGAACACTCGTCGCAGCCGTCCTCCATGACGAAGTACTTCTTCACCCGCGGCACCCAGACCTTGGTGCCGGGCTTCAGCTCGTCGCTGCTGGTGGCGAAGGTGATCGGGTCGGCGTAGGTGCCCTTGCCGCTCGCGGTGTCGTGGATCTGCGGGTAGGAGATGTCGCCGCCGGGCGGGGTGTTGTCCCACCAGCCGTAGAAGGTGAGGAAGGTCGGCTGCGTGGTGGCCGCGCTCGCCGTGCTCGCGCCGAGGAGCGCCGAGGTCAGAGCGAGGAACAGGGTCACGACGAGCACGAGAGCGCGCCGGGTCATGCTGCCTCCGGAAGGGGGTGGGGCGGACGATGACGTGCGGCGTGCGTTCAGGTTCGCCGGACGGCGGCTCGCCGTCAAGACCTGTTCGTAAAGTTTCCTAACGAATCGGGTTTCGTGTCCCGGTCGGCGGGAAATCCGCCCGGGCCGGTGGTTCCGTCGGCGAAGATGGCGACATGAGCGAACAGCGGGAAGTCGTGGTCACCGGGGGCGGCACGGGCATCGGGCTGGCGATCGCCGCCCGGTTCGCGGCGGCGGGCGAGCGGGTCACCGTCACCGGGCGCCGCAAGGACGTGCTGGAGGCGGCCGCGGAGAAGATCGGCGCGCGGGCGGTGGCGTTCGACGCGAGCGACCCGGCGGCGGTGCAGGCCGCGCTGGCGGAGCTGCCTCCACGGGTCGACGTGCTGGTCAACAACGCAGGGGGCAACACCGACCGCGTCCGGGAAGCACCGGTCGGCCTGGCCGGTTTGGCGGACGCGTGGCGCGCGAACTTCGACGCGAACGTCATTTCCGCCGTGCTGGTCACAACTGCGTTGAAGCCGCGCTTCGCGGACAACGTGCGGGTTGTGACTCTCGGCTCTGTAGCGGCGAAGCAGGGCTCCGGCTCGTACGGCGCGGCGAAGGCGGCGATCGAGGCGTGGAACACCGACCTCGCGCGGCACCTCGGCGCCGCCGGCTCGGCCAACGTCGTCGCGCCGGGCGTCATCCTCGACACGGAGTTCTTCCACGGCACGCTCACCGAAGAATGGCTCAGCTCGCGGATCTCCGTGGCGCTCAACAAACGGGCGGGCGCACCGGAAGAGGTCGCGGAGACCGTGCAGTTCTTGGCTTCGCCGGGAGCCGGGCACGTCACGGGACAGGTCGTGCACGTGAACGGCGGCGCTTACGGCGCCCGCTAGGCCATTCCGGTCGGAAGTGGGTCGAACGTCCCACGACGGCGCCGGTTCTCTCCATGGTGGAAGTGACCTGACCACCGGAAGAGAGGTGTGATCCGCCGTGACGGCAGCATCCGAAACCCCGGCCCTCCCCACGGCACGACCGGCCGGATGCCCGTTCGACCCGCCCGGGAACTACGCCACGCTGCGGGAAACCGCGCCGACGTCGCAGGTGCGCTGCCCGGCGGGCATGGACGCCTGGCTGGTGACGCGCTACCGCGACGTCCGCGCGGTGCTCGCCGACCGCACGATGAGCTCGCGCGGCGCGTCTTCGGTGCACGTCAACCCGAACGCCGACCTCGACGAGGAGGTCAGCCCCGGGTCCATCATCCAGCTCGACGGCGCCGACCATTCGCGCATCCGGAAGATGGTGATCGCGGAGTTCACCGTGCGGCGCGTGGAGGCGATGCGCGGCTACGTCCAGGAATTGGTGGAGAGCCACCTCGACGCGATGCTCGCCCGGCCCGGGGAAGCCGATCTGGTGCGGGACTTCGCGTTGCCGATCCCGTCGCTGGTGATCTGCGAGCTGCTCGGCGTCCCGTACGCCGACCGCGGGCGGTTCCAGTCACAGAGTTCCACGATGGTCAGCACGGACGCCACCCGCGAAGAGGGACAGCAGGCCTACCACGAACTTTCCGACTACCTGGCGGCGTTGTTCGCCGACAAGCAGCGGAATCCGCGGGACGACCTGTTCAGCAGGCTGATTTCCCGCGGTGTCGCCGCCGGTGACCCGCTGACGATGGAAGAGCTGGTCGTGCTCGGGCTGAGCCTCCTGGTGGCCGGCCACGAGACGACGGCCAACATGATCGCGCTCAGCACGCTGGTGCTGCTGGAACACCCGGCCCAGCGCGACGTCGTGCTCGCCGCGCCGGAGCGCGCGGTCGAGGAGCTGCTGCGGTACCTGTCGGTCGTCCAGTTCGGCGTGCTGCGGTACGCGACCGCGGACGTGCAGGTCGGGGCCCGGTCGGTGAAGGCGGGGGAGTGGCTGGTGGCGGCCCTGAACTCGGCCAACCGCGACGAAGAGCTGTTCCCCGGCGGCGACAAGCTCGACTTCCACCGCGAGTCGCCGCGCACGCACGTCGCGTTCGGTTTCGGCGCGCACCAGTGCGTCGGCCAGCAGCTGGCCCGCGTCGAGCTGCAGGAGGCGTTGACGCGGCTGTTCCGCCGGGTGCCGGACCTGCGACTGGCGGTGCCGCGGGAGTCGTTGGCGTACAAGCACAACACGCTGGTGTACGGCGTGCGGGAGCTGCCGGTCGCCTGGGGGTGAGAATGGCGGCATGAGCACATCACCGGCCCGGCGGTTGTGGGCGGCCGTGGAGCCATTGCACGCCGTCGTCTATTTCGCGCCGGAGACGGCGTCCGCGGCGAAGGAGGCCGGCCTGCGGGGGTACTGGATGGGGTACTTCGCGGGCCGCCTCGCGCCGCTGGGCCCGATCGGCCCGGCGGCGGCGACGTCGATGTTGTTCGGCTTCGCCCCGGCGATGGTGGCGCGCGCTCTGCCGGACGCGTGGTCGTTCGCCTCGCCCCTCGAGGTGCTCCGCGCTCGGCTTTCGGCTGTCGAAGCCGCTCTTTCGCGCGTCTTGGACTCCGCCGACCACTCCGAACTGACGTCGTTGCTGGAACGGGCCGCTTCCGCGTGCCGCTTCGACGGGCGCCCGCTGGCGGCGGCGTGGTCCGCGGTGCCGCGGCCTCCGGGGGTGCTCGGCCGCCTGTGGCTGGCGGCGACGGTGCTGCGCGAGCACCGCGGCGACGGTCACGTCCTGGCGGCGGTCCACGCGGGGCTGACGGGCCTGGAGACGACGTTGACCCACATCGGCGACGGCGTGATCGCTCGCGAGGACGTCCAACCCCACCGTGGCTGGTCCGACGCGGAGTGGACTCGTGCTGTCGAGGGTTTGCGGACTCGCGGTCTGCTGGATACCGCCGGCTTGACCTCTTCCGGAGCGGCGATGCGACGCCGGATCGAAGAGGACACGGACCGTCTGGCGGCGGAGCCGGTGGAAGCGCTGGGCTCGGCGGGTGTGGCACGGCTGCTGGAGCTGGCGGTCCCGTTGAGCCGGGCCGTGGTCGACGCGGGAGTGGTCCCGGTCCCGAACCCGATGGGTGTGTCCCGCCCCTGAACCCGGTCGATTCCGGACGGTCCCGTTCGACGCACGGGTGGAAGCACCCGGAATCGGAGGGACTCATGACGTTGCTGACCGGCAAGAACGCGATCGTCTACGGCGGCGGAGGCCGCATCGGCGCGGCCGTGGCCACGGCTTTCGCGGAAGAAGGCGCCCGTGTCTTCCTCGCGGGCCGCACCCGCGCCCGGCTGGACGCGGTCGCCAAGCACATCCGTGGCTCGGTCGAGGTGGCCGAGGTCGACGCCCTCGACGAGCACGCGGTCGACGACCACGCCGCCGCGGTCGCCGCCGAGGGCAGCCTGGACATCTCGTTCAACCTCATCGCCCACGGCGACGTCCAGGGCACGCCGCTGATCGACATGACCTTGGCGGACTACGAGCGCCCGGTCCTGACGGCGGTCCGCACCCAGTTCCTGACCGCCCGCGCGGCGGCCCGCCACATGGTGAAGCAACGGTCCGGCGTGATTTTGTTCTTCGGCGGCGCGGGCGAACCGGTGCGCGAGTTCGCGGTGGGCGGGCTGCAGGTGGCGTTCCACGCGCTCGAGGCGATGCGCCGCCAGCTGGCCGCCGAGCTGGGGCCGCACGGCGTCCGGACGGTGACGCTCCGCACGGGCGGCATCCCCGAGACCCTCCCGGCCGGCTTCCAGGGTCGTGAGGAGCTGGAGGAGAACATCGCGGGCAAGACGATGCTCGGCCGAGCGGCGACCCTCGCGGACGTCGGCGCGGTGGCGGCGTTCGTGGCCTCGGACCGAGCCAGGTCGATGACGGCCTCGACGGTCAACGTCAGCTGCGGAGCATTGGTGGACTAGCGAGGGCTGTGGCGGTGAGCCGGGGAGTGCGTTCGTCGCGCCCCGGCTCGCCCCGCCTCACTGCGCCCTGCTTGCCGCCTTGCCCGGGCTCCATGCGTGGGTTCACCACGCGCAGCCGTGCCGCGCCCAGCCGACCGCGGCCGTCACCCACCTGCGCAACCGCCGTCTGTCAGCGGCTGCGCCGGCTCATCGGCGGGATGAGATCTGCTGCACCGCCCAGCTGTTGCCGTCCGGATCGGCGAAGCGCACGAACCCCACGTTGTCCAGGTCCGCTTCGCCGTCCCAGTCGCCCATGCCGTGGACCTGGATCTCGCTGACCTCGACGCCGCGCTCGGTGAGCATCGTGTGGGCCTTCGGCAGGTCGTTGACCACCAGCTGCAGCCCCTTGAGCGACCCCGGTGGCATGTCCGGCACCGCGCCGCGGCCGAACACCACCGAGCAGCCCGATCCCGGCGGGGTCAGCTGCACGATCCGGACGCCTTCGGCGGGCGTCACGTCGTGGTCGAGCGTGAACCCCAGCCGGTCGGCGTAGAAGGCCTTCGCGCGGTCCACATCGGACACCGGTACCACGATCACTTCGAGCGTCCACTCCATCGGGCGTCCTTCCGTCGGCTGAGCACACGCTACCCGCCCGGGGTGTGCGCGTAGCGCTCGTCAATCCTCCGCGATCAGCCGCCGCACCGCGTCCACCACAAGTCCCCGCCGTTGCTCGCGGGGGAGGGTGGTGCGCACGCCGAGTTCCGAATTGGTCGTCGCCCACGCCGTCGAGATCGACTGGATCAGCACCAGCAGCTCCAGGGGTGTGTAGTGCTTGGACAGGCTCCCTTCGTCCTGCGCTCGCTGCAGGTAGTTCAGCCGGACTTCGTTGGCCAGCACGATTTCGGTGACCCACTTGCCGTCGGGTCGCTCCAGCCGGTGCCAGATCGCCAGCCGCAGCGTCTCCGGCTGCTCTTCGTACCGGTCGAAGAGCTTGCCGGCGTAGCCCGGCAGGTCGTCGGCGTCGACCGGGACGTCGAGGACGAACCTGCCGACCGACTCGCCGAAGACCGTGTCGAACAGGCTGTCCTTGTTGCCGAAGTACTTGTAGAGCATCGCCTTGTTGCAGCCGGCGGCATCCGCGATCCGGTCCACGCGGGCGCCTGCGATGCCCCGTTCCGCGAACTCCTCCGTGGCGGCGGCGAGCAGTCGCCGCCTGGTCTCCTCCGCGTCTCTCATGTCGGCCACATTAGCAACTAACTGGTTGGTTGACAAACTCGCCGCGCAGGTGTTTCCTAGAGGTAACCAACCGGTTGGTTAGCCGGTTCGGATGAGCGAGGAGAGAGCATCATGAGCAGGACTTGGCTGATCACCGGCAGTTCGCGCGGGTTCGGGCGGGAGCTGGCCCGGGTCGCGCTCGAGGACGGCGACCGGGTGGTCGCCACCGCGCGCCGGCCGGAGCAGCTGAAGGATTTGGTGGCCGAGCACGGTGACAACGTCCGGGCTTTCGCGCTGGACGTGACAGACCCCGCGGCCGCGCGGGAGGCGGTGGCCTTCGCCGTGCGCGAGTTCGGCGGGCTCGACGTCGTGGCCAACAACGCCGGTTACGCGAACAGTTCGCCGATCGAGGACATGTTGGAGGACGACTTCCGGGCGCAGGTGGAGGCCAACTTCTTCGGCGTCGTCAACGTCACGCGCGCGGCCCTGCCGGTGTTCCGTGAGCGGGGTTCGGGGCACTTCCTGCAGTTTTCGTCGGTTGGCGGCCGGGTCGGCGGGTCGCCGGGGCTGGGTGCCTACCAGGCGGCGAAGTTCGCGGTGGAGGGATTCTCCGAGGTGCTCAACGCGGAGGTGAAGCCGTTCGGCGTGAAGGTGACGATCGTCGAGCCGGGCGCGTTCCGCACGGACTGGCAGGGAGCCTCGATGGAGCGCGCACCGGTCCGCCCGGAGTACGACGCCTCGGTGGGCGAGATGCACCGCCTCCGCGACGCGACCGACGGCAAACAGGCGGGCGACCCGGCCCGAGGAGCCCGCATCCTCGCCGACGTGGTCCGGCTCGACGCGCCCCCGCTGCGCCTGCTGCTCGGCGCGGACGCGGTCGAAGCGGTGCAACGGTCGGACCGTGCGCGTGGAGCCGAGGTAGCGGAATGGGCCGAGGTGAGCCGATCGGCGGTGTTCACCGCGGAGTGAGGCGGCGAGGTGTTGGTGAGGGGCGAACGAGGGGGGAGGCGGCGGCAGGTTTGGAGCGAGCGGGGCGTGAGCTGCGGCCGTAGTGGCTGCTTCCAGCGGCAGTAGGTGCCGGGTGGACGGGACGCGGCAGTGCCAGTAGTAGCTGCGGTGGGGTTACCAGCAGCGGTAGGTGCCGGGTGGACGGGGCGCGGCAGCGCCAGCGGTAGCTGCGGTGCGGTTACCGGCAGCGGTAGGTGCCGGGTGGACGGGGCGCGGCAGCGCCAGCGGTAGCTGTGGTGGGGTTACCGGCGGTGTGGGTCGGCCGGAGGCGGCGGCGCCAGTAGTGGCTGCGGTGGGGGGTGCCGACAGCGGTCGGTGCCGGGCGCGGCAGCGCCAGTGTCGCGCGTGGCAAGTTTGTTGACGTTCGGGCCGCTGGAGCCAGGCGTTCGCCGAACCCGAGCCCGAGCCAGCTCGGTAGCCCGGACCAAAGGTCTTGAATGAGTCATTCAAGACCTCCGAAGACCTGAATGACTCATTCAAGACGTCCGTACTCGCCGCCGCGCTGTCAACGACCTCGGCCGCAGGACGCAAGCGGCGCGCAGCGAGCCACCGGCTACAGCTCCCGCATCGAGCGAACGCGACCAAACCCAGGCCCATACCGGCCGACCCGACCTCAGGCCCGCCCCCGAGGCGACTCCCGTTGCTCGACCACCAACCGCTGGTGCCGGGCCGCGCGGACACGGTCGCCGCAGGTTGTCGAGCACCAGCGGCGGCGGGCGTGCTCGCGGAAGAAGAACCGCACGCACCCGTGGGCCTCGCACGGGCGCACCAGGGGACCGAGGTCGCCGGCGACCACCTCGATCGCGTCGCGGGCCAGTGCGGCCAGGGCCTCCGAAAGGCTGCCCGGGCTGGTGCTGTGCCACTCGCGGTGTGGTCCGGACGGCCAGGTGAGCTGGGGTGCGGCGGCGTCGGCGCGGGCGGCCGCGTTCACCGTCTCCACCGCGGCCGCGGCCGGTGCGCGGTCCTCCGCCAGCGCGGCCAGCAGTTCGCGGACGGCCGCGCGGAGGTCCGTGACGCGGCTCAGGTCGTCCGCGGCCAGTGAGGCGGCCGGGAGACGCAACCACTCGGCCGCGGCGCGTGGCTCGGCCAGGTCGTCGACCTCGCCGCCGGCGCCGAGCCGGCGCGTGTTGACCAGCGCCAGCGCGGGGGAGCGCTCCTCGCCGGGTGCCGCAGTGACCACGTTCGCCTCCCTAAGTTCGTCCGTCATTGTCCCGGGCCGTTGACAGTCTACGTCATCTCATGGATAAATAGAAAAGTATCCATGAGACGTGAGGAGAAACCCATGGTCGCCGTGTATCACCGCTTCGCCACCGTTGCCGGGCGCCGGCTGTTCTACCGGGAGGCCGGCCCCGCCGACGCGCCCACGATCGTGCTGCTCCACGGGTTCCCGACGAGCTCGCACATGTACCGGCACCTCATCCCGGCGCTGGCCGACCGCTACCACGTCGTCGCGCCCGACTACCTGGGCGCGGGCGCGTCCGACGCGCCGACCGTGGACGAGTTCACCTACACCTTCGACGCCCTCGCCGAGCTCACCCTCGGCCTGCTCGACGAGATCGGCCTGGACCGCTTCGCGCTCTACATCCAGGACTTCGGCGCCCCGGTCGGCCTGCGCATCGCGGCCGGGAACCCGGAGCGGGTCACCGCGATCGTCACGCAGAACGGCAACGCCTACGTCGACGGCCTGGGTGCCGGGCTGCCGCAGCGGCTCGCCGCCGGCACGCTGACCGAAGAGGACCTGCACGGCATGGTCGGCCTCGAAGCCACCAAGGCGCAGTACCTCGACGGCGTGCCCGACCCGGCGCTCGTCAGCCCGGACGTCTGGATCCACGACCAGGCCCTGCTCGACCGCCCCGGTGGCGCCGAAATCCAGATGGCGCTGCTCGCCGACTACCACCACAACATCGGCCTGTACCCGAAGTTCCACGAGTACTTCCGGACCACCCAGGTCCCGCTGCTGGCCGTCTGGGGAGGCAACGACGGGATCTTCATCGCCGACGGCGCCCGCGCCTACGCCCGCGACCTGCCCGACGCCGAGATCCACCTGCTCGACGCCGGTCATTTCGCCCTCGAGACGCACCTGGACGCCATCGCCGGGTACATCCGCGGGTTCCTCGGGCGGGTGGTGGGCTGAAATCGTTGTCCCGAACGGTCTCCGCTGAGCGGGAGAGTGGCGTTGACCGGCCGGACGGTCCCTCGTAGGGTTCCCCGAGATCGCCCTGACCCCAGGTCGGTCCCGGTCCCCGAGAACCCCGCCGTCGTCGTCAGGCATCCGCCTCTGCCTGCGCCGACGGGTCGTTCGCCGACGGGCCCGGGCGCGCGTGAGCAGACCGGGGCCACCGTGGAGGCGGGTTCGCCTCCGCGTCGACTGCGCAGGAGGACGGGATGACCAGACGGATCCGGGTGGGGGCGATCGTGATCGCGCTCGTCGCCGGGACACTGACCGCGGCGGGGCCGGTGCAGGCCGCGGATGCCTTGCTCTCCCAAGGAAAACCGGTGACGGCGTCGTCGGCGGGCGGGTGCTGTCCGGCGCCGGCCGCCGTCGACGGCGACTCGGCCACCCGCTGGGCCAGCGCGGCCGGCGTCGATCCGCAGTGGATCTACGTCGACCTCGGGGCGGCGGCACACGTCAGCCGCGTGCGGCTGCAGTGGGACGCCTCGTGCGCCACGGCTTACGAGATCGACACCTCCGCCGACCACGTCACGTGGACGCGGATCTATGCCACCACCACGGGAAAGGGCGGCGTCGAAGACCTGACCTCCCTCGACGGCACCGGCCGCTACGTGCGGATGTACGGCACCAAACGCTGCCGCACCGACGCGTCGAAGGGCTACTCGCTGCAGGAGTTCGGCGTCTACGGCTCGACCGGCGACGTCGTCCCGCCGTCGCCGCCCGGCACGCCCACGCTCGTCGGCGTCACCCCCATCAGCGCGACCATCGCGTGGACCGCGGCCACGGACGACGAGGGCGTCACGGGCTACGACGTCTACCGCGACGGTCAACTCTGCGCCAGCACCACCGGCGCCCTGACCGCGACCTGCGGAAATCTCGGCCCCGACGGCAACTACGGCTTCTACGTCAACGCGCGCGACGCGGCCGGGAACGTCTCACAGGCCAGCGGAACGCTCGCCGTGAAGACGCCGCCGTCCGACGACCACACGCCGCCGTCGGTACCCGGCAACGTGCACACCACCGCGGTCGGCGGCACGTCGATCGGCCTGGCGTGGACCGCGTCGACCGACGAGGTCGGCGTCACCGGCTACCGGATCTTCGACGGCGGCACGCAGATCGGCACGTCCGACACGGCGAGCACCACCCTCGGCGGCCTGACCCCGGACACCGCCTACCACCTGCAGGTGCGCGCGATCGACGGGAACGGCAACCTGAGCGACCCGAGCACGCCGGTCCTGGACGTCACCACCACCGGCGGGTCGACCTGCACGCCGTCGCAGGGCGTCTGCGGTGCCACGCAGGTCGGGACCGACGACGACGTCGTGTGGGGCCTGGTCACCCTGCCGGACGGCACGATCCTCTACAACCAGCGCGACGCGCACTCGATCGTCCACCTGAACCCCAAGACCGGGGCGAAGAAGACGATCGGCACCGTCCCGAACGTCCAGAGCACCGACGGGGAAGGCGGCCTGACCGGGCTGGAGATCAACCCGGCTTCGTTCGGCGCCGACCACTGGCTCTACATCATGCACACGTCGCCGAGCGACAACCGGATCGTGCGGATCAAGTACGACCCGGCCGCCGACTCGCTGACCACGAGCACCGCGCAGATCCTGCTGACCGGCATCGCGCGCAACAAGTTCCACAACGGCGGCCGGCTGCGGTTCGGCCCGGACGGCCGGTACCTGTTCGCCGGCACGGGGGACGCGCAGAACGGCGACAACGCGTCGAACACCAGCAGCCCCAACGGAAAGGTGCTGCGGATCAACCCGGACGGCTCGATCCCGGCCGACAACCCGTTCCACAACGCGGTGTGGAGCTACGGGCACCGCAACGTCCAGGGCCTGGCGTTCGACTCACAGGGCCGGTTGTGGGAGCAGGAGTTCGGCAACAGCGTCATGGACGAGACGAACCTGATCGTCAAGGGCGGCAACTACGGCTGGCCGTCGTGCGAGGGAACGTCGGGCACCTGCGGCACCGCCGGGTTCATCGCGCCGAAGAAGACGTACCCGGTGGCGCAGGGTTCGTGCAGTGGCATCACGATCATCCGCGACGCGCTGTACGTGGCGTGCCAGCGGGGCACGCGGCTGTACCGCGCGGTGATCAGCGGCAGCTCGCTGACGAACTTCCAGACGTTCTTCAACGGGACCTACGGCAGGCTCCGCACGGTCGAGCCGGCCCCGGACGGCCGGATGTGGCTGGCGACCAGCGTGGACGGTGACAAGGACAGCACGCCGCACAACAGCCACAACAAGATCCTGCGGGTGACGGTCGGTTAGCCGCCGAGGAGACGCGAGAGCGCATCCCGCGCTCTCGCGTCCTTCGACGCCAACGCCGTCAGCTCCTGCGCCAGCGCCGCGAGCCAGTCGTCGACCGCGGCTTCCTTGCGGCTGATCACCACGCCGCGGACCACCTGGTGGATCTCCGCCGCGACGCCGCCGTGCTTGCCCGTGCTCAGCACCAGAACCCGGTCCGGTGTCCGGACCCGCACCGCGACCGCCTGGCCGTCGCGGCCCGCGACGCGGTCGGCGAACGTGCGTCGCCGGTCGACCTCGACCATGCCCGCCGGCAACGCGCTGCCCAGCGTGTCGGACAGGACCCGGTGGTAGGACTCGACGTCCGCGCGGTCCGTGCGCAGCGCCGCCACCAGCAGGTGGAAGTCCAGTTCGCTGCCCATCAGTCCGTCAGGGGCAGCACGAGCTGCGGCTTGGCGATGTGGTGGTCGGCGCGCAACGGCTTCACCGCCGTGCCGATCGCGAAGAACTCCGTCGTGTGACCGCCCCAGCGGTGCGGCAGCGACAGCAGCTGCACCCCGACGATGCCCTCCGCCTCCAGCTGCTCGGCTTCCGCCTGCATCCGGGACATCGCGAGCTCGCGCGCGTCGTACAACGCTTCCGTGTACTGCGGGATCTCGACGTTCTGGCCGATGTTGCCCATCATCTGCCGGAACCGCTGGTGCGCGATGTGGTAGACGCACGTGCCCATCACCATGCCCAGCGGCGCGTAGCCCGCCTGCACCAGCGTCCAGAAGTCCTGTCCGGACAGGTCCGACGTGAACGGCTTTCCGGTGTTGTTGCGCCATTCGCCGGGTTCGTCGGCCTTCACCGCGGTGCCGACGGCGATGAACTCGGCGAGGTCGTTGCCGAACTCCTTGAACTCGATTTCGAGCCGGACCGCGACGATGCCGTCCGCGCCGAGGACGTCCGCCTCCGCCTCCATCCGGGACATCGCCAGCTCGCGGGCGTGGTACATCGCCTGCGAAAGCCGGTCCATCTCCTGGTTCTGGCTCCAGCGGCCCATCTGGAAGCCGACGTGGTAGATGCTCGAGCCGAGCACCAGCCCCAGCGGGCGGAACCCGGCTTCGCGCACGAGGAGGAACTCGTTGACGCTCAGGTCCGAGGTGAACAGGCTGGTCTTCTGACCGGGTTTCATCTCGGCGAGCCGGCGCATCGCATCCTCGGGGATGCGCTGCTCGGCGGGGTCCGCGGTGGTCACGAAGCCTCCTCAGGAACGGTTCAACGGCAGGATCTTGAGCGCGCTGGTCGGGGCGGCGCGGCCTTCGTGGAAGCGGGCGATCGCGGTGCCCGTGACGCTGGCGATGCCGACGACCGCGAGTTCCTGCACCGGCCACGTCCGCAGCCGCAGGTCGGAGACGATGCCGCCGTCCGCGCCGCAGTCGCGGATCGCGCGGGCGAACTCCGCCCGGGCCGCGGCCCGGACCTCGTTGACGACCTTCGTCGGCGCGTCGACTTCGGTGTTCCCCGCCCAGCTGTTGGTCTGGTAGCGCATGTTGTAGTCGAACTCACCGCGCGCGGCGACGCCGACCGCGACGCGCACCGGCACCCAGCCGGCCTGCATCAGCTTGCCGACGTCCTGGCCCGGCAGGTCGGTGGTGAACAGCCGCCGCGGCCGCTGCGTGGTTTCGGCGCGGACGGCAGTGCCGAGCGCGACGAGCTCCTGCGCCACGCCGTCGAGGGAGGTGATCGTGAACCGGATGCCGAGCACGCCGTCGGCGCCGAGCGCGTTCGCTTCCTGGGTGAGCCGGTCGAGCGCGGTCGCATAACCCTGGCGCAGCATGTCCGCCATCTGCCGGACCTGGTCGGCGGCCCACTGGCTCAGGGAGGTCCAGCCGACCTGCTGCACGACGCAGCCCATGACCTCGCCGACGGGCGTGAAGCCGACGGCTTCGGCACCCACCGCGCCGGGCACGCTGAGCAGTGAGGTCTTGAGCCCGGACGCGGCGAAGCGGTCGACGCGCGCCTGCGCGACGGGCGGCAGACCACGACCGTCCCACTCGGGCACTGGCTGACCTCCTTCGACCGGGCTTCGCTCCCATCGTGGCACGGATTCGCGCGGCCAGGCGGCGGGCGCGGGGTGATCAACGGGGTATGTCCGGAAGGTCCGGTCGCGGAAGGCGCACCGGCCGAAAGCGCACGGGGGCCTAGCGACCCGCGCCCGGCCGTTCGTCGTCCAGCGCCAGCATCGGGAGCGACACGGTCGGCGCGGGACCCGCACCGAACCGGGCCACCGCCGTGCCGAACACGCTCGCCACCGCCGCCGCTCCCGTGTGGCCCAGGGCCCACGCCCGCAACGTCGTCGACGACACCAACCCGCCGTCCGCTCCCGATTCGCGCACCGCCGCCAGGAACTCCGCCCGAGCCGCCGCCCTGACCGTCGTCACCAGCGACGTCGGCACCGCCGCCTCGGCGCCCGGCCGGTCCGTCATCGCGATGTCGTACGCCGTTCCGCCGTCGATGCCGATCGCCAGCGTCACCGGGACCCAGCCCGCCAGCATCAGCTTCGCCACGTCCGGACCGGACAACCCGGTCGTGAACGGCCGCGGCGGACGGACCCCGCGAAGAGCGCGCACCGCCGTGCCCAGCACGACGAACTCGTGGACCGCCGCGCTCACGCGGGTCACCGTGCAGCCGATCGCCAAGACGCCGTCCGCGCCGAGCGAAACGGCCTCCGCGCGCAGGCGGTCCAGCGCCGTCGCGTAGCCGCGGCGCATGCTCGAGGTCACGTCGTCGTACCGCGAGACGACGCAGCCCATGACCTCGCCGATCGGCCGCAGTCCCACCGCTTCGGCGCCGACCGCGCCCGGTACCGACAGCAGCGACGTCCGCAGTCCCGACGCCGTGTAGCGGCCGGCGCGCGGGTGCACTAGCGCCAGCTGTCGTCGCCGAAGCCGAGCGTCACCGGGCCCCGGCGGGACGTGTCGGCGATCGTTTCGGCGGGCAGGACGTCGTCGAGGAACGCGTAGTCCGGGCGCCGGTTCCGCGCGTGCCACTCCGCGATCTCGTGCCAGCCCGGTGCGGCCAGCGCGCCGCCGAAGTGCTGGACCGACAGCCCGGCCGTGAGGCCCGCGAACCGCAGACGGTCGGCCAGCGGCCAGCCGGTCAAGGTCGCGGCGACGAACCCCGCGCCGAAGACGTCGCCCGCGCCGGTCGCGTCGAGGACGTTCACCGGCAGCGCCGGGATGTCCGCGGTCTCGCCGGTGGTGCCGTCGACCGCGAGGACGCCCGCCGCGCCGCGGGTGATGACCGCGACCGGCACGAGGTCGGCGAGCGCCGCCAGCGCCGTTTCCGGGGTGTCCGTGCGGGTGTAGCGCATCGCTTCGACGTCGTTGGGCAAGAACGCGTGGCAGCACGCCAGTTGCTCGAGCAGCGCGGCCGACCACGCTTCCGACGGGTCCCAGCCGACGTCGGCGAAGACGAGGCTGCCGGCCTGGTGCGCGGTGTGGACCCAGTCGGCCGTGTCGAGGCCGATGTGCGCGACGGTCGCGCGGCTCGGCGGCGGGGACCCGGCCAGCTCGGCGACCGGGACGGGCGGCGGGTGGCCGTGCGTGACCATCGCCCGGTCGCCGGCGTAGGCGAGCGAGACGGTGACGGGGGAGTGCCACTCCGGGAAGCTCCGCGACCGCGACAGGTCGATGTGCTCCTGTCGCGAAAGCACGTCCCAGCAGTAGCGCCCGTAGACGTCGGTGCCGAACGCCGCCGCCAGCGATGTCCGCAGGCCGAGGCGGCTCAGCGCCACCGCGAAGTTCGCGATGCCGCCCGGCCCCGAGCCCATGCCACCCGTCCACACCTCCGTGCCCGGCTCCGGCGGGCCTTCGAGCCCGGTGAAGACCAGGTCGAAGAACAGCAGGCCGGACAGGAAGACATCGGTGTCGGGTGCGGGCTCGGCCGGCACGGGCGCCTCCACGAATCGAGGGTGCGCACGAGCGTGCTTGAGGTGCGCGGAATGCGCAAGGGCCGCGCAAACTCGATCGTCTGGTGAGCGAGTTTGACTGCTATCGTCCCGGCATGCTGCCCCAGCGTCGCCACGAGCTGATCCTGCGGGCTCTCCGCTCGGAGGGCCCCGCGCCGGTCGGTGTGCTGGCCGAACGGCTCGGCGTCAGTCAAGCGACCATGCGCCGCGACCTGGTGCAACTCGATCGCGAGGGGCGGTTGACCCGCGTCTACGGCGGCGCGATGGCAGCTGACGGCGAGCCGTTCGCGCACGTGGCCGCGGAGCGCGCAGGCGAGAAGGACGCCGTCGCCCGGCGCGCGGCCGGCCTGGTCGCCGACGGCGACACCGTCCTCATCGACATCGGCACCACCGCGCACCGGCTGGCGCGGCACCTGCGCGACCGCGCGCTGACCGTGATCACCAGCAGCCTCGCGGTCTACGACGAGCTGAAGGACGCCGACGACGTCCAGCTCGTCCTCCTCGGCGGCGTGGTCCGGCGCAGCTATCACTCGATGGTGGGATTCCTGACCGAGGACGCGTTGCGCCAAGTCCACGCCGACACCGTCTTCCTCGGCACCAGCGGCGTCCGCGGCGACGGCCACGTCATGGACTCGACGGTCGTCGAAGTGCCCGTCAAGCGCGCGATGGTCGCCGCCGGCGATCGCGTGGTGCTGCTCGCCGACGCCGGCAAGTTCCCCGGCTCCGGGCTGGCCCGGGTCTGCGGGCCGGACGCGCTCGACGTCGTCGTCACGAGTCCCGGAGCCGACGAGCCGACGTGCGCGGCCTTGCGCGAGGCGGGCGTCGAGGTGCTGCGATGAGGCTGGCGATCCTCGGCGGCGGCGGGTTTCGCGTGCCGCTCGTCCACGGCGCTCTGCTGACCGGCGGCGGGGTCACCGAGCTGGTCCTGCACGACGTCGAGCCCGGGCGGCTCGCGGCGATCGAGCGGGTGCTCGCCGAGCAGGCCGCCGGGGTCCCGGACGCGCCGCGGGTGCGGACCACCACCGATCTCGCCGACGCACTGTCCGATGTGGACTTCGTGTTCTCCGCCATCCGCGTCGGCGGGCTGCGCGGCCGGCGGCTCGACGAGCAGATCGCGCACGCGGAAGGCGTGCTGGGCCAGGAAACCGTCGGCGCCGGTGGCATCGCCTACGGGCTGCGGACGGTGCCGGTCGCTGTCGATCTCGCGCGAAAGATCGCCGAACTGGCGCCGCGGGCGTGGGTCATCAACTTCACCAACCCCGCCGGGATGGTCACCGAGGCGATGGCCGCGCACCTCGGCGAGCGGGTGATCGGCATCTGCGACTCGCCGGTGGGGCTGTGCCGCCGCGTCGCGCGGGCCCTCGGGATCGACCCGGCGACGGCGTGGTTCGACTACGCCGGCCTCAACCACCTGGGCTGGCTCCGCGCGGTCCGCGTCGGTGGCGAGGATGTCCTGCCGCGGCTGCTCGCCGACGTCGACGCGCTGGAGTCGTTCGAGGAGGGCGCGCTCTTCGGCGCGGACTGGCTGCGTGCCCTCGGCGCGCTGCCGAATGAATACCTGCACTATTACTACTTCGCGCGTGAGGCCATGAGTCCCCAGTCGCGCGGCGCCCAGTTGCTGGAGCAGCAACGCGGTTTCTACGCGGAGCCTTCGCTGGCGTCGTGGGAGCGCACGCGCCTGGAGCGCGAAGCGACGTACATGGCCGAGACGCGCGAAGGAGAGCGTGACGATCTCGAAGGCGGCGGCTACGAGAAGGTCGCCTTGGCGTTGATGCGAGCCATCGCGTACGGCGAGCGCACGACGCTGATCCTCAACACCCGCAACGGATCCGCGCTCCCGGGCGTGCCGGCCGACGCGGTCGTCGAGGTGCCGTGCGTCGTCGACGCGAACGGCGCCCGGCCGCTCGCCACCGGGCCGCTCGCCGACCACGCGCTGGGGTTGGTGACGGCGGTCAAGGCCGTCGAGCGGGCGACGATCGAGGCGGCGACGACGGGTTCGCGCGAGGCCGCGGTGCGGGCGTTCGCGCTGCACCCGCTGGTCGACTCGGTCTCCGTGGCGCGGCGGCTGCTCGACGCCTACGCCGCCGCGCACCCGGAACTCGCTTACCTGGCTTAGGAAAGTTCGCGCAGCAGCGGGGCGAGGCGGCTGGCCAGGCCGGCGTCTACCAGCTCGATTTCGCCGATGAGAAGTTCCGTGACGGCGTGGAACGGCTCTTCGAGGTCGTCGAGCCCGCCGACGAGAGTCGCTTCGAAAGGCGCGGTGACGTCGGCGGGCAGCTGGTCCAGGCCGCGGCCTTCGACCGCCGGAACGTCGTGGCGCAGGCAGGCCAGACCCAGGGCGTACTCCCGGACGCGGCCGATCATGTACTCGGCCTGCCAGCCGCGGCCGCGTTCGATGCTCGACCGCGCGTGCAGGGCGTGCAGCCAGGCCAGGTCGATCAGCCGTCGCGCGTCCGGCGGTGCCGACTGCGGGCGGTCCCGCGGCGTCCCGAACAGCAGCCGGAACTTCGGCGTGGTCGCGCCGAAGTCCGCTTCCGGCCAGAACGCCAGGTCGACCTGCAAGGTGTTCGCCAGCAGGAAAACGCGGAACACGGTCCGCTCGACCACGACGTCCATGTGGTGGGCCGCGGCGTGCTCGCGGTACATCCGCGCGGTGAAGTCCGCGAGCACCGGCCCGGGGTCGCCGGCGATCGCGAAGGCGAGGTCGATGTCCGACCACGCGTCTTCGGCGTCGAGCGCGGCCGAGCCGGTGAGCGCGGCGCCGGTGACGCGCTCGTCCGACCGGGCCGCCTCGACCAGGGCTTCGCGGAGCTGGTTCCGATCCACCGGGGTGAACATGATCCCCAGGCTAGACCGCCGCCATGGCGTTGAACTCCGCTTCCGCCTCTTCGCGCCCGGCGTACAGCGACCACGCCTTGTCGGCGATGTCGTCCGGGTCGAGGGTGCCCGCCGCGAAACCGTGGTCCTGCTTGGTGAACTCGCGGTGGATGTCGCCGCGCTCGATGAGGCCGCCGATCGTCAGCGCTCCCGCGTAGACACCGGTTTCGCGCAGGGCCGCGTTGAGCGTCAGGACGTACATGCGCAACGCCGCCGACGCCGGTGCCAGGCTGCCGAGCATCGGCATCGGGTACTTGCCGCTCAGGCCGCCGGCGAAGAGCAGCGAACCCGAGCCGCGCTCCAGCATGCCCGGCAGCACCGCCTCGACGAGCCGGACCGCCGGGGAGACGATCGCGTCGAACGCCGCGCGCACGGTGTCCGCGCCGGCCGACGTGAGCGGCGTGATGCCCGGACCCGAAGCGTCCGCCGGGCCGAAGTACACCGTGTCGATCTCGCCGGCTTCGGCCGTGATGCGCGCTAGAACCGCTTCCAGCCGGGCGGGGTGGGTCACGTCGGCCGCGTAGGTGTGCGTGGGGGTCCCGCTCAGGGTCTCCCGGTAGCTCGCGTGCCGGGTGTCGGTGCGCGAGACCAGCGCCGTCGTGAAGCCTTCGCGGCCGAATCGGCGGGCGATCGACAACCCGAGACCGGGGCCGACTCCCAGGACGGCGATGACTTTCGGCAAAGGATCCTCCTCGAGGTAAGTTGAGACTGTTCTCAAGTTATCCAGAAGATGAGGGTGCGGTCAACTTAATCCCGATGTGCGGCGAATGTCGTCATGGGTTGGGACCACTGGCCTACCAGGCTGCTCCAAGCGTGTAGAACATGTTTCAGTTTCTGATGTGGACCGACACCATGACCTTCGCCGTTCCGCGAGCGAGGAGTGCGCCATGGATGCCGACCTGACCCGCCGCCAGATCCTGCGCGGCACCGCGGCGGGCGTGGGCCTCGCCGTGACGTCCGGGCTCGCGACGGCACCGGCCGCCGGCGCCGCGCCCCTCGTGGGGGAGTACGACGTCGTCGTGGTCGGCTCCGGCGCGGCCGGGATGACGGCGGCGCTGACGGCGGCGAAGCGGGGGCTGAGTGTCGTCGTCCTCGAGAAGGCGCCCACGTTCGGCGGCTCCGCGGCGCGGTCCGGCGCGGGCATCTGGATCCCGAACAACCCAGTGCTGCTCGCCGCCGGCGTGCCGGACACGCCGGCGAAGGCCGCGCAGTACCTCGCGGCCGTCGTCGGGCCCGACGTCCCGGCCGCGCGGCAGCAGGCGTTCCTGCGCAACGGCCCCGAGATGATCGCGTTCGTCCTGGCGAACAGCCCGCTGCGGTTCCGGTGGATGGAGGGCTACAGCGACTACTACCCGGAGCTGCCCGGCGGGCTGCCGAACGGCCGCTCGATCGAGCCGGACCAGTTCGACGGCAACCTGCTCGGCGCCGAGCTCGCGAACCTGAACCCGGCGTACCTCGCGACGCCGCCCGGGCTGGTCGTCTTCAGCGCCGACTACAAGTGGCTGAACCTGGCCGCGGTCAACCCGAAGGGCGCGGCCGTCGCCGCCACCTGCCTCGCCCGCGGCACGGCCGCCGCGCTGGCCGGGCAGAAGCCGCTCACCATGGGACAGTCGCTCGCCGCCGGCCTGCGGGCGGGCCTCCTCGGAGCGAACGTCCCGGTGCTGCTGAACACGCCGTTGCTCGACCTGAACGTCGAAAACGGTGCGGTCACCGGAGTTCTCGTGCCGGGCGGGCTGGTGCGCGCCCGGCGTGGCGTGATCGTCGGCTCCGGCGGGTTCGAGCACAACGCCGCGATGCGCGCGCAGTACCAGCGCCAGCCGATCGGTACCGAGTGGACGGTCGGCGCCAAGGAGAACACCGGCGACGGCCACCGCGCCGGGCAGCGCGCGGGCGCCGCTCTCGACCTGATGGAGGACGCGTGGTGGGGCCCGGCCATCCCGATCCCCGGTGATCCGTACTTCTGCCTGGCCGAGCGGACGCTGCCCGGCGGGCTGATCGTCAACCAGGCCGGGAAGCGGTTCGTCAACGAGGCCGCGCCCTACAGCGATGTCGTGCACACGATGTACGACAAGAACCCGACCGCGCCGGACATCCCCGCGTGGCTCGTCGTCGACCAGAACTACCGCAACAAGTACCTGTTCCGCGACACCCTGCCGCTGCTGCCGCTGCCGGACTCCTGGTACGCCGCGGGCGCGGTCTTCAAGGCGTCGAGCATCCAGGCCCTCGGCTCGGCGATCGGCGTCCCGTCCGCCGCGTTGAAGTCCACAGTGGACCGGTTCAACGGCTTCGCGTGGTCCGGAGTGGACGGTGACTTCCGGCGTGGCGCCAGCGCCTACGACCACTACTACACGGACCCGTTCGTGCTGCCCAACTCCTGTCTCGCGCCGCTGTGGGCACCGCCGTTCTACGCGTTCAAGATCGTGCCCGGTGACCTCGGCACGAAAGGCGGCATGCGCACGGACGCCCGGGCGCGCGTGCTCCGCGCGGACGGCTCGGTGATCCCGGGGCTGTACGCCGCCGGCAACGCGAGCGCGGCGGTGATGGGGCACAGCTACGCCGGCGCCGGCTCGACCATCGGCCCGGCGATGACGTTCGGGTTCATCGCCGGCAACGACGTCTAGAACTCCTTCTGCACCAACGGAAGGACTTCGGTGCCGAGCAGCTCGATCGCGCGCATGACGTTCTTGTGCGGCACGCCGGACCAGTCCATCTGCAGCGCGTAGCGGTCGGCGCCGGTGAGCTTCCCGACGGTGATCAGCCGTTCGGCGATCTCCTGCGGGCTGCCGACGAACAGAGCTTGCGCGTTGTGGGTGTACTGGTCGTACTCGGTGCGGGTCGGGACCGCCCAGCCGCGGGCTTTCGCGCCGTACTTCATCGTCTCGAGCCAGTACGGGTAGAACGTCTCCTTGGCTTCTTGGGAGGTATCGGCGATGAAGCCGATGGCGCTCATGGTGACGTGAAGGTCTTCCTTCCGGTGCTCGCCCGCCTCGCCGGCTTGGCGGTAGAGGTCGACGAGCGGGGCGAAGCGTTCCGGGCGGCCGCCGATCACGGCGTACACGACGGGCAGGCCCAGCAGCCCGGCCCGGATCGACGACTCGGGGTTGCCACCGGTGCCGATCGAGATGCGCAGGCGGTCGCCGTAGGGGCGGGGCAGGATCCGCGCGTTGTCGAGGGGCGGGCGGAACTTGCCGGACCAGGTCAGCGGGTCTTCGCGGTCGATGCGGAGGAGCAGGGCGAGCTTTTCTTCGAAGAGTTCGTCGTAGTCGCCGAGGTCGTTGCCGAACAGCGGGAAGGACTCGGTGAACGACCCGCGCCCGGCGAGCAGCTCGGCGCGGCCGTGGCTGAGCTGGTCGAGGGTGGTGAACTGCTGGTAGACGCGGACCGGGTCTTCGGTGCTCAGGACGGTCACGGCGGAGCTCAGGGTGATCTGGCTGGTGACGCTCGCCGCCGCGGCCAGGACCGTGCCCGGGTTGGAGATGGCGTACTGGTCGAGGTGGTGCTCGCCGAGGCCGTAGAAGCCGAGGCCCAGCTCGTCGGCGAGCTTGATGCGCTCGAGGGTGTTGGCCAGCGTCTGCGCGACGGACGGCTGGTCGCCGGTGCTCGGGTCCGGTGCGCGGTCGCCGAAGCTGTAGATGCCGAGTTTCATAGAGCGTTCAACTACCTTGACGTCGGATTCGTTCCCGCGTCAGCCGAAGCGGGTTTGGATGGCCTCGAGGTTCTTCTCCGACAGCTGAAGGGCGGCGGTGCGGAGACTGAGCCCGTCGAGGGTGGCTCGCTCGAACATGCCCGTCACCAGGTCGCGCATGCGCGTCCGCACCTTGCCGAAGGCCTCTTCGGCGTCTGCGCCGACGTCGCCGAAGAGCGTCCACCACCACCAGGAGTTGGTCGCCGAGTTCGCCACGAAGTCCGGCAGTACCCGGATGCCCCGGGCGGCGAGCAGCTCCTCGGCGTCGGCCGTCACCGGCATGTTCGCGGCCTCGACGATGAGCTTCGCGCCGATCTTGGCCTGGTTGTCGCTGTCGACGCAGTACGAGATCGCGGCCGGCACCAGAACCTCTGCCGGCACCTCGAGCCAGGCTTCGGGCGGAAGGAGCTCGTCGCCCGGTTTGAGGTTGTCGCGGTCGATGCCGCCGAAGCGGTCGCGGTGACGCAGGAGGTTCTCGACGTCGAGACCGTCCGGGTTGGTGACGACTCCGCGCACGTCCGAGACGCCGACCACCTGGAGGCCGGCTTCGGCGAGGAACCGCGCGGTCGCGCCGCCCATCGAGCCGAACCCCTGGACGACCGCGCGGTTCGGGCCGCCGAGCCCGAGTATTTCGAGCCCGGTGAGCGTGGCCTGGGCGACGCCGAGGCCGCCGACCAGCTCGTCGAGCCCGAGGCCGCCGACCTCGATGCGGAAGGCGTCCGCGAGCCGTTCGGTCGCCGCGTCGCGGTCTTCGAGCAGTGGGTAGACCGCTTGGACCGAGCTGAGCAGGCCGATCTCCGCGATGATGCCGTCGATGACGTCCTGGCGCAGGCCGAGGTCCTCGCCCATGGTCCAGTAGCGCTCGATCAGCGGGCGCATGGCGTGCAGGTAGCGGGCGACGACGTCGCGGGCGCGCTCGTCGTACGGGTCGAAGTCGATGCCGCCCTTGGCGCCGCCGAGCGGGATGTACCGGTCGTCGGGGTCGTAGTTGAGGCCCTCTTTGAGCGTCATGCCGCGCGCCAGGCCGCGGACCTCGAAGAGCGTGCAGCCGCGGCGCATCCGCAAGCCGCCGCTGGCCACGCCGCGGACCAGCCGGTCGATCACCAGGTAGCCCCGGCACCCGGTGACCGGGTCGGTCCACGCCACTTCGAGCAACGCCGGCTCGGTCATCGCCCCTCCGCGGCCGGCGCCGGTTCGGTCACGCCGAGCTCGTGGGCCAGCGCCTGGCCGACCCACCGGGCGCAGTCGTCGGCGGTGACGGTGCCCTCGCGCGCGACGAACTGCACGGCGAGCCCGTCGAGCAGGGCGGTCAGCCGCCACGCCGCACCGTGCGGGTCGGAGCACCGGAACTCGCGGGCGGCGACGCCCTCGGTGATGAGCGAGATGACGGCGTCCCGCCACCGCAGGTCGAGGCGCTGGAGGACGTCCCGCAGTTCGGCGTCGCGCATCGCGGCGGCGCCGGCTTCGATCCACAGGGGCCAGCCGGCGGCGGGCTCGGTCGGCCCGTAGAGAGCCAGCACGGCGCGGAGCCGGGCGCCGGCCGGGCCGCCGCGGGTCAGCTCCCCGCGCAGGACGGCGAGGTTGCGCTCGGCCGCCTGGCGGAAGGCCTCGATGATGAGGGCTTCGAGGGTGCCGAAGTGGTAGAAGATCAAGGCGGTGCTGACGTCGAGGGCCTTCGCGACATCGGCGGCCCGCACACCGGCGATGCCGCGGACCCGGACCTGATCGAGCGCGGCGAGCACGATCTCCTCCCGCCGGACTGCCACCGCCTTGCGCGTCATGCGGTCACCGTACCCAGCGGGTTGCTCCCGGGGGAGGACCCGAACGTCGGTCAGCAGCGCAGCTCGGTGACGAGCCCTCGTAGCCACGGCCCGGCGATCGCGGGCTCGGCGGAGATCGTCCGGACGAGCCTGTCGCGTACCTCCGTGGAGCGGCCGGCGTCGACGAGCGCGAAGGCTTCGGCCAGCGCACGGCGCGTCGCCTTGCCGTGGTCGGGGCTCCGGACGGTCTCGTCGGTCCAGCGCTGCCGCGGGAACGACGGGGTCAGCTTCGGCTGGTCGTTCCCGAAGTAGAACCAGACGTCTCGCGCGAGCGAGACGTTGCGCACCGCGGCGGCGGGCAGTTCGCGCGTCCAGGCGACGTCCTCCTGCCAGCGCCAGGCGTCCGGGCGGATCGGCTGGCGGAGGGTGACGCCGAGGAACCGCAGCTTGCGCCGGATGACGTGCCACGCTTCGCGATCTTCGTCGATCCAATCGCGCAGCTGGACGTACAGCTCGGTGAAGGTGTCGCCTTCGAAGACGAGGTCGACGAAGACGGTCGGCCGCGTCCCGCGGGCGAGCGCGTGCGGCGTGATCCCGGTGGCGGCGAGGTTTTCGCGCAGCAGCCGCACGTCCCGCCGGCCGAATCCGTCTCGTGGCTTGAGGGAGAGGGGCAGCTGGTGCACGCGCTCCTGCCACGACGTCTGTTCGAGGGCGCCGCCGAGGAGGTCGTGCATGCTGTCCAGCGAGCGGCCGACGAAGTGGAGTTCGCCGTCGCCGCAGCGGGCGAGAACCTTGGCGGTGCAGGTAGCGAGGTCGTCGAGGAACCAGAGGTGCGGCTTTTTGGCGTGGTCGAGGAGCGTCCCGACCTGGTCGGGACGCACCAGGTCCCACCGGAACGGTCGGTTCGTCATGCGGTCAGGGTAGGTCCGGGAATCGTTGGGCCGCAACGGGTTTTCGCGGGCCTCGCGGAGTCCGGTGTGGTCGATGGGGCGGGGATCGGCTTGGGCTGGGGGAGTGATGGAGCGACCGCGGCGGGATTGCGTGGTCGGGTGTGCGGTGGTTCGAGTCGCGTGGTGGAGCGGCGCCGGCGATAGGCCGGGAGTCATGACGGTGGGGAGGAATCGGCTGAGGTGGCAACGGGTCGATCGCCGTTGAGTAGCCCACGAACTGCGTGTGGCCGCGGGGAAGATTGGTGGCGCGGTGCCTCCTGAAAAGAGTTGAGGTGCGTCGGACGGGCCTGTGGCTCCGTGATCCGATCGGCGATCGGTCGCTCGAATCGCGGGGTCGGGTGCGGCCTGCGCGGGCTGGAGCGGAGTCTGGAAACGACTGGGCCGAGGAACCGCCGCTGCGGTTTCTCGGCCCAGCACGATAAACAACCCCTCAAGCCGTCCACTTCGGATCGCGGCCCAGGTAGCGCAGCAGCTCCGAGGCCGCGTCGTCGTCGGCGGGGCCGGCCAGGGCCGGTGCGTACGCGAATCCGCGCAGTGGCTCCGCCAGTTCCTTCGCCACCGGGAGCAGCGCCGCCGCCATCTCCTGCGTCAGCGGGGATTCCTGGCCCGTCGCGATCGCGATGTCCCACGCGTGCACCGCCGCGTCCAACGCGGCCGCTCCTACCGCCACCGCGGCAGGGAGGGCACCCTGCGGCAGGGGCGTCGGCACGGCTGAAGCGTCCGGGGACACCGTGGCGAACGCCGCTGCTGCCGCGGCCAGCTTGGGCTCCAGGAACCCCGGCACGTCCTCCAGTGAGCCCGACGGGGCGAACGGGTTGAAGTCCGGGCCCGGCTCGCCCGTGATGGACGCCGCGTAGCCCTGCTGGTCGCCGCCCGCGTGCTGGAGCACCTGCGTCACGTTCCATTCCGAGCACGGCGTCGGGGCGGACCAGTCCGTCACTCCCGCCACCGCCGAGCGCAGCGCCTCGTGAGCCGAAGCCAGCAGCGGCCAGGGCGAAGACAGGCCCGCGAAGAACGTGCGGATGTCCGCGACCAGGGTCTCCGGGGCCTCGTGCGCCGAGTAGTGACCGGCCGCGTCGCGGGGGCCGCCGCTGCCCGAGCGCGCGTCGTAAGCGTTCCAGCTGACGATGTTCGCGTGGTCGCGCTCGGCGAAGCGGCGGATCGACTGGAAGTCGCCCGCGAACATCGCCAGCCCAGTGGGGACTGTGGTCGGTGCCGAAGGGTGCGAAGGCGTGTGCGCGTCCTCGTAGTAGAAGCGGATCGACGAGCCGCCCGTGCCGGTCAGCCAGTACAGCGCCACGTTCGCGATGACGAAGTCCGCGTCGAGGTGCTCGCCGAACAGCTGGGCGTTCCACGCCAGCAGCGCCAGCGGGGAGTCGGCCAGCGCGAAGGCGAGGGTGTGCGGCTGCTGGCTGTGCAGCGTGTTGAAGGAGAACATGTTCTCGTAGAACCACTGCAGGTGCGCGAGCCCGGCCTGGTCGGCCTCGCTCAGGTCCGCCATCTCCGCCGGATCGCCGGACGGGAACGAGAACAGCTGCGTGACGTGCACGCCGACGACCTTTTCCGGCGCGAGCCGCCCGATCTCCGGCGAGATCATCGACCCCGCGTCGTTGCCCGCCGCGCCGTACGACTCGTAGCCCAGCCGGCTCATCAGCTCCGCCCACGCCGCCGCCGTGCGGTGCGTGCCCCAGCCCGCCGACCGCGTCGGGCCCGAGAACCCGAAGCCCGGCAGCGACGGGATCACCAGGTGGAAAGCCGGCGCCTCGGCCGGCTCCGGCTCGGTCAGCGGGCCGATGACGTCGAGGTACTCGACGATCGAGCCCGGCCAGCCGTGCGTCAGCACCAGCGGCGTCGCGTCCGCGCGGGACGACCGGACGTGCAGGAAGTGGATCCGCTCGCCGTCGATCTCCGTGACGAACTGCGGGTACGCGTTGAGCCGCGCCTCGAACGCCCGCCAGTCGAACTTCTCCAGCCAGTGCTCGGTCAGCGCGCGGACCCGCTCGTTCGTGACGCCGTACTCGGCGGGCAGGTCGTCCGGCCAGAGCGCCCGGCGCAGACGGGCCTGCAGGTCCTCCAGCGCGGACTGGGCGATCTCGGCGCGGAACGGGCGAAGGGCGGGGACCGTCATGACTACTCCTCGGACTGGAACGGAATGCTTCGTTCCGAACTGTACCAGAGCGGAATGATCCGTTCCAGTGTTAATCTCGGGGCATGCCCGAGACAGCCCTGCCCGGCCGCGGCGGCCAGGCCGCTCGCAACAACCTCGTCATCCTCGATGCCGCCCGCCACGTCTTCCTCGCGGACCCGAAGGCGCCGATCTCCCAGGTCGCCGAGCGCGCCGGCGTCGGCATCAGTGCCCTCTACCGGCGCTACGCCAGCAAGGAGCTGCTGCTCTGCCGGCTCTGCCACGACGGCCTCCGCACCTACATCGCCGAGGCCGAGGCCGCCGACGAGGAGCCGGACGGCTGGACGGCGCTCACCGGCTTCCTCGGCCGGGTGGTCGACGCCGACGTCCACTCGTTGACCGTCCACCTCGCGGGCACGTTCACCCCGACCGAGGAGATGGGTGCCGACGCGCGCCGGGCGAACGAGCTGTCGGCGGGGCTCTTCGCGCGGGCGCGCGGCACCGGACGGCTCCGCGAAGACGCCGTCACCGAGGACCTCGGCATGATCCTCGAGTGCTGTTCGGCGATCCGCGTGGACGACCCGGATCGCACGGCCGAGCTCCGCCGTCGGTACCTGGCGATGCTCATCAAGGGGCTCGAAGCGGGAAATGGGCCGGCTCTGCCCGGTCCGCCGCCGCGCCCGGGTGAGATGAACGGCCGCTGGCGTCCGTCCTGACGGCCGTGCCGCGGCGCGTCCGGATGGCGGTAACGAATTCCGGGAGTGCGACGACTGATCAGCGTCGGGTGTCCACGAATACCACGCAGTATCTGTCAGAGCGGCATTCCCCGGACCGAACAGCGAGACCACGACTATGCAAAGAAGCTGGCGACGGACCACGATCCTGTCCTCGGTGGCCGCACTGGCCACGGCTTTCATCGCGATGGCACCCGCCGCACAGGCGGAGCTGCCCAGTAGTTCTGTCGAAGTCAGCACCACCACGGTGCTCCCGGGACAGACGTTCACCATCTCGGAAACCGTTCACAACGACCGCGATTTCACGGTTACTTTCGCCAAGGCGGCCATTTACGGCACGCCCACGCCGATCACCGACATCGCCGACATCGTTTCCTGCACCAACACGACGGAGGTCGGCTGCTTCCAGCTCGGCAGCAGCTACCGCGCCGCGTTCGGCGACCTAGAGGCGGGCGGCACGAAGACCACGGTGTGGACCTTGCGCGTCAAGGACACCGCGGCGCCCGGCCAGTTCACGCTGCAGCACCAGTTCGTCGGCGACAACTACGCCTTCGACACGTACGACGGCCCGGTGATCACGATCGGCAACCCGAACACCGTCGCCGACGTCAAGGTCGCGCTCGCCGCGTCCGGCCACGGCGGGTTGAACGCACGCATCGACTACACGCTGACCGTGACGAACACCGGCCCGTCGGCCGCGACGGGGATCCGTGTCGTGGCAACCTATGCGTCCGGCTTGTCGTTCGGCAGCGCCACCGGCTGCACCCGCGTGGGCAGCACCCGGGCGTTGAACTGTGACGTCGCTTCGCTGGCGTCCGGTGCTTCGGCGACGGCGAAGTTCTCGGTCAACGGCGGCCTGCTGGCGCTCGGCTCGTACACCACCACGGCGGTGCGCACGGCCAGCTCGCCGGCGGACCCCAATGGTGCCAACAACAGCGCGTCGAAGACGTGCTCGGCGCTCACCGGGCTCGTCGTGACCTGCTGAGGGTTCGCGAGGGGTGAACCGGGCTCGTGTCCTCCGCCAGGGACGCGGGCCCGGTTCGCGTTTTCAGCCGGCGACCGAGGCGTACAGCTTCGCGATGTCGTCGTCGAAGTACGCGCTGTAGGAGACGTCCGGGGTGTCGCCGCCGAGCTCGTAGCCGCCGATGACCCCGATCACCGCGCCGCCGGTGACCCACGGGCCGCCGCTGGTGCCGTCCGGGAAACCGGGGCACGCGACACGCTGTTGGTAGGTGTCGGACCGCGTCGTGGTTCCGGTGCACACAACCGGGGAATCGGTGGTGGCGGGGTAACCCGTCAGGGTGATCGTGTGGTCGAACCCGCGGTCGGTGCCGAGCACATTCGCGCCGGTCAGGCTTTCCAGGGAAGCGGTGTTCCCCGGTTGCTGAACGGTCAGGAACGCGAAATCCAGATCCGGGTCGGCGGATGACGTCCAGCCGTCCGCGACGGCGACTCCGGTGACCGTCCACATTCCCACGGGGGCGACGCCGTCGTGATAGCCGGGGGCGAAGGACATTCCGGTTCGGACACAGTGCGCGGCGGTCAGCACCAGGTCCCCGGCGGCGGAATGCACGACGCTCGCCGTGCAGAAATGGCTCCCGTTCGCGAACAACGCGCCGACCGGGGAAATGGTTTTCGCCGAAACCGAAGAAGTGGGCGGAGAAGTGACCGGGGCGCCCGCGGCGTAGGCGTCGTCGGCGGTCGTGTCCGTGCCGGCGACCAGGCCGGCGCCGAGCACCAGCACGGCCGCCGCGGCCGCGAGCGCGGACCTCAGGAACTTGATCGCCACCGTCCCAGATCACCACACCGGAGCCGGATCGGCAGTGCCACGGACCGGATGCACAGCGACTTCACAGCGGCTGCGACGTCGCTGAAGTCGAGGCCATGTCGAGTTCGGTCAGGTCGCCCGACGGCACGGTAGTCGGGTTCGAGACGCTGGGCGACGGCCCGCCGATGGTCCTCGTCCACGACACCGGCGCGGACCACACGCGCTGGACGGCGGTGCGTGAGCGGCTGGCCGAACGCTTCCGCCTGCACCTCGTCGACCGTCGCGGCCGGGGCTTGAGCCGCGACGAGGCCACCGAGTACGACATCCGGCGCGAGGGCGAGGACATCGCCGCCGTGGCGGAGGCCGCCGGAGGCGGCGTCTACCTGCTCGCGCACTCCTACGGCGCCTTGTGCGCCCTGGAAGCCGTCCGGAAGACCGACGCCGTCACGCGGCTCGTGGCCTACGAGCCGCCCCGGCCGAAACCGGGCGGACACGTCGTCGGGCCGGAGGCGCGCAAACGTATGCGAGCAGCGGAAAAGCCCGAGGAAATCCTGGAGATCTTCCTGCGCGAGGCGCTCCGGCTGCCCCCGGCGGACGTCGAGGCGATGCGGCGGACGCCCGTCTGGCCCGCCCGGGTGGCCGCCGCCCACACCATCCCGCGGGAGCTGGAGGTCGTCCAGCGGATGGTGTTCGACGAACGCCTGGGCGAGATCGCGATCCCGGTCCGGTTGTTCGCCGGCACGGAGAGCCCGGAGTACCTGCGGCTCGCCGCCGACGCCGTGGCCGAGCGCATTCCGGGCGCCGATGTCGTGCCGATGCGCGGCCAGGCCCACCAGGCGATGGACTTCGACCCGGACCAGTTCGTGGGAGCGGTGTTCGACTTCAGCGGGGCCTAGGTGAGGTTCTTGGGCAGCAGGGTGGTCGTCGCGTCGGGGGCGGCGACCGCCTTGGGGCGCTTGTCGCGGAACAGCCAGCCGCCGACGATGCCGCCGACGAACCCGAACATGTGACCCTGCCAGCTGACGCCCTCTTCGGTCGGCAGCAGGGACGCGAACTGGTAGGCGAAGCACAGCGCCATCACCAGCCCGAGCACGATGTCGATCAGGTGCCGGTCGAACAGCCCGCGCACGATGATGTAGCCGAAGTAGCCGAAGACCAGGCCGCTGGCGCCGACCGTCACCGAGTGCGACGCCGAGATGAACCAGACGCCGAGCCCGCTGGCGACGATGATCAGCACGCTCACGCCGAGCCACTTCTTCACCCCGCGGTAGGCGGCGAGGAAGCCGAACACGAACAGCGGCCCCGAGTTGCCCTCGATGTGGCCCCAGCTGCCGTGCAGGAACGGTGCCGTGAAGATCTCCGGCAGCGACGCGGGATCACGCGCTTCGATGCCGAACTCCTGGCTCAGGTCGTAGCCGGTGGGGGCGTTCACGAGCTGGACCACCCACAGCAGGGCCAGCAGCCCGACCATCACCCACAGGGCCTTCTTGGCCTCGGCGATCATCATCTCGGCGTCGCTGCGCGCCCCGCCCTCGCTGGTCGTGCTCATGCTCTCCCCCTGCTCGGTTGCGCCGAGGATAACCGGACGACGGGGGCGGACGCGGCGTTCCGGACCGAGCCGTGACCTGGCAGAGTCGAGGCCATGACGTCACCCCGGCCGGAGACGGTCTTCCGCGGCCGTCGCATGCCCGCCGACCGCGCGCTGGTCATGGCCATCGTCAACCGCACGCCCGACTCCTTCTACGACAAGGGCGCGACGTTCGCCGGGAACGCGGCGCGGGACGCCGTCGACCGCGCGGTCGACGCGGGCGCTGACATCGTGGACATCGGCGGGGTCAAGGCGGGCGAGGGGCCCGAAGTCGGCGTCGACGAGGAGATCGCCCGGGTCGTGCCGTTCGTCGCCGAGGTGCGGGAGCGCCACCCCGGGCTGGTGATCAGCGTCGACACCTGGCGCCACGAGGTCGGGCGCCGGGTCTGCGAAGCGGGCGCCGACCTGCTCAACGACACCTGGGCCGGCGCCGACCCGAAGCTGGTCGAGGTCGCCGCCGAGTTCGGCACGGGCTACGTCTGCTCCCACGTCGGGGGCATGCCGCTGCGCACCGACCCGTACCCGGCGCCGACCCCGGACCGGCCGTTCTGGCCGCGCTACGACGACGTCGTCGCGGACGTGGTCGACGAGCTGACCGCGGCGGCCGAGCGGACGGTCGCCGCCGGAGTGCCGCGCGGCGGCGTGCTCGTGGACCCGACGTTCGACTTCGGCAAGAGCACCCGGCACGGGCTTTCGCTGCTCCGGCACTTCGACCGCCTGGTGGCGACGGGCTGGCCGGTGCTCGTCGCGCTGTCGAACAAGGACCTGATCGGCGAGACCCTGGACGTCGAAGCCCACGACCGCCTCGCGGGCACCCTGGCCGCGACGGCGATCGCGGCGCACGCCGGTGCGGCGGTCTTCCGGGCGCACAACGTCCGGGAGACGCGGGAGGCCGTGGAGGCGGTCGCGGGCGTCGCACCCTTCGTCACCTCACACGAGTAGCGCCCCCCGGCGGCGTACAAAGGACGAAGAGGTGATGCCGGATGACGCCCTCGGTGGTGCGGCCCGCGAAGCGGCGCCGGTGGGCGGTCGTCGCCGCCGTGGCCGCGGTGCTCGTGTCCGTGCCGTCGGTCGTCGCCGCGCTCGCCCCGGCGGGGGAGCGGGCCGACCCCGGCCGGCTGCGTGAGCTCGTGCTGGGATCCGCCGGGCGGCCGTACCAGGGGTACGCCGAAAGCGCCGGCTCGCTCGCGTTGCCGGAGCTGCCGAACCTCGCCCCCGTCACCGCGCTCTTCTCGATGCGGACGCCGATGCGCGCGTGGTACGCCGGGCCCGACCGCTACCGCGTCGACATCCTCGGCACCGCCGGCGAGCACGACGTCTACCGGCTGCCCGACGGCGAATACACCTGGGACTACGGCGACAACACGCTCACCGAGCTGATCGGCGAACCGGCCGTCCGGCTCCCGCGGGCCGGGGACCTGCTGCCGCCCGAGCTCGCGCGGCGGATCCTCCAGGCGGCGAAGGGCGACCCGGTGAGCGCGCTGCCGGGCCGCAACGTCGCCGGCGTCGCCGCGTCCGGGCTGCGGCTCGTGCCCGCCGATCCGGCCACGACGATCGGGCGCGTCGACGTCTGGGCGGACCCGGTGACCGGCGTGGCCGTGCGCGTCGAGGTCACCGCCCGCGGGCAGCAGGCCCCGATCCTGGTCACCGAGTTCCAGCAGCTCGAGCAGACGACGCCGGTCGTCGAAGCGCCGCGGCCGGTGCCCGGGTCGGGGTTCACCGTGGCGAGTGCCCCGGACGTCTCGAACGCGCTCGGCGCGCTGGGCCAGGTGCCGCTGCCGTCGACGCTCGCCGGGCGTCCGGTGGCGTCGTCGAAGTTCGGTGGCGTGGAAGGCGCCGCGCTCTACGGCACCGGGCTGGCGGCCTTCGCGGTCATCGCCGTGCCGCGCGCCGTCGGGAACGCGGCGAGCGACGCCGCCGGGAAGGCCGGTGCCGTGCAGACCAAGCTGGCGGCGGGCACCGTGGTGCAGCTGTCGATCACGCCGTTGTCGCTCGCGATCGTCCGCGCCTCCTCGTTCCGCCGGTCCTACCTACTGGCCGGCACGGTGACGCCGGACGTGCTGAAGACCGTCGCGGAAGAGCTGTCCACGCTGCGCCGGGGCGGCCGATGATCGTCACGCGCGCGCTGACCAAGCGGTACGGCAGCACCCTGGCCGTCGACGCCGTCGACCTGCGGGTTCGTGAGGGCGACCGGTACGGCTTCCTCGGCCCGAACGGTTCGGGCAAGACCACCCTGGTCCGGATGCTGCTCGGCCTGGTCTACGCCACCAGCGGGGAGATCGAGGTGCTCGGCGAGCCCGTCCCGAAGCGCGTCGCCGACGTGCTGCCGCAGGTCGGCGCGCTCGTCGAGGGCCCGGCCGCGTACCCGCACCTCTCCGGGCGCCGCAACCTCTCGCTGCTCGACGCCGCCGGGCGCGGCGGCGGGCGGCGCACGCGGCGGCGCCGGATCGACGACGCGCTGGAGCAGGTCGGGATCGGCGCGGTGGACCAGCGGCCGGTGAAGGCGTACTCGCTCGGCATGCGGCAACGCCTCGGGCTCGCCGGCGCGCTACTGCGCAAGCCCCGGCTGCTGATCCTCGACGAGCCGACCAACGGCCTCGACCCGCAGGGCATCAAGGAGATCCGGGAGCTGCTCGTCGAGCTGAACGCGGGCGGCACCACGGTGTTCCTGTCCAGCCACCTGCTGGCCGAGGTCGAACAGCTCTGCACGCGCGTCGGCGTCGTCGACCGGGGCCGGCTCGTGCTGGAAGACGACTTGGCGACGCTGCGGGCGGCCACCGGCCGGATTCTCGTCGGCACGCCGGACGCCGCCGCCGCGGTCGCGGTCCTCGACGGGCAGCTCGAATCCCGCGACGGCGACCGCCTGGTCATCCGGCACGCCGACCCGGCGGCGCTGAACGCGATGCTCGTCGAAGCGGGGGTGCGCGTGACGTCGATCCACGCCGAGCAGCGGACCCTCGAACAGGTCGTCCTCGACGTGACGGGTCCCGGGTCGGACCGGTTCGGAGTCGCCGGATGATCGGCGTCGAGCTGCGGAAGCTCGCGCTGCGGCCGCGGGTGTGGGTCAGCGTGCTGCTGCTCTGCCTGCTGCCCGCGATCGTCGGCGTCTTCCTGGCGACGGCCGACTTCGCGCCGCCGCCGGGGCAGGGCGGGGCGTTCCTCTCGGCGGTGGTGAGTGACGGCGCGCTGTTCCCGGCGGCCGCGCTCGCGCTCGTGCTGCCGCTGTTCCTGCCGATCGCGGTCGCCGTCACCGCGGGCGACTCGATCGCGGGCGAGGCGTCCACCGGCACCCTGCGGTACCTGCTGGTGCGCCCGGTCGGCCGGACGCGGCTCCTCGGCGCCAAGATGCTCGCGCTCGCGGTGTACGTGACCGCGGCGATCGTGATCGTCGTGCTGACGTCGCTCGTGCTCGGCGTGATCCTGTTCGGCACCGGCGGGACGCCGGGGGTCGCCGGGCCGGGCGGGCAGCCGACCGGCGTGACGTCGTTGTCGGGGCAGTCGCTCAGCTCGTCCGGGCTGGGCCTGCGGCTGCTGGGCGCGGTGTCCTACATCGTCGTGTCGATGCTGGGGTTCGCCGCGATCACGGTGTTCCTGTCGACGGTGAGCGACTCGGCGCTGGGGGCCGCGCTGGGCGGGCTGGCCGTGCTGATCACCAGCTCGGTGCTGGAGACCCTGGACGCGGCCGCGTCCGTGAAGCCGTACCTGCCGACGCACTACTGGCTGTCCTGGATCGACTTCTTCCGGGATCCCGTGCTGTGGCGCAACATCGATCACGGACTGCTGCTGCAGGCGGGCTACATCGTCGTGTTCTTCGGGGCCGCGTGGGCGAACTTCGCGACCAAGGACGTCACGAGCTGAGGCACTCGGTAGGGGCTTCCAGCGGGTTCGTGCCGAGGGCCTGCAGGACGAGCTCGGTGACGACGGGGTCGGTGGGGAGGTCGCCGTGGCCGGCCTGGTTTCCGGGGCAGACCTGCTGGAGGGCGACGTTGACGGCGCCGTCGAGCCGGGCGGAGTCGGGCGGGGTGACCGTCTCGTCGCGTTCGGTCCACACCGAAAGCCACGGCAGGGTCGCCGGGATGGGTTCCTTCGCCAGCTCCTGCATCAGGGTGCTGCCGGGGGCCAGCTGCACGCACGCGGTGGGGCAGCCGCCCGGGACGAGCGCGCCGCCGGCCGCGGCGAGGCCGGTGCCGTGCATCGGCGCGCCGAGCGTGATCACCCGGCGGGCCTGGTGGTCACCGCCGTCGCGGCTGACCCACAGCCGGGCCACGACACCGCCCGCGGAGTAGCCGATGACGTCCACCGAAGGTGCTCCGCGCGCGTAGGCGTTCTCGACGGCTTCGGCCAGGACGCCGGCCTGTTCGACCAGGTCACCGGTGCCGTCGCCGGCCAGGGTGAGGACCTCGGTGCCGCGGCCGGTGGCCTGCCGGATGCGGGTGGCGAGCTCGTTCAGGGCGCCTTGGCCGCCGCCGTAGCCGGGGACGAGCAGGACGGGCCCGGGCTTGCCCTGGTCGGGCGTCCCGGCCTGCGGCGCGGCGCTGGTGCCGGTGGCGGCGAGGACGGCCGCGACGAGCACGGCCACCACCACGACGGCGACGCCGCCCATGAGCAGCCGCCGTCGCGGACTGATTCCGCGCCACCAAGCCGTGATCCGCACGAATCCATCATGCCCCGGCTCCCGCAACGGCGGCGTGATGGAAGCCGTAACTCGCGTGACTGGGGCCGTAACTCGCGTGACTGGGGCCGTAACTCGCGAGTTCCGGCTCTGATCACGCGAGTTCCGGCCCGAATCACGCGAGTTACGGTTCGCGGACCGCCGCGATGTCACCCGTTCGCGCTGAACCGGCGCGCCGCGGCGGCCGTGTGCGGAGTTGGGAGTGTGGAGACAAAACCGGGGTGAGCTGACATGCGGATCCGGAAAATACTGCTCGTCATACCGCTGCTGGTACTGGACCTCGCCGCCTGCGGGCAGCCGGAGGTCTTCGTCAAGGTGGGCAAGGCGGTGCCGGTGCCGGAAAGCACCACCGGCGTACCCGCCTGCACGTGGCTCGGGGATACGCCGGTGGTACCGCAAGTCGTGCGGCTCTAGTTGAACGGGTCGAGCGTCAGGTACGCCGTCGCCGGGTTGCCGTCGTTGACCAGGGACTCGAAGTGGCCCACGTCGTCGAAGGCGAACGCGTACGCCTTGCCGTCCGCCATCTGCGCGTGGATCTTGCGCGCGTAGTGGTTCGTGACGGCGTCCAGGTAGAATCCCGCCGAGCTCGTGTCCGGCTGGTTCGCGTTCGTCAGCAGCGTCGAGCGGTTGAAGCCCGCGCAGAGCGTGCGCGAGATCTGGCCGCGGACGTCGTTCGGTGCGTCGAGGTTCTTGTAGCAGCCGAAAACGCTGTCGGAGTCGGGTTTCTGGAACGCCGTCACGAACCCGCCGGAGGTGTTGGTGAAGTTCATGACGGTGCCGGAAACCCGGCCGTAGTACTTCACGTTCGGCTGGTCCGCGACGGGCGTCACGGTCAGCGTCGACGAGCTGTACTTCGTCCAGACGCGGTTGATGTAGTCCTGCAGCACGTTCGCGGGCAGCGCACCGGCTTCGATACCGTGGCTCGGCGCGAGCGCGCGCAGGACAGTGCCGTCGGAGCGCGTCCGGATCAGGTTGGCCCAGCCGCCCGGCTGGCCGCGCAGCGCGGTGAAGAAACCGTTGTAACCGCCCGCTTTCAGGTGCCCGGTGTTCTTCGTGGTGCCGCCGGCGGGCTGCACGCCGACCGCGTACGGCGCGGAGAACATGTCGACCTGGGTGCTGTTGAGCCAGAGTCCGCCGTCGTTGAGCGTGTACTCCGACCAGTTGAAGAGGATGTTCACGTTCGGGTCCGACGGGTTCTGGACCGCAGGCTGCACCAGCCCGCCGGTGGCGAGCTTGAACACGAGCTTCTGCCCGTAGGAGAAGTAGATCCGGCCGGAGAACTTCGGGATCCGGATGGTGATCGACTGGCCGTTCGCGGGCCCGGCGATCGACGCGTCGGGCGCCGGGATCGGCGGCACCGCGCCGCCGGGCCAGGCGTGGAACGCGCCGTTCGCGTCGGCCCAGCCCTGCTGTCCGGTCGCCAGGTACGTGCCCAGGTCGTAGACGTAGATCCGGTCCGCCCGGCCGGAGTTGTTGGTGATCTTCAACGGGATCGTGGCCGGCACGGCGTCGGCGGCCGGGGCGAGGGCGGTGACGAGCCCGGCGGCGACGGCGGCCGCCGCGGCCAGGGTCGTCAGGCGCCGGAAGAACGGTCTGGTGCGCACGGGCGTCTCCTCGTCGAGGCCGGTGATCGCAAGTTGTCCAGACCATTGCAAGCGTCTCGGTGAACGGTTGTCAAAGGCTGATAGTTATTAGCCACCGTGCGGAGCAGTGCTCAGGAGATCCGGCGGACCGGCTCCCCGCCCAGCAGGCAGTCGAGGTCGATCCGGCCGCCCGCCGCCGCGAGGACGGCGTCGATCGCCAGGTCGACGTCCAGCTTCCGGCCGTGCTGGTCGGCGTACGCGCGCATGAGGTTGCCGATGTGGCGCTCGGGGTTGCGCCACGTCGGCCAGCGCATCGACGCCTGGTTCGCCAGCCTCGTGAAGTCCGTCTGACGCTCCGTCACCTCGAGCAGCCACTCGAGGTAGACGCGCATCGAGTGCAGCGCGCTGTGGCCCGGGGTCGCCACTGGGCCGTGCCCCGGGACGACGGTCCGCGGACGGAACGTGTCCTGCAGCCAGTCGAGCGCCTCGAGCCAGCCCGGGATCGAGCCGTGCACCGCCAGCGGCGTATCGCCGATGAACACGAGGTCGCCGGTGAACAGCGTGCCCGAGCGCGGCTCGTGCACCACCAGGTCGCCCGCGGTGTGCGCGACACCGGGCACCGCCACGACGTCGGCGACCGCGTCGCCGAGGTCGAGGCGCCGCCAGCCGATCACCGGCCGGACGGCGTCCGGCTCCGGCGGCTCGAGCACGCCCCACTGGGTGTAGGTGAAGACGTTGCCGTAGGTCTGCGGCCCGGCCTTGACCAGGTCGACGCTGCCGGGGGCGGCCAGTGCCGTCCCGCCCTCGCGCAGCGCGACCCCGACGCCGTTGTGGTGCTCGCCGTGCGCGTGCGTGACGACGACGGTCAGCTCCTGCTCGCCCGCGTACTTCCGGACGTCGCGCATCAGCTCCAGCGTCGCCTGCTCGGTGCCGCACGTGTCGACCAGCACGACGCCTTCGCTGCCCTGGATCCAGCCGCTGTTCGAGACGAACCACTCCGCCGGGCTCTTCACGTACGCGACCACGCCCGGGCGCGCGTGCCGGAGCGGGACGATGTTCGATGTGACGGCCGGCATGGTTCCTCCCCTGGACTGACGAACCGGTTAACGACGCGGGCGCGAGCAGGTTGCGCCCCTCTCACCCGGCGAGCACCCAGCGCTGGTTCGCCGTCGCCGCGCAGGTCCGGATCTGCAGGCGGGTGCCGTCGGCCGACGAGCTGCCGGTCGCGTCGAGGCACTTGCCCGACTGCGGGTTCAGCAGCGTGCCGTCGGAGCGCGCCTGCCACGTCTGCGCGCCGGTGGCGTTGCAGTCCCACAGCTGGACGAGCGTGCCGTCCGCGGTGCCGCTGTTGGCGACGTCCAGGCACTTGCCGAGGGCGCGGATCGTGCCGTTTTGCCTGGTCCAGCGCTGGGCGGGGGTGGTGTTGCAGGTCCAGAGCTGCACGGCGGTGCCGTTGCCGGTGTTCGACGCGCTGACGTCGACGCACTTGCCGCCGAGCCCGGTGATGGTGCCCGCCGGGTAGGGCGTGCCGCTCGCGATGAGGTACGCGCTGGTCGCGACGTTCCAGTGGGTCGCCAGGTAGCTGCCGGGCGCCGGGTTGGTGGTGAAGTAGTCGTCGCCGAGGCAGTCGAACTGGTTCTCCGGCGCGCCCGGGCAGACCTTCACGAGGGTGCCCGGCGGGTTCGGGAGGCCGCCGTCGTCGTAGCACATGATGTCCTCGTCGTCCCAGCAGTGACCGAACGCGCTCGAGTGCGGCGCGCTGCCCTGGACGGCGCCGAGGGTGTGGAGGAGCTCGTGCCCGGTGGCCTGCCAGGACCAGCAGCCGGTGCCGACCGTGGCGTAGTGCGGGCCGGCGTTGTAGGGGTTGCCCGAGCCGGGGCTGTCGTTGCCGCCGTTGCCGAACGCGAGGCCGCAGCCGTCCTTGTCGTACCAGACGATGTACTTGCGGTCGGCGCGGTTGAAGCCCTGGGCCTTGATGGCGTTGGTGATCGTGTCGACGGTCGCCATGTCGCCTTGGGCGATCGTCACGTTGTTCACGGTGGCCCGGCAACTGGAGTCGGTGACGTACCGGACGTGGCGCACGCCGCCGCCGAGCCGGCTCGCGGCCTCGACGAAGCCGTCGTCGATCTGGCTCGCGAAGGTCTGGAACTGGCCGACGAACTGCGAGTACCGGTCGGCTTGGGTGCTGCCGCGGACGTAGAGGGCTTGGACGCGCTTGCCGCTGGTGCCGTCGCCGTCGCAGACGGTGGACATCGGCTGGGCGGCGACGGTCTGCTTCCGCAGGTGGTCGGGCAGCTGTTCGGTGCCATCACCCGCGGCGGCGGCCGAAGGCAGCAGCGCGGTGGCGAAGACGAGGGCGGTGCTGAGCGCGGCGAGGCGCCAGGTTCTCTTGGTCATGGGGGAGTTCCGCCTTTCCCGGTGCGACAGGGGTGCGGTCTAGACCACTGAGGATGATAGGCAGCGGGTGAGCGGGCTGTCACTGACAAGAACGGACAGCCTGGGGTGAATCGCTCACGGGAGACAGCCGAGGCCGGCCGGAGGTGGGGAGCTTGCCGGCGGGTCCGGGTTCGTCCGGCTGCCGGTGACGGCAAACGACATGAACGACTCTTTGCTGTCGTCGGACGCGGTGAACGAGTCGTTCACGGCTTCGCGACCCGCTCGACCTGGGTTCCACCGCCCCCGGCGCGCCCACCTGGGCATTTCTGTCGGCCGACCGGTAAATGATCTTTCCGGCCCGCTGAGCGGTACGGGTCTTGACAGTCGATCTCGGACGTCCATACTGGTATATACCTTTATGGGAGGGTCCGGGAAAACCAGGGGGCTTCGCGCTCGCGGGCCGACGGAAGGTCTGAGGGGTCCTTCCGTCGGCCGCGCGAAGCCGTCGTCAGGACCGCCGGTCACGGACAGCGTTGACACAACTACTGGTACGAACCAGGATGGGTGCTGCCGGCCGGGAGGAGACACATGGCGGGGGCACACGTCCGGATCGACAACCGGCTGATCCACGGGCAGGTCACCGTCGCGTGGACCCGGCGGCTCGGCGTGCGCCGGCTGGTCGTCTGCAACGACGACGTCGCCGCCGACGACCTGCAGCGGGCGCTGCTCCCGCAGGCCGCCCGGGGGCTGCCCACCGAGGTCCGCACCGTCGCCGGGACGCTCGAAACGAGCACCGGCGCGGACGTCATGATCCTCGCCAAGCACCCCGAGGACGCCTTCCGCCTGGTCGAAGGCGGGCTGCAACCCGACGTCGTCAACGTCGGCAACGTCGCGCCGCGGCCCGGCGCCGCCTACACCATGGTCACGCGCTCGATCGCGGTCACCGCGGACGAGGCCGACGCCTACCGCAAGCTCGCCGCCGCGGGCGTCCCGCTGGTCACGCAGCTGATGCCGCACGACAAGCCCGCCGAATTCGTCCCGTTGCTCGACCGGAAAGGGCTTTAGCCCCGCATGCTCGTCGCGTTGGCCCTGACTCTGTGGGCGATCTACTGCACCTACGACGGGCTCGGCCCGTTCCTCATCTACGCCCAGCGCCCGCTGATCGCCGGCTCGGTCGCCGGGCTGATCGTCGGGCACCCGCTGCTCGGCCTGCTGATCGGCGCGACGCTGGAACTGGCCGCGCTCGGTGTCTACACCTACGGCGGCGCGACCATCCCGGACTACCAGACCGGCGCGATCGTGGGCACCGCGCTGGCCGCGGGGGCCGCCGGCGGGACGTCCGCGCAGGTCGCGATCGGGCTCGGCGTCGGGCTGCCGGCCGCGATCCTGCTGTCGGCGCTCGACCCGGTCGGCAAGATCATCACCACCGCGCTGGTCCACCGGGCCGACGGCTACGCCGCCGACGGCAACGCGCGCGGCCTCGCGGTGATCCACTGGGTCAGCCTGGTGCCGTGGGTGGCGGTGCGCGCGATCCCGACGTTCCTCGCCGCGCTCGCCGTGTCCGGCGGGCTGGTCAAGGACATCACCGCGAGCATCCCGGCCGGGTTCGTGCAGGGCATGACGCTCGCCGGGTCGCTGCTGCCCGCCGTCGGGTTCGCGCTGCTGCTCGGCATGATGGAGCTGTCGCGGTACTGGTACCTGCTGCTGATCGGGTTCGTCGCGTTCGCCTACCTCCACGTGCCGCTGCTCGGCATCGCGCTGATCGGCGTCGCGGTCGCGATGCTGTTCGTGACGCTGAAGCGCGACGAGCCGGCGGTCGTGGTCCCGGAAGGCCCCGCCGGAGAGCCCGAAGAATCCACTGTGGATGGTCGGCTGACGAAACGGGACCTGCGCCGCGTGTTCCGCCGGTACTTCTGGTCGAGCCAGATCTCCTGGAACTACGAGCGGATGCAGGCGCTCGGGTTCGCGTACTCGATGGAACCGGTGCTGCGCCGGCTCTACCCGGAGAAGGCCGACTACGTCGCCGGCCTGCAGCGGCACCTCCAGTTCTTCAACACCTCGGTGCTCATCGGCGGCCCGCTGATCCTCGGCTCGAGCGTCGCGCTGGAAGAGGCGGGCACGCCGAAGTCGGCCGCGAGCACGAAGGTCGCGCTGATGGGGCCGATGGCCGGCATCGGCGACACCGTCGTCTTCACGCTGTACAACAGCATCATCTTCACCATGGGCGCGTCATGGGCGCTGCAGGGCAACTGGCTCGGACCCGCTTTCGCCGCGGTGATGGTGCTCGTGCCGTACGCGCTGGTGCGGCGCTGGCAGTTCGGGTTCGCCTACCGCGAAGGGAAACGGCTGGCCGGGCACCTCGCCGCCGGCGCGCTCGCCCGCGTCGCGCAGGGAGCGACCGTGCTCGGGTTCGTCGTGCTCGGCGGGTTCATCCCGTCGATCGTCAAGGTCGTCACCACGCTGACCTACCGCCAGACCACGACGGTCCAGGGGCAGCCGGTGACGCAGGCCGTGGCGATCCAGGACCGGCTCGACGAGCTGGTCCCGTTCCTGCTGCCGGTGCTCGTCACCGCCGGGGTATACCTGCTGACGGCCAAGGCCCGCCTGCGGCCGGTCTGGGTCATCGCCATCGTCGTCGTCGCCGGAGTAGCCCTGGGGTGGCTCGGCTGGTTCGCGCCGTCGGCCCCGGCGAAGAGTTAGCAATGCGACCAAAAGTAGGCCGGCCGTCGAGCGGTACGGGCCGTTGCCACGAAAGCCATCCGGCCGTGACTGTGGTCGGATTGGTAACGAACAGCACAGTAGGAGTTCCGTTATGACCGTCCCGATCATCCTCGCCGGGCACGGGCGCCTGCCCTCCGGCGTGGGGGAAGCCGCCGAGATGATCCTCGGCCCGCAGGCGCGCCTGAAGGTCTGCGAGCTGAGTTCGCGCGACAGCCCGGAGGAGTTCGGCGCGCGGGTGCTCGCCCTGGCCGGCGCCGCCGACGGCGTGCTCGTGCTGGCCGACCTGCACGGCGGCTCGCCGTTCAACGCCGTCCGCACGCTCACCGCCGCGCACCCGCGCATCCAGCTGGTGTCCGGGCTCAACCTGCCGATGCTGCTCGAGGTGCTGCTGCACACGACCGGCGACGTCACCGAGCTCGCCGGGGTGGCCCGCGCCGCCGGCCGCGACGGTGTCGTCGACGTCCTGGAATCGACCTGGTGACCGCCGCGCTCCTGCTCGCCGCGCAAGACGTCCGGATCACGCCCGGACCCGGGCACCCGCTCGGCGGCTACCTCGCCCGGCACGGCGTCGCGACCGGCACGCACGACGACCTCGAGGCGTCGCTGATCTGGCTGTCCACCGAGGACGATCCCGGGGTGCTGTGGGTGGCGCTCGACGCGCTCGCGGTCGACGCCGGCCTCACCCGCACCCTGGCGGACGCCGTCGCGGCCGCGGTGGGCATCGACCCGGAACGGGTGCTCGTCTGCGCGTCGCACACGCATTCCGGGCCCGAGGGCTGGACCGGCCCGCTGCACCCCGGGCTGCCGGGGCGGCGCGACGCCGGGCTGGTCGGCCGCATGGCGGAGACGGTCACCGGCGCGGCGCTGCGGCTGCGCGCGTGCCGCGGCCGCGTCCGGGCCCGCTGGCACGCGGGGTCGACGGAGGCCGTCGGCGGCAACCGCTACCGGCCGGACGGGCCGCACGACACGTCGTTCGGCGTGCTCGAACTGCGCCGCGACGACGGTTCGCCGGCCGCGCTGCTGTTCGACTACGCCAGCCACCCGACCGTGCTCGGGCCGGACAACCTCCGGTGGTCGGCGGACTGGCCGGGCGCGACGCGGCGCGAGCTGGCGACCCTGATCGGCCAGCCGGTGGCAGCGTTCCTGCAGGGCGCGGCGGGCGACGCGAGCTCCCGGTTCGTCCGGCGCGGCCGCGACCACGACGAGGTCCGCACCCTCGGCGGCCACCTCGCGACGTCGATCGCGCGGACGTTGGCGGCCACCTCCGCGACGGCGGAAACCGGCCCGGTCCGGTTGTCGAGATCGGCGCTGCACCTGCCCTACCGCGAAGTTCCGACCCTCGAGCACAGCCTGGAGCTGCGACAGTCGGCCGAGCGCGAGTGGCAGCGCGAGCTGGCCTGCCACGGCGAAGACCACCCGGCGGTCCGGATCGCGCAGACGCGGTACGAGGGCTGCGCGATGCTCGCGGCGATGGCGGCCACCGACCGGCCGACGGGCTGCGCCGAGGTTCCGGTCAGCGTGGTGACGCTGGGGGAGATCGCGTGGCTGCACACGCCGTTCGAGCTGTTCGCTTCACTGGGGCTGCGGATCCGGCGGGGAAGCCCGTTCCGGCACACGCGGGTGATCGGCTACACCGACGGGTATCTGGGGTACCTCCCGGACGCGGACGGGCACCGCGGCGGGGTTTACGAGTCGTACGTGACGCTGTTCGGGCCCGACGCCGGGGACAAGCTGGTCGAGCACTGCCTCAAGCTTCTCCGGGCTCATCAGGCGGGCCCCATCTAGGCCACTCGAGGGGGAACCCGAAGCCGAGCACGGTGACGCCCAGAACGGCGACGCCCGCCAGCACGAACAGCGTGCTGAGCGAAGGGTCCACGTCTTCGGGCAGCATCGGGCGGACGAACCCGCCGCGGTCGTACAGCACGGTGAACCGTTCGCCCTCGACGGTTTCGGCCGTGCTGCGCAGATCACCGCGCAGCGGCGTCGATCCGCCCGGCAGGACGAGCGGAGCGGCGTGGCCGGGGCGCGCCGGCGCCACCTCGATCAGGACCTGCGCGCCGCGATGGGTCAGCACCAGCCCGGTCACCAGGCCCGGGCCGGAGAAGGCCAGGACGAGCAAGCCCAGCATCGTGAACGTGAGCTGGCCGAAGTCCCTGTACGGCAGCCAGGCGCCACGCCACCAGGCGACCGCCCACAGGATTCCGCCGAGCACGCCGAACCCGGCCACGAGGACGATCGTCTCCCCGAGCCGGTCTTCCTGGTACGCGGCCAGAACCGAGACCGCCGCCGAAGCCGCGAGGACGCCGGCGAACACCAGCCGGCGGTACGCCTTCTCCACGCGCCACCCCGGGTCGTCCTCCGGCACCGGCTTCGGCTTCGGCCGTGGCTTGGGTTTCGGTTTCGGCTTCGTGCGGGGCCGGCGGGTGGACCACGCCGCGAGCGCGGCCGTCGACCCGAGAAGGGCGGCGAGTGCGAATAACTTGGTCCGGCGTGCCATGCGGTCCTCCCCGGCGTCCGTGCCGGGAACACGCGGAAGGGACGCCGGGGGTTGCCCGGTCAGGCCGGGCTGCGCCGAGCCTGGGTGAAGACCGTGTAGCGGTCGGCGCGGTAGAGCGAGCGGCCCGCTTCGATGACGCCGCCGCTCTGGTCGTGGAGCGTGCCTTCGATGATCAGGCACGGCTGGGTCGGCTCGATGCCGAGCAGGGCGGCGTCCCCGCTGTCCGGCAGGACCGCGGAGATCGCCGTGTCGTTCCACTCCGCGTGCACGCCCCAGCGCTCCTCGAGCGTGCGGTGCAGGGACTGCGTCTCCCAGTCGAACAGCTCGATGTCGGGGAACCGGTCGACGGACAGGTTCGTGCGCTCGACGGCGAACGGCTCGTCGTCGACGTAACGCAGGCGCTCCAGCCGGAACACCCGCGCGCCCGGGGGCACGTTGAGCCGGCCGGCCAGGCGCGGCATCGCGCGCTCGACCTCGGCGTGCAGCACCTTCGTCTTCGGGAGCACACCGCGGGCCTTCATGTCCTCGGTGAACGACGTGAGCATGTCGATGTGCGCGGCCTGGCGTTCGGCGGTGAACGTCGCGGTGCCGTGCTGGCGGTAGAGGACGCCGTCGGAGACCAGGCGGTTGATCTCCTGGCGCACGGTGCCGCGCGCGACGCCGAAGTGCTCGGCGAGGAACCGTTCGGACGGCATCAGCCGCCCGGCGCCGGCCTCGGTCGCGACCCTTTCGAGGATCTCGCGGAGCTGTTCGCCCTTGGGCCGCCCCGGCTGCAGCGCGTCCGGGAGCCGGAGATCGCTCGCGGGGACGTGTTTCGGACGGGGCATGGCTTCAGTATGTCGCGTGGGCGGGCCGGAGGTAACACCGCGCGCCGGGTCGGGTCGGCGAAAACCCCGCGTGGTCAGGGCTTTTCCGCGACCGGACGGGGTTCGGCCGCGTCATCCGGTGGCGCGGCGGGCGAAGTCCGCGAGAAACCGCTCCGCCAGGGCTTCTCCGGTCACGTGCCCCACCGACCGGTACAGCCCCCGGGCCTCGCGCGCCGTCCCGTCGGCCAGCATCGAACGGCCGGCCGCGCCCTCGACCGCCGCCAAACCGAGCAGTGCCTGTGCCTCCAAAAGCCGGTAACCGCCCGCTCGCGCCGCGTCCAACGCCGTTCGCGCGTGCTCGCCCGCTTCCGGCACCCGGCCGGCCGCCGCGAGGACCCACGCCAGCGTCGCCGAAGCCTCCGCCAGCTGGCCCCGCAAACCCGACTCGACGGCCAGCTCCCGGGCCTCGCTCAGCACACGCTCCGCCGAGGCCAGGTCGCCGCCGGCCTCCGACGCCCGGCCCAGTGCGATCAACGCCGCCGCTTCGACCTGGCGATCGCCGTCGCGGCGGACGCGGTCCAGGGCCACTTCCGCCGTTCGCGCCGCCGCGCCGTGGTCGCCGCGGGCGCCCTGCAACGCGCTCAACGCGGTGAGCGCCGTCGCCTCGCCGAAGCTCGAACCGAGGCCGCGGAAGGCGCTCAGGGAGCCCTCCACCGCTTCGGCCGCGTCCTCGAAGCGGCCCGTCTCCAGCAGCACCCAGCCGAGGTCGGCGAGGTTCGCGGCCTCCCAGAACCGCAGGTCCTCCCGGCGGCACAGCGCGACCGCCTCGCACAGGCAGTCCTCGGCCTGCTCCAGCCGGCCCAGCTGCCGGTAGTGGCAGCTCAGCGAATTCAACGCGAGCGCCTCGCCCGAGGAGTTGGCCAGCTCGCGGAACAGCTGGATCGCGCGCCGGCTGTGTTCGACGGCCTCCGACAGCCGGCCGGTCCACTCCAGCATCGACCCCAGGTTGGCGACCGCCGTCGCCTCGCACTCGCGCCAGCCGCACGCCCGGCTGGCCAGCACCGCCTTCTCCGAGTGCCGGATGCCCGCCTCGTGCTGGCCTTCGCGGAAGTACGCGCCGCCGATCGACAGGTGCACCAGCGCCTCGGCCGGCCGGGCGCCGTGGTCGTGCGCCGCGTGCAGCACGATCGGCGCGAGCTCCAGCCATTCCGCGCGGCGCCCGTGGTCGTGGAAGAACCGCCGCAGCGCGTCGGCGAGGTACCACGCGGCGGGGTACGGCCCCCGCGTCGCCGCCAGCCGCAGCGCCGCCGCCAGGTTCGGCACCTCGACGTCCAGCCAGGCCACGGCTTCGGCGGCGTCGGCGAACGCGATCGGGCTCGGCGCCGCCGGGGCGTCTTCGCGGGGGAGCGTCACGATCCGCGCGCCGAACAGCGCGACGGCGGCGTCCGCGGCCGCGCAGTACCCGGTGAACAGCCGCTCCCACGCCTTTTCGCGCGCGGCTTCGTCTTCGTCGGCACGGACGCACCGCTCGGCGTAGCGCCGGGCGAGGTCGTGGAACCGGTAGCGGCGGGGCGCGTGCGCCTCCAGGAGGTTCGCCGCGGCCAGCCCGCGCAGCCGCCGGTTCGCCTCCTCGGCCGGCACGTCCAGCAGCGCCGCCGCGGCGATCGCCGTGAAGTCGGCGCCGGGCACCAGCGCCAGCAGCCGGAACGCGTGCCGCAGCCCGGGCGGCAACGCCTGGTAGGACACCGAAAACGCCTTCGCGACGGCGCTTTCCTCGGCGCCGTCGAAACCGAGCTGGGCCAACGGGTCGCCGCGCAGCTCTTCGACGAGCTCGCCGAGGCTCGCGACCCCGGTGTTCGCCGCCGCGATCCGCAGGGCGAGGGGGTGGTGCCCGCAGAGGCGGGCCAGCTCGGCCGCCGCCTCGGGTTCGGCGGCGACCCGCTCGCCCAGCAGAGCCGTCAGCAGCGCGCGCGAGTCGTCCTCCCGCAGCTGCGTCAGGCCGAGCGACCGCGCACCCGCGCGCGCGACCAGCTCGTCGAGCCGGTGGCGGCTGGTGACCAGCACCCGGCCCGACGACGGCAGCAGCGGCAGCACCTGGGCGGCGTCACGGGCGTTGTCCAGCACCACCAGCGCGTGCCGGTCGGCCAGCAGCGAGCGGTAGAGCTTGCTCTGGTCGTCGATGCCCGGCGGCACGTCCCGCAGGTCGACGCCGAGGGTGCGCAGCAGCTGGGCCAGCGCGGCGGCGGGGGTCAGCGGTTCGTCGTCGGCGTCGAAGCCGCGCAGGTTCACGTACAGCTGGCCGTCGGGGAAGGCCGCCCGCGCGGTGTGGGCCCAGTGCACGGCCAGCGCGGTCTTGCCGACGCCGGCGGTGCCGGTGATCACCCAGACGTCGCCGGGCTCGTCGAGCGCGGCCAGCTCCGGGGTTCGGCCGGTGAACCCGCGGACGTCCAGCGGCAGCTCGGCCGGCCGCGGCACGACCGGGGCGGTGGCCGGCGCCGGTTCGCCTTCGCCGCGCAGGATCCGCATCCGCAGGTCCTGCAGGGCCTGGCCGGGTTCGATGCCGAGCTCGTCGACCAGCAGCTGGTGCGCCCGCGCGTAGGCCTCGAGGGCTTCCGGCGTGCGGCCGCAGCGGTGCAGCGCGAGCATCAGCGCGGCCCGCGGCCGTTCCCGGAACGGGTGCTCCTCGACGAGCCGGCGCAGCTCCCCGACGAGCTCGCTGTGGCGCCCCGAAGCCAGTTCCTGCTCGTACAGTTCCTCTAGCACGACGAGGCGGCGTTCGGCCAGCGCCGGGCCCTCGTGCTCGGCCAGTGCCTCGCTGACGCCGCCGAGCGGGGTGCCGTCCCACAGCGCCAGCGCCGCCCGCAGGTGCCGGACGGCGTCGGCGCCGGACGTGCCCCTGGCCTGCGCGACCTCGTCGTCGAACACGTCGAGGTCCCGCTCACCGGGAGCGACCTCGATCACGTAGCCGGGCGCGCGCCGGAGGATGGCGTCGCGGCCGAGGAGCTTGCGCAGCTCGGAGATGTGCACCTGCAGCCGTCCGCGCACGCTCGGCGGCGCGTTCTCGCCCCAGGTCAGGTCGATGAGCCGGTCTTCGCTGACCACCCGGTTCGGGTTCAGCAAGAGCGCGGCCAGCACGGACGTCTGCTTCTGGCCACCGGGCCGGACGGCGCCCGCGTCGCCGAGGACCGTGACCGGCCCGAGCAGGCGGTAGCGCACGTGGAGCCCCCAGAAGGCCGACCGAAGCGGAACGGAAGTGCCGTGATCGACCCTATCCCCGGCCGAGGAGAAAAGGGGGCCGCGGGTGGACACCGACGAACCCGAGCGACTGCTGTTCGTCTGCTTCCCGGACGCGGGGGAGGCAGCCGGCCGGTATCGGGCGTGGCGCGATCCGCGGATCTCGGTGCAGGTGGTGGAGCTGCCCGGGCGGGGCGAGCGCCGGGACGAGCACCCGTACCGGGACATGTGGCTGCTCGTCGAGTCCCTCGCGGCGGAGCTGGCCGGGGTGCTGGCCCGCCCGCACGTGCTCTTCGGTGCGGGGCTGGGCGCGCTGGTCGCCTACCGGCTGGCGCAGCGGCGGGTGGCCGCGGGACTGGGGGTCCCGCGGGCACTCGTCGTGGCGCACCAGGCGCCACCGGACCGGGCCGCGCGGGCGGTGCCGGAGCAGGCGGCCCGCGCGGACGTCAGCCTGCTGGTCAGCGACGCGCACGTGTCCGTGGCACCGCCGCTGCCGTGCCCGATCCGCGGGATCGGCGAGCCGCACGTGATGACGGGCTGGGGCGAGCACACCAACGCGGGGTTCGTGCTCGCCCCGGCCCGGGAGCGCGACAGCGGCGCGCTGCTGCGCGACGCCGTCCTGCGCGCGGGCTACTTGGTTTCGGCGCTGGCCGTGCCGGGCCGGGGCGAGTCACCGATGTAGGGACCGACGCCGATGGACGGGCCGGTCTGGGGTGGCTTCTCGGCCGCCTGGGCGGCGGGTGCGAAGACCAGGACGGCCGAGAAGGCCGTGCCGATGACGGCCTGGAGCAAACGGGCTCTCATGGTTCGACTCCTCAGTTCGAGATGCCGCCGATCTTGCCCGAACCGGCTTCCAAACCGCTTCCCTTCGCCCGCAGTGGTCATCCGGTCACCGACCGTCCCTTGTGGAGGGAATTCGGCGGCTGACACCATGTCCGGTCATGGGGAGTGACGACGCGAACACGATTCTGCGCATGGCGAGCCTGGCGACACCGATGGCGTTGCGGGTGGCGGTGACCCTCGGCTTGCCGGACCGGCTCCGCGGCGACGGCGCCGGCGTCGAGGAAATCGCCGCGGATGCCGGTGTCGCGCCGGTTCCGCTCGGCCTGTTGCTGGGCCACCTCGCGACACTGGGGTTCTTCGAGCGCACGGCCGGCGGCTACCGGACCACCGAGTACGGCGAACATCTCTGCGGCGACAGCCTGACCACCGTCCTGCTGAACCTGGACACCGCGGGCGGGCGCGCCGAGCTGGCGTTCGCCGAGCTGCTGCACAGCGTCACCACCGGCCGGGCCGGGTACGACCGCCGGTACGGCCGGGACTTCTGGGCCGACCTCGCCGAGCACCCGCCCCTGCGCGAGTCGTTCGACCGGCAGATGACGCACCGGTTGCGCGCCGAGGTCCCGCAGCTCGCGGCCGGCTACGACTGGGGTCGCTTCGCCACGGTCGTCGACGTCGGCGGGGGCCCGGGCACGCTGCTCGCCGCGATCCTGGCGGCCCACCCCGGGACGCGGGGCCGGCTGGTCGACCTCGACGTCGCCGCGGCCACCCGGACGTTCGCTTCGCAGGGGCTCGAGAACCGGGCTTCGGTGGTCGCGCGCAGCTTCTTCGACCCGCTTCCGGCGGGCGCGGACGCCTACCTGCTGTGCGACATCCTGCACGACTGGGACGACGAGCAGGCCGGTCGCATCCTGGCCCGCTGCGTCGAGGCAGCTCGTCCGGGCGGCCGGGTGCTGGTCGTCGAGGCGGTCGGCGGACGGCGGGGCCGCACCGACATGGACCTGGCCATGCTCGTCATCTTCGGCGGCCGGGAACGCCGGGTGCCCGAGTTCGAAGCCCTCGCGGCGGCCCACGGACTGGTGCTCGACGCGGTGAGCGACGTCAGCGACGGACGTTTACTGCTGGAGTTCAAAATCGTATAAGCGCTGTTATAGTTTTGCGGTGTCGTTGACCAGCGCCTTCGTCGACCTGACCCCGCTTCGCGTTTCGCCGGCCTTCAGGAGGCTCTGGCTGGGCCGCGTCTTCTCCGGTTTCGGGGCGCAGATGACGCTCGTCGCCGTGATGTTCCAGGTCTGGGAGCAGACCCGGAGCACGATCTGGCCGGGGCTGTCGGGCTCGCCCAGGCCCTGCCGGTGGTCGTGTTCGGGCTGTTCGCCGGGTCGCTGGTGGACCGCGTCGACCGGCGGAAGTTCGCGCTGCTGACCACCGCGGGACAGGCCGCCTGCTCGGTTTTCCTGGCGGTGCAAGGGTTTCTCGACGACGTGCCGGTGCTCGCGGTGTTGGGACTGGTGGCGGGGCAATCCTGTTTCGTCGCGGGTGGCGGACCGGCGGCGCGCACGTTCGTCCCGCGGCTGCTGGCGCCGGAGCAGCTCCCGGCCGGGCTGGCGCTGAACCGGATCGCGTTCCAGGGCGCGATGCTGCTCGGCCCGGCGCTGGCCGGACTGCTGCTGGGCCGGTTCGGGGTGGGCGGCTGCTACCTGGTCGACGCGCTGACGTTCGCGATGGCGTTCTACGGCGTCCTCGGCCTCCCGCCGATGCGCCCCGACGGCGAGCCGTCGCGGCCGGGGCTGCGCGGGGTGCTGGACGGGCTGGCGTTCCTGGTGCGCACGCCGGTGGTCCGCGGAGCGCTGCTGACGGACCTGGCGGCGACGGTCCTGTCGATGCCGATCAGCCTGTTCCCGCTGGTGAACGCGGAGAAGTTCGCCGGCGACCCCCGGACGCTGGGGTTGTTCCTGTCGGCGATCGCGGTGGGCGGAGTGGTGGCATCGGTGTTTTCGGGGACGTTCACCCGGCTGCCGCGGCCGGGTCTGGTGATGCTGATCGGATCGGCGACGTGGGGTGGGGCGCTGGTGGTGTTCGGGGTGGTGCCGGACCCGTGGGTGGGGCTCGGGTGCCTGGTCCTGGCGGGCGCGGCGGACACGGTTTCGGTCGTGTCGCGCGGGGCGCTGGTGCAGCTCAACACCCCGGACGCGTTGCTCGGCCGGGTCGCGGCGGCGGAGCAGATCGTCGGTCAGGCCGGTCCGGATCTCGGGAACATGCGGGCCGGGCTGGTCGCGGGAGTGGCGTCGGGGACGGCGGCGCTGGTGAGTGGCGGGGTGCTGTGCGTGGTGGCGGTGGCGCTGGTGGGAGCGGGGACGCCGGGCCTGCGCCGCTTCGCTACGCCGGCGAAGGCTGCGACGGGGTAGGGGCGGGTCTCGCCGGTTGCAGGGTTCGCTCGGATGGGCCGTGCGGGGTGGGGGCTCGCTGAGATGGGCGTCGCGAGGTGCGGGCTCGCTTGGATGGGTCCCGCGAGGTGCGGGCTCGCTCAGATGAGCGTCGTGAGGTGCGGGCTCGGTCGGATGGGCCCTGCGAGGTGGGCCTCGCGAGGTGGGGGCTCGCTGGGATGGGCTTCGTGAGGTGGGGGGCTCGGTGGGATGGGCCTCGCTAGGTGGGGGGCTCGCTGGGATGGGCCTCGCGGGGTGGGGGCTCGCCCGGGTGGGCGCCGCGAGGTTCTCGGTTTCACCACTGGGGGCCGGGTCTGGGAAGCCGTGGCCCCGCGCCCGCACGTGAGCGTCAGCCGAGGCGGGTCTCCAGGCCGTCGAGGACCCTTTCGAGTCCGTAGCGGAACCCGTCGCCGCGGGATTTCCCCGGCTCTTCCCCGTCCGCCGTCGCCAACGCGTGCAAACGCGGGTACGGCTTCGTCGCCTCGATCAGGGCCGGACGCAGTCCGTCCACCCACTCCTGCTCGCTCCGGCCGCTCCGGGACAGCGTCGTCAGCCACGCCGCCTCCGTTGTCGCCGTGCCGATCACGTACGCCATCACCGTGGTGAGCGCCCGGTCCGCTTCGGCGGGGGAGAACTTCCCCGCCTCGAACAGGGTCAGCATCCGCTCGTTCAGCCGCATCACGTTCGGCCCCAGGTACGCGAGGCCCACCTGGCCCAGCACCGAAGCGATCCACGGGTGCCGCAGCAGCACCGCCCTCGCGCTCTCCGCGCAGGCCGTCACCGCCTGGCGCCACGTCCGCCCCCACGTGTCCGGGACCTCGATCTGGCCGTAGACCTCGTCGACGACCAGCTCCAGCAGCTCGTCCTTGTTCGCCACGTGCCGGTACAGCGACGTCGCCCCCGCGTCCAGCCGCGCGCCGAGCTTGCGCATGCTCAGCGCCTCGATGCCGTCGGTGTCCAGCAGCCGCAGCGCCTCGGCCACGATCTGCGCGCGGCTCAGCGCGGGTTGCTCCCGGCGCCTCTGCGGGCGCGTCCACACCGACAGCGCGGGCTGCTCTTCGGCCGGCATCCGGCCTCCTTCCGTCCCGTCCACCTTAGCGCACGTCGTACGCCCATTGCGTACGTCGCACGGCTGTGCGTACAGTGTGCGCAACAAGGGAACACTGTACGCAGGAGGCGAACTATCCATGACTTTCGACCAGAACCGCTGGCAGCGCCGGTTCGACGAGCTCCGCGCCGCCCACCACGTCCCGGGCGCGGCCCTCGCCGTGCTCACCGGTGGCGAGATCCACGAACTCGCCACCGGCGTGCTGCACCGCGGCACCGGCGTCGAAGTGACGACCGACTCGGTCTTCCAGGTCGGCTCGATCACCAAGGTCCACACCGCGACCCTCGTCCTGCAGCTCGCGGAGGAGGGCCGGCTCGACCTCGACGCGCCGGTCCGGGACGTGCTGCCCGGCTTCACCGTCGCCGACCCGAAGGCGTCGGAGACCATCACCGCCCGCCAGCTGTTGTCCCACACGAGCGGCCTCACCTGCGACTTCACCCACGACACCGGACGCGGCGACGACTGCCTCGCCGCCTACGTCGACGCCGCCGAGGCCGTCCCGCTCGACTGCCCACCCGGGACGGCCATCTCCTACAGCAGCGTCGGCTACAACGTCCTCGGCCGGATCGTCGAAGTCCTCACCGGCCAGACCTGGGACGCCGCCCTCCAAGACCGGCTTTGCGCACCCCTGGGCCTCACGCACACCGTGACGCTCCCCGAAGACGTCCTGCGGTTCCGCGCCGCGATGGGACACCTCGGCGAAGCGGGCGAAGATCCCGACCCCGCGCCGGTCTGGAATCCGCTGCCGCGCTCGGCCGGCCCGTACGGCGGCGTCCTGTGCGCCACCGCCGCCGACGTCCTGCGGCTGGCCCGGATGCACCTCGACGGCGGCACCGCGCCGGACGGAACCCGGTTGCTGCGCCGGGAAACCGTCGAAGCGATGCAACACCGCGAGACCGACTGCCCCGACAAGTGGACCGTCGACTCCGACGGCTGGGGACTCGGCTGGACGCTCTACGACTGGAACGGCACCCCGGGCTTCGGCCACGACGGCGCGACCATCGGCCAGTACGGCTTCCTGCGCGTGGCCCCGGACGCCGGCGTGGCCGTCGTGCTGCTGACCAACGGCGGCGGCGCCCGCCGGCTCTACTCCGACCTCCTGCGCGAACTGCTCGGCGAGCTGGCCGGCATCCGCATGCCGGAGCCGTTCGGCCCGCCCGCGGAGCCGCTTCCGGTCGTGGCCGGCGACCGGGCGGGCACCTACCGGCGGGAGGGCGTCGAGATCACCGTCTCGGACCGCGACGGCGTCCCGCACCTGCGGTACGCGTTCGTGGACGGCATGGCCGGCCTCGCGCCGCCGATCGAGTCGGACCTCGTCGCCGTGTCGGACACGGTGTTCGCCGGCCGCGCCGACGGCCCGTTCAGCGACGACTGGATGCCGGTCGTGTTCTCGACGCTCGCGGACGGCACGGGCTGCGTCTACGTCGGCATGCGCGCGGCGCCGAAGATCGCCTGACCGGCGCCGCTGCTCAGCCGGACCCGAAGTGTGCACGCCCGGTCACGGCGTGGACTTCCGCCCTGCCGCACCGCGCGGTAGTTCTTTCCCGACGACGACTTCGTCCGTCCGGAAAGGACCGAAATGATCAAGCGAACCTGTGCGGCCGCGCTCCTCGCCGCCGCCGCGGCCGGGCTGGCGGTCGCCCCCGCCGAGGCGACCGTCCAAAGTGGAAGCGGCACCATCGGCGACCCGTGGGTGCCGACCCATGCGGCGCACATCACCTGCCAGACGGCCACCCTCTTCGGCAACTACACCGCCGGGCAAGGCCACTCCGACCCGATCGCGACGCTCGTCCAGGGCAACTACATCGGCGTCCGCTACATCACCTCGGACCACAACTCGGCCGACGTCTTCTGGCACGGCACCAGCAAGTGGGGCTTCCTGCTCCGCGACTGCTTCGCCCTGAACTGAAAGGGAAACCGATGAAACGCGCCATCCTGACCGCGGCCCTCGCCACCGCCGCCGTCATCACCTTCGCACCCGCCGCTTCGGCCGGCACCGTGCACGAGATCTGCGCCCAGGACCTCTACGTCCGGACGCAGCCGGCCGGCGTCATCGTCGGCACCCTCTACCGCGGCGACCACTTCGAGCTGTCGCGGTACTCGCCCAGCGGCGACTGGGCCGAGGGGTACGCGATGGGCCACGTGAACCAGCGCGGCTGGATCCAGGCCGGCTGGTTCTGCTGACCGCTCACGGGAGCTTGAGCGAAAGCACGTCCGGCACCGTGATCAGGCTGCCGTAGAGGTTGGCGTTCCCGCCGATGGCGAGGACCCGGTGCGCCGGGGTGGCCGCGCAGACCAGCGACGCCCGGCCGTGCGGGAGCAGCGTGCCCAGCAGCACCCATTCCCCCGTGCGGACGTCGAGGACCTCGGTCGTGCGGTCCCGGGCGGTCGGGTCCTCGACCGGCGCGGGACCGCCGCCGGCCACCACGATCCGGTCACCCACCCGCGCCGCGCCGGGTGCGCCGCGCCGCTTGCGCATCGGCGCGACCGCCTCCCAGCGGTCGGTGTCCGGGCAGTACCGCTCCACCGAGTCGAGCGCGTTCTGTTGCCGGCTGGGCAATCCGCCGAGCGCGTACAGGTGCGTGCCGGTCGCGATGAGCCGGAACCGGGCCCGCGGGGTGAGCATCGGGGCCACCGGCGCCCAGTGCCGCCCGGCCGGGTCGAAGACGAACACCGCGTCCGTGGCGTGTTCCTCGACATCGCTGTCCCCGACGAAACCGCCTGCCACGTAGAGCTTTCCGCCCAGTCCGGCCGCCGAGGCCGCGCCGAGCGGCACGGGCAGCGGCGGGCTCGGCCGCCATTCGTCGGCCGCCGGGTCGTACACCTCGACGACGTCGGTGGTCCGCTCGTCCGCGGTGATCCCGGCGGCGGCGTAGACCAGCCCGCCGACCACCCCGGCCGCGTGGTTCCCGCGCGGGGTCGGCATCGGGCTCACGTAGCGCCAGGCGCCGCTGCCCGTGAGCTTGCGGGTCTCCACCGAGCCGAAGCCCACGTTCCCGTCGGTGCCGCCGAGCACGAAGACGTCGTCCCCCACGGTCGCCACCTCGTGGGCGAACCTGGGCGACAGCATCGGCGGCCGGTACTTCCACGACACGTTCATCGTCACCCCTCCATTCCGCTCCGCCAGAGTCTCCGAAGACGATCTGTTTGTTACTGCTCCGGCCGAAATCGGTTTTTCGCCACCCACGGCCCGCGGGCGATGCCTTTCCCGATGGGTCATCCGCTGTAGTGCGCTCGGCTGAATGGCGTAGGTTGATCACGCTGTGTACCGGCGTCTCGTGGGTTTGTTTCCCCTGGTGATCACCGCGCGGTCAGTGGATTACCCGTTTGAACAGCGTTCAGGCTTTCCCGAATCGATATTTGCGGACGCGGAAATCGTCATCTACAGTCCGGCGCATCGCGGCTGAACGAGCCGGATTTCCGTGGTTTGTAGATTCTTCTGCGAGGAGTGGCATGCCCAAACGCGCCTCGACCCGCCGGTTCGCCGTGCTCGCGCTCGTCCTCGCGCTGGTGAGCGCGTGCAGCCAGCGCGGCGGGTCCGGATCCGGCGGCGCCGTCGAAAAGCCGGCGATCCGGGTCGCGATCTTCTCCGCCGTCGACCTCGCCACCTTCTGGCTGGCGCAGGAAGGCGGCTACTTCAAGGTCGAAGGGCTCGACGTGCAGGCCGACGCCGGGGCCAGCGGCCAGGAGGCGCTGACCCGGATGACGAACGGCCAGGACGACCTCGCGCTGTCCACCTACACCCTGTTCTTCCTGGCGAAGAACAACGGCGCCGACCTGAAGCTGATCGCGGACGCCACCTCGGCGAGCCCGCGCAGCAACGAGCTGGTCACCGTGCCGAACTCGCCGGTCAAGACGGTGACCGACCTGAACGGCAAGCGGATCGCCATCAGCTCGAAGAACGCCGCCTCGGACGTGCTGACCCGGTCGGTGCTGCGCGACCACGGGGTCGGCTTCGACAAGGTGCAGTGGGTGCCGATGCCGTTGCCGGACATGGGGACCGCGCTGGCGCAGGGGCGCATCGACGCCGCCTACCAGCCGGAACCGTTCCTCACCCAGTCGGCCAAGGTCGCCGGCGCGTACCCGGTCATCGACGCCGCCAGCGGCAGCACGCAGTCCTTCCCGCTCACCGGCTTCGGCGCGACGGCGAAGTGGGTCCAGGCCCACCCGAAGACGATGCTCGCGTTCCAGCGCGCGATGCTCAACGCCACGCGCGCCGCGGTCGACCGCGCGCGGATCGAACCGCTCGTCGTCCGCAACGCCAAAGTGGACCAGGACATCGCGAGCCTGATGGTGATGCCCGCGTTCGGGTCCACCCTGGACGCTCGCCGCATCCAGCGGGTGCCGGACCTGTTGCAGCAGCTGGGCGTCGTCCAGACGAAGCTCGACGCTTCCTCGATGATCGCGCCGCAGGCCAGCACGGGCTGACGCGGGACGACCGCTGGGGCTGAAGGGGCCTTTCCTCGCATCTGGTGCGAGGAAAGGCCCCTTCGCTGCGTGAGATGAGACGAAGGTGCCCTTCAGCGCGTCGGTGACCATTCCCCTGGCGTGCGGGTTTCGCGAAATTCACGGACCGGTCACGAAGATCCGGTTTCCGGTGGTTCGCACCTTGACACGACCGGCGCCGCGCCCCACCCTCTTCATACCGACCGCGCGGTACGGCCTGGTCCACATGGTGGGACGGGAGAGACGGGAGAGTCGACGATGACACTTCTTGATGAAGCTCTGCCCGGTGAGGACCTGCTCGTGGTCGACGGCCTCACCGTGCGGTTCGGCGGGCTCACCGCGCTCAACGACGTCCGGATGAGCGTCGACGCCGGCACCGTCGTCGGGGTCATCGGGCCCAACGGCGCCGGGAAGACCACGCTGTTCAACGTCATCTGCGGCTTCGTCCGGCCCCAGTCCGGCCGGGTGCTGTGGCGCGGTGAACCCCTGGTCCGGCAGCGTCCCGAACACCTCGCCGGTCTCGGGATCGTCCGCACCCTGCAGGGCCTCGGCCTCTTCGCCGGGCTGACCGTCCTGGAAAACGTGATGGCCGGGGCGGGCCGGCACGCCAAGACGGGCCTGCTCCCCGCGCTCGTCGGCGCCGGGCGTTCGGCGCGTGACGAAGACGGTCTCGCGCACCGGGCGCGCGAGACGCTCGGCGAGCTCGGGATCGCCGACCTCGCCGACCGGCTGCCCGGCGTTCTGCCTTACGGCGTGCGAAAACGCGTCGCCCTCGCCCGGGCGCTGGTGGCCGAGCCCGACCTCCTGCTGCTCGACGAACCCGCCAGTGGGCTCTCGGCCGCCGAGCTCGTCGAGCTCTCGACGTTGATCCTCTCGCTGCGGCGGCACATGGCGGTCGTGCTCGTCGAGCACCACATGGACCTCGTCATGCAGGTCTGCGATCGCGTCGTGGTGCTCAACTTCGGCGAGGTGATCGCGGCGGGCGCCCCGGCCGAGATCCAGGCCGACCCCCGCGTCACCGAGGCCTACCTCGGCGACCCCGCCGAGGAGGCGCCCGGTGCTTGAGATCGACGAGCTGTCCGTGGCCTACGGCGCCGTCCGCGCGCTCGACGGCGTCGGCCTGGAGGTCGAACGCGGCGGGATCACCGCCGTGCTCGGCGCGAACGGTGCCGGCAAGACGACGCTGCTGCGCACGATCAGCGGCCTGCAACCGGCCCGCGGCGGCCGGATCACCTGGGACGGCAAGGAACTCACCGGCCGGGCGCCCGACCGCATCGCCCGCGGCGGGGTCGCGCACGTGCCCGAAGGCGGTGGGGTGATCACCGAGCTGACCGTCGACGAGAACCTCCGGCTGGGCGCGCTGTGGCGCCGCGACCGCGCCGACCGCGAGGCCGCGCGCAAGGAGATGTACGAGCTCTTCCCGCCGCTGGAAGAACGTTCGGCGAAACCCGCCGCGACGCTGTCCGGCGGCGAGCGGCAGATGCTCGCCATCGGCCGCGCCCTGATGAGCCGGCCGGAACTGCTGCTGCTGGACGAGCCGTCGCTCGGCCTCGCGCCGCTGATCACCGCCCGGATCATGGGCATCCTGCGGGACCTGCGGACCTCGACCGGGCTCACCGTGGTGCTCGTCGAGCAGAACGCGCACAGCGCGCTGTCCATCGCGGACAACGGTTACGTCCTCGCGCTCGGCAGCGTGGTGGCGGTCGACACCGCCGCGGAGCTGCTGGCCGACGACGGTCTCCGCCACGCCTACCTCGGCTTCTGAAGACCGTAATCATGGAGGTGAACGGTCCGGTATGCAGGAATTCCTCGACCTGACCCTCGGCGGGATCTCCGCCGGCGCGGTCTACGCGGCGCTCGGGCTCGCGCTGGTCATCATCTACCGGGCCACCCGGGTGGTGAACTTCGCGCAGCCCGCGCTCGCCCTGATCTCGACGTACCTCGCGTACTCGGTGACGAAGGCGACGGGCAGCTACTGGCTCGGTTTCGCCGTCGCGATCGTGGCCGGGACGCTGCTGGGCGTCGCCACCGAACGGCTGCTGATCCGGCCGCTGCGGCACCGCTCCGAGCTGAGCTCGATCATCGTCACCCTCGGGCTTCTCCTGGTGCTGCAGGCGATCGCGGGCATGATCTGGTCCAACGAGCCGCTGGCGTTCCCGTACGCCTTCGACTTCGTCGGCCGGTTCTCCGCCAACGACCTGTTCGTGGTGCTGGTGGTGCTCGTGATCGCCGCGCTCGTGCTGGTGGTGTTCAAGTACACGCCGCTGGGCCTGCGGATGCGGGCCGCCGCGTTCGCCCCGGAGGTGGCTCGGACGCTCGGCGTGCGGGTCGGGCTGATGCTCACCGTCGGCTGGGGCCTGGCGGCGGCGGTCGGCTCGCTGGCCGGGCTGCTCGCCACCCCGCCGTTCCTCTTTCCGAACGTGCTGGACGGCGTCTTCGTCTACGCCCTCACCGCCGCGGTGCTCGGCGGCCTGGACAACCCCTTGGGCACGATCGCCGGCGGGTTCGTCCTCGGCGTCGGGCTGTCCTACGTGTCCGGCTACCTGGGTCCGGAGATGGTGACGATCGCCGCGCTGGCGATCCTCGTCGTCGTGCTGATCGTGCGTCCCAGCGGGTTGTTCGGCCGCGCGAAGGTGAGGCGGGTATGACCGTGCGCACGAGTCTTCCGGAAACGCCGGTGAAAACGGCGACGAAGAAGCGGACACTGCCGCCGCTGCTGCTCCACGCCCTGGCCGGGCTGGCCGCCTTCGCCGTCATCGTCCTGCTGACCCTGGTCACCGACGAGTTCACCAACCTGCGGATCGCGACGATCGGCTACTACCTGATCGCGGTCGCCGGGCTGACCCTGCTGACCGGCCTCACCGGGCAGGTTTCGCTGGGCCACGGCGCGTTCATGTTCATCGGCGCGTACACGGTGGCGCTGCTGGTGCGCCGGGTGCCGTCGTTCCCGCTGTGGGCCGACCTGCTGCTCGCGTCGGTCGCGGGCGGACTCGCCGGGCTGCTGGCCGGGGCCGCCGCGGCCCGGTTGCGCGGCCCGTACCTCGCCGGGGCGACGCTCGCGCTGGCCGTCGGCCTGCCCGCGCTGACCCGCCGGTTCCAGGACTTCCTGGGCGGCAGCAACGGACTCAGCTTCACCGTCCACAGCAGACCGTCCGGGGTAGCCGTCCCCGAACTGCGCTGGCAGACCTGGATCGTCTGGCTGAGCGTGCTGATCGCGCTGGTGCTGGTGGTCAACGTCGTGCGCGGCCGGCTCGGGCGCGACTTCCGCGCGGTCCGCGACGACGAGGTCGCCGCGTCGCTGAGCGGGATCGCCGTCGGTCGCACGAAGATCCTCGCGTTCCTGATCAGCGCGGTGTGCGGCGGTCTGGCCGGTGGCCTGCAGGCGTTCCTGCTCGGCACCGCCGCACCCGGCTCGTTCACGCCCGCGCTGTCGCTGAGCCTGCTGGCGGCCGTGGTGCTGGGCGGGCTGGGCTCCCTGTGGGGCGCGCTGTGGGGCGCGGTCGCGCTCGTCTACTTCCAGGCCTGGTCCGAGGACCTCGCCGACGTCCTGCACCTGAACACCGACGTGGCCAACAACCTCCCGCTCGCGGTGTACGGCGTGATCCTCATCGTCGTCGTGCTCGCCTTCCCCCGCGGCATCCAGGGTGGTTTCCAACGGCTGCGTGGACTTCTCCGCCGACCCGCCGAAAAGAAGGAGAACCATGAGAACCACTAGGTACGGCGCGGGTTTCCTCGCCCTCGCCTTGACGCTGACCGCGTGCGGAGGTGCGGGGGAGAGCGACGGCGGCGGCCAGCAGGCCGCCGACTCGGCCGTCGGCGTCACGAAGGACTCCGTCGTGATCGGCAGCCACCAGCCGCTGACCGGGCCGGCCGCGCCCGGGTACAGCAAGATCTCCGTCGGCGCCCGCGCGGTGTACCAGTCGATCAACGACGGCGGCGGGATCAACGGCCGCAAGATCGACTACAAGGTCGAGGACGACGGCTACAACCCGACGAAGACCGTCGAGGTCGTGAAGAAGCTCGTCCTGCAGGACAAGGTGTTCGCGATCGTCGGGGGTCTCGGGACGCCGACGCACTCGAAGGTCGTCGACTACCTGAACACCGAAGGCGTGCCGGACCTGCTGGTCTCCTCCGGCGCGCTGGCGTGGGACAACCCGCAGAAGGCGCCGATGACCTTCGGCTACCAGGTGGACTACACCCGCGAGGGCAAGATCCAGGGCAAGTACATCAAGGACACCTTCGCCGGCAAGAAGATCGGGTACTTCACGCAGAACGACGACGTCGGCCGCGACACCCAGGCCGGGCTCGACCAGTTCGTCAAGGACCAGACCGTCGCGCGGCAGGGCTACGACAGCGCCAACACCGACGTCACGCCGCAGCTGTCCGCGCTCAAGGCGGCGGGCGCCGAGATCGTCGTCTGCGAGTGCATCCCGGCGTTCACCGCGCTGTCGATACTGGCCGCGGCGAAGATCGGCTACAAGCCGCAGTTCGTCGTCAGCAGCATCGGCGCGGACCCGGCGACGCTGTCCGGGCTGCTGCAGGACTTCGCCAAGCGCGGCGGGGCGAGCGTTTCGAGCGCGCAGCTGCTGTCCGGGCTGATCGGCACCGGCTACCTGCCCGACGTCGCGCAGACGTCCGACCCGTGGGTCGCCTACTTCAAGGGCATCCACGACAAGTACATCCCGAAGGAGGCGTTCACCAACACGCTGTTCTACGGGATGGTGCAGGCGTACACGTTCGGCCAGGCGCTGAAGGCCGCCGGGCCGGACCCCACGCGGCAGAAGATCGTCGAGGCGATGAGCTCGGGGGCGTTGAAGGGCCCGGGTCTCACGCCGTTCGGGTTCTCGAAGGACTCGCACTCCGGCTACACCGGGGCGTACGTGTTCAAGATCAACCCGGACACCACGACGACGGTGATCCAGCCACCGTCGGTCACCGACCGGAGCACCGGGGCGATCACGCCGTACACCGGTGAACGCGCCACTCCGGAGCAGGTGAACCTGCTGGGCAAGTGATGGATCGGGCCGGTCCGCAGCGCCGTGCGGACCGGCCCGCCCGCTCACATAGGGTGGCGAGATGAACGTGCGGGAGAAGGTCGTGCGGGCGGCGGTCCGCCTGTTCGCCGAGAAGGGGTTCGAGGCCACGACGGTCCGCGAGATCGTCGAAGAGGCCGGCGTCACCAAAGGTGGGCTGTACCACTACTTCGAGTCCAAGGACGACCTGCTCTTCGAGATCTACACGGCGATGCTGCGGATGCAGACGCGCCGGATGGTGACGATCGCCGAGTCGGACCTGCCGCTGCCGGAACGGCTGCACGCGATCATCGCCGACGTCGTCGTCACGAGCATCGCCGACCTCGACGCGGCGACGGTGTTCTTCCAGTCGTTCCCGCTGCTGGAGAAGTCCAAGCAGGTTCAGGTGCGGGCCGAGCGGCGCACCTACCACGAGCGCGTGCGGGACCTGGTCTCCGAAGGCCAGCGCGCGGGTGTCTTCCGCGACGACGTGCCCGCCGACCTGGTGATGAACTACCACTACGGCGCCATCCACCGCCTCGGCATGTGGTACCACGCGGACGGCTCACTGTCGGGCGAGCAGGTCGGGGAGCACTTCGCGAACCTGATGCTGCGCAGCCTCCGTCCTTAGTGGACGCTCTATCCTGAGGGCATGCACATCGTGGCGGTCCTCGCGCTGGACCAGGTCGTCCCGTTCGACCTGGCGACGCCCATCGAGGTCTTCTCGCGGACCCTCCTGCCGGGCGGGCGCCCGGCCTACGAGGTCCGGATCTGCGGCCCCGAACCCGAGCTGGACGCGGGGATGTTCACGTTGCGGCCGCCGTGGGACCTGCGTGGCCTGTCGGACGCGGACACGATCATCGTGCCGGGCCGGGCTTCGAACCCGCCGCTGCCGCCCGCGGTGATCGCGGCGTTGCGGGACGCGGCGGCGCGGGGCACGCGGATCGCGTCGATCTGCTCGGGGGCGTTCGTGCTGGCCGAGACGGGTCTGCTGGACGGCCTCCGCGCGACGACCCACTGGGCGGCCGCGCCGGAGCTGGCCCGGCTGTACCCGGCGGTCGACGTCGACCCGGACGTGCTGTACGTCGACAACGGGCAGCTGCTGAGTTCGGCGGGCGCGGCGGCCGGGCTCGACCTGTGCCTGCACCTGATCCGCCGCGACCACGGTTCGGCGGTGGCGGCCGACGCGGCCCGGCTGTCGGTGATGCCGTTGGAGCGCGAGGGCGGCCAGGCCCAGTTCATCGCGCACGACACCCCGCCGACGCCGCGCGGGTCCGAGCTGGAGCCGGTGCTGGCGTGGATGGAGGAGAACTGCGCCGCTGAGCTGACGCTGTCCGGCGTCGCGGCGCAGGTGGGGATGAGCACCCGGACGTTGAACCGCCGCTTCCGCGAGCAGACGGGGACGACGCCGTTGCAGTGGCTGCTGCGGGCCCGGGTGCGCCGGGCGCAGCACCTTCTCGAGGCGACGGGCGAGCCGGTGGACCGGATCGCGGGTCTGGTGGGGTTCGGGTCGCCGGGGGCGTTCCGGGAGCGGTTCAAGCGGGTGGTGGGGACGAGTCCGCAGGCCTACCGGGCGAGTTTCCGGGGCGCGGCGATGTCATGAAAGGGTCGTTCACCGCGCCGGACGACCTGAACGAGTCGTTCATGACACCCCGGCCCTGACCTACCCGGCTGCGCGCAGCAGCAAATCCCGCATCGAGCCCATGCCGTACTTGTCCACCGTGCTCGACAGCTCCGCGACTTCGCGCAGCAGCGGCCCGATGTCCACCCCCGCCGCACGCGCCTCGGCGTGGATCGCGTTCAGGGTCAGGATTTCGTCGCGGGTGTCGCGGCCGTGGTCGCGGGCCGAAAGGTGCAGGAGCCGGGTGCGGAAATCGGCTCCCGGGAGGTGGGCGGCCCAGCAGAACGACGAGTGGCGGTCGAACACCGCGCGGACGGCGGCTCGCGTCTCGTCGTCTCCGTGCTCGTAGCGGTCGAGCAACGCCCGCAGCGCTTCCTCGGTTTCGGCCCGGACGCCGGCTTCGTCCAGTGGCTCGGAGGTACGCAGTTTCTCCGCCCACGCCGGGTCGGAAAGGTCGACCGGGCGCTTCGCGATCGGTTCCAGGCACAGGTCCAGGAGCGCGACCGTTTCCTCGAGTTCCTCCACAGCTCACCGTAGCCGGTAAGGTCGGGTCCATGTCGAGCCCCGAAGCGTCCAGGGCCGGGCTGTCGGTCTTCCCGGCAGCCCGGTAACTTCCGCTCGCCTCCGGGCCCCCGGGAGACCACGAATCGCCAGCCGACTTCGTGATCCCTGGAGCTTCTCGTGTCTCTGTACTTCCTCGCCCTGGGCGTGTTCGCATGGGCACGTCCGAATTCATGCTCGCCGGGCTCGTCCCCGGTATCGCGCAAACGCTCGACGTCTCCCTCGCGCGGGCCGGCTACCTGACCGCCGCCTTCGCCGCCGGGATGGTCGTGGGCGCGCCACTGATGGCCGCGCTCTCGCGAACCTGGCGACGACGCACTGCGCTGCGCGCCTTCTTGGTCCTCTTCATCGCCGCGCACATCGCCGGTGGGCTGACGACGTCCTTCGCCGTCCTGCTCGCGACGCGGGTGGTCGCGGCCGTCGCCTACGCCGGGTTCCTCGCCGTCGCCCTGACCGCGGCGGCCGGGCTCGTGCCGCCGGACCGCACCGGCCGCGCGCTCGCCGTCCTCCTCGGCGGGACGACGCTGGCGTGCGTCGCCGGCATCCCCGGCGGGGCTCTCCTCGACGCCGCTTTCGGCTGGCGCGCGGCCTTCTGGGTCGTCGCGCTGCTGTGCCTGCCCGCCTTCGCCGCGGTGTCGCGCGTCGCCGACACCCCGGCCGGCGGCGTGACCGACCTGCGGGCCGAACTCCGGGAACTCCGTCACCTGGCCGGTGCGCTCCTGCTCGCCGCGCTCGTGAACGCCGCGACCTTCGGCGTCTTCACCTACCTGGCACCGGTCGCCGCGGGCGTCGCGCCGGTGCCGGTCGTGCTCGCCGCGTTCGGCTTCGGGTGCTTCGCCGGCATCACCGCGGCGGGCCGGCTCGCGGACCGGTGGCCCGGCCACGTCGTCGCGATCGGTGGTTCGCTGCTGCTCACCGGCTGGATCGTGCTGGCCCTGGTCCCCGGGGCGCTCGTCTTCCTCGTCTTCACGCAGGGCGCGTTGTCCTTCGCGGTGGGCGGCACGCTGATCACACGGATCCTGCGCCAGGCCACCGGCGCGCCCACGATGGCGGGGTCGTACGCCACCGCGGCGCTCAACGTCGGCGCGACGGCGGGCCCGGTGCTCGCCGGCGCGATGAACCCGTTCCGGGTGGCCGCGGCCCTGGTCGCGGTGGCCCTGGTCAGCGCCGTCGCCGGACGTAGTGGACGACCAGCAGGACCAGGGCGACCGTCGCGATCGCGCCGGCGGTGATCCGGAACGGGTCGGCCAGTCCGGTGAAGGAGCCCACGGCGTTGACCGCGGCGCTGACGATGAGGACCGCCCAAAGGACCGGGGCGGCTGCGGTGCGGGTGGGTGCGATGTCGTTGTTCATGCCGGGAACACTACGAACGCGGCGCCGCCGGATCGATGCCGTGCGCACCCGGATCCGGGGTGGTGCCTGCGCTACCCCGCGTCCCGGCCGAGGTAGGCCAGCACCGCCAGCACGCGGCGGTGGCCGCCGCCTTCGTCCGACGGCAGGCCGAGCTTCGCGAAGATGTTGCGGATGTGCTTGAGCACCGCGCCGTCGCTGACGACGAGCAGCTCGGCGATCGTGCCGTTGTTGTAGCCCTCGGCCATCAGCGCCAGCACTTCGCGTTCGCGCGCGGTCAACGCGTCGAGCGGGTCCTTCGCGCTGCGGCGGGACATCAGCTGGCCGATGACCTCCGGGTCCATCGCCGTGCCGCCCTTCGCGACCCGCTCGAGCGCGTCGACGAACCGCTCGACCTTGCCGACCCGCTCCTTGAGCAGGTAACCGACCGCGCCGACGCCGTCGGCGAGCAGCTCGACCGCGTAGCTCGTCTCGACGTGGGCGGAGAGCACCAGCACCGGCAATCCCGGGTGGATCTCGCGGGCCCGCACGGCCGCGCGCAGGCCCTCGTCGCGGTGGGTCGGCGGCATCCGGACGTCCATCACGACGGCGTCCGGCCGGTCGCCTTCGACGAACGTCAGGAAGTCCTCGGCGTTGTCGAAGGTGGCGGCGACCTCGATGCCCGCCGTCTTCAGCAGCAGCGCGAGGCCTTCGCGCAGCAACGCGTCGTCCTCGGCGATCACGACCCGCATGGCAGCTCCACTCGCAGCACGGTCGGCCCACCGGGTGGGCTGGTCAGGGTGAGGGTTCCGTCGAAGGCTTCGGCGCGGCGCCGGATCCCGGTGAGCCCGCTGCCGCGCCTCTCGTCGGCGCCGCCGCGGCCGTCGTCGCGGATCTCCAAGCGCAGCAGGCTCCCCGTGCCGCCGAGCGTGATGTCCACTTGGGACGCGTCGGCGTGCTTGGTGACGTTGGCCAGCACCTCGGCGACGACGAAGTACGCGGCGGCCTCGACCGCGGCGGGGCGGCCGGTTTCGTACTCGACGGTGACCGCCGTCGGCACCGGGGTGCGTTCGGCGAGCGCGCGCACCGCCCCGGCGAGACCACGCTCGCTCAGCAGCGGCGGGTAGATGCTGCGCACGACCGTCCGCAGCTCGGCCAGCGCGTCGGTCGCGGTGTCCTGCGCCTTGACCAGCAGGTCGCGCACCGTGGCGGGGTCGCGGTCGTAGAGCTGGCCGGCGATGCCGAGCTGCAGCACGACCGCGGCGATCCGCGCCTGGGTGCCGTCGTGCAGGTCACGCTCGATGCGGCGCAGCTCGGCGCCGTGCGCCTCCAGCGCGGCCGCCCGCGTCGCGGTCAGTTCGGCGACCCGGTCGGCCAGCACGACGCCGGGGGCGGGGCGGAGCAGCTTTTGCGCGGTGCGGGCCTGCCAGCGCGCGGCGCGCGGCAGCAAGAACGTCGCCGCGGCCATCGCGAGGGCGACCAGGAGATCCAGCCCCGCCCGCGGCCACGAGTCCACCATGATGCCGAGGGAGCCTTCGATCCCGCCGGGCACCGCCGGCCAGACGAAGACCGTCACGACCTGCTGAACCGCGCCGAGCGGCAGACCGACCGCGAGGCTGCCGAGGAGCAGGCCGGTCGCGGCGTGGATCGCGAGCCACGCGAGGTCGCGGCGGGTCGCCGGGTCCTTCAGCGGCGAGCCGTCCCGGTACGGCTCCGGGATGGCCTCGCCGAGCCTGCGCGCGGCCCGGCGGCGGTCGACCCCGACCGGCCACCGCGCCAGCTTGATCGCGGGGGCCAGCGACGGGATGCCGACGCCGAACGGGCACAGCAGCAGCACGGCGAAGAGCCCGGCGAGGGCGAAGATCGACAACAGCGACGTGCCGGCGCCGACCACGAGGTAACGAGCCGCCGACCAGCACTCGCGCAGGCGGGTCGTCACGCCGACAGTGTCCCACCCCACCCTGGTGGTGGTGCTGGCGCTACCCCGGATCCACCCCTCCACAGGATCGAAGCCGCGGCCCCGCCGCCCTAGTTTTCCTTACGAGAGAACGAAGGGGATCACTGATGACGACAGCGAATGCGCTGGAACTGGCCGGGGTGCGGAAGGTGTACGGCTCCGGCGACGGCGCCGTCACCGCGCTGGACGGCGTGACGGCGGACGTGCGACGGGGGACGTTCACCGCCGTGATGGGCCCGTCGGGCTCGGGCAAGAGCACCTTCCTGCACTGCGCGGCCGGCCTCGACCGGCCGACCTCGGGGAAGGTGCTGCTCGGCGGCACCGAGATCGGGCGGCTGAAGGAGAACGAGCTGACGCGGCTGCGGCGCACCCGCGTCGGGTTCGTGTTCCAGGCCTACAACCTGATGCCGTCGCTGAACGTGCTGCAGAACATCACGCTCCCGCTGCGGCTGGCCGGCACGAAGCCGGACCCGCAGTGGCTGCGCGAGATCGTCGAAGGCGTCGGGATGGCGAAGCGGCTGGAGCACCGTCCGGCGGAGCTGTCCGGCGGGCAGCAGCAGCGCGTCGCGATCGCCCGGGCGCTCATCGCCCGGCCCGACGTCGTGCTGGCCGACGAGCCGACCGGCGCGCTCGACACCCGCACCGCGCGGCAGGTCCTCGACCTGCTCCGCGCCGTCGTCGACGGCATGGGCCAGACCGTGCTGATGGTGACCCACGACCCGGTCGCCGCCTCGGCCGCGCACGGCGTGCTGTTCCTCGCCGACGGCCGGCTCGCCGGGCACCTCCCGCACCCCACGCCCGAGCGCGTGGCGGAGCGCATGACGCACCTCGGGGAGTGGTGACCTTGCTGTCCCTCGCTTGGCAGACGATCCGGACGCGGCTCGGCGGGTTCGCCGGCGCGTTCATCGCGATCCTGTGCGGTACCGCCCTGGTGGCGGGCTGCGGGGTCCTCATGGAGTCCGGCCTGCGCGCCGGCGTCCCCACCCAGCGTTACGCCGCCGCGGCCGTTGTCGTCGGCGGTGCCCAATCCGTCCGGCCGCCGGGGGCCGACGCCTTGTCGTCTGAGCAGGTCGGCGAGCAGCCGTCGGTCCCGGAGGCCCTGGCCGGCCGGATCGCCTCGGTGCCCGGCGTCCGGGCGGCGGTCGCCGAGCAGAGCTTCCCGGCGCAGGTCGTGACGGCGTCCGGTGAGGTCCTCGGCGGTCCGCAGTCGCTGGGCCACAACTGGGACGCGGCTGTGCTGGCACCGTTCACCCTGCGTGCGGGTGCCGCGCCCGCCGCTCCCGACGACGTCGTGCTGGACGCCGACCTCGCTCAGCAGGCCGGTGTCGGCGTCGGCGGGCAGGTACGGATCACGACCCGGTCGGTGCCGCGGACGTTCCGGGTCAGCGGCGTCGTCAACGCCCTGTCGCGGCAGTCGGCGCTGTTCTTCACGCCGCAGCGGGCCGCGGAGCTGACCGGGCAGCCCGGCCAGGCGCACGCGATCGGCGTCCTGGCCGAGCCCGGGGTGGCAGTGGAGACGCTCGCCGAGCGGATCGGCGCGGTCGCGGGCGGCGCCGAGGTCACCACCGGCGTCGAGCGCAGCACGATCGAGTTCCTCGACGTCAGCCAGACGCGGACGCTCCTGTTGGCCGTCGCCGGCTCGTTCGGCGGCTTCGCCCTGCTGGTGGCCGTGTTCGTGGTGGCGAGCACGCTCGCGCTGACGATCAACCAGCGGCGCCGGGAGTTCGCGTTGCTGCGCGCGGTCGCGGCGACCCCCCGGCAGATCCGCAAGCTCATCGGCACCGAAACGACGTTGGTCGCGCTCGTCGCCGGTGTCCTCGGCGGCGCGCTGGGCCTGGCGGTGGCGGCCGGGCTGCGCGACGCGTTCGCCGCGATCGGGGTGATCCCGGCCGACTTCGGGCTGGCGATCAGCCCGCTGCCGTCGCTCGCCGCGCTGCTGCTCGGCTTGGGCGCGGCCCGGCTGGCGGCGTGGGCGGCGTCGCGGCGGCCGTCGACGATCCGGCCGGTCGAAGCGCTCGGCGAGGCGGCGGTCGAACGCCGTGAGCTGGGCCGCGGCCGCCTGATCACCGGCTGGAGCCTGGTGCTGGTGGGCTTCGGGGGCGCGCTGGTGCCGCTGTTCCTGCGCGGCGAGATCGGGACCGCGGTCTCGACGATGGCGACGCTGGTCATCGTCATCGGGCTGGCCGTGGTCGGCCCGCAGGTGACCGGGCTGGTGACGCGGGTGCTCGCGCCGGTGCTGGGGCGGGTCTGGCGGATCAGCGGGTACCTGGCCGGCGCGAACGCCCAGGCCAACACCCGGCGGCTGGCGGCGGCGGTGACCCCGCTGATGCTGTCGGTCGCGTTCGCCCTGGCGACGTTCTACAGCCAGACGTCTTCGACGGCGGCCGCGGCGGAGGAAACGGCCCGCTCGACGACGGCCGACTACGTGCTGAGCGGCCCGGCCGGCGTCTCCCCGGAGGTCGCCGCGGCTTTGGCCAAGGTGCCGGGAGTCGCGACGGCGACACCGGTCGTGCGGACGTCGGTGATCACGGCGTCGACGGTGGGCGACGGCGTGGAAGTGCAGCGGAAGCCCGCGCAGGGCCTGGCGGGCGATCAAGTGCGCGGTGCCCTGGAGCTGGGTGTCGACACCGGGCGGCTCGCGGACCTGAGCGGTGACACGGTGGCGTTGAGCCGGTCGGAGGCCGACTGGCTGGACAAGAAGATCGGCGACGAGGTGACGTTCTACTTCGGCGACGGCGTCCCGGCGAAGCTGCGCCTGGTGGCGACGTACACGCACGACCTGGCGTTCGGCGACTTCGTCCTGCCGGTGGCACTGGCCCGCGAACACAACGGCGGCCGGCTGGACGACTCGGTGCTGGTCCGGCGCTCGCCGGACGCCGATCCTTTGTCGGTCGCTTCGGCGCTTCGCTCGTTGCCGTACCCGGGGTTGACGGTGGCTTCTCCGGCACCGGCCGCTTCGGAAGGTGGGGAGCGTCAGGCGCAGTTCTACCTGAACCTGGTCGCGGTGGGCGTCATCGTCGGGTACCTGGCGATTTCGGTGGCCAACACGCTGGTCCTGACGACGGCGCAGCGGTCGCGGGAGTTCGCGCTGCTGCGGCTGGTCGGCACGACCCGCCGCCAGGTGACCCGCATGATGCGCCTCGAGGCCCTGGCGACGGTCGGGATCGCGGTGGTCATCGGGACGGTGGTCGCGGTGGTGCCACTGGGTTTGCTGAACGTGGGACTGCGCGGGACCCCGCTGCCGTCGGGCCCGTGGTCCGTCTACTTCGGAATCATCGGCGGCGCGGCGCTGCTGGGGTTGGTGGCGATGGGGCTGTCGACGTGGGTGGCGCTGCGGGCCCGGCCCATCGACGCGATCGGCCTCCGGGAGTAGGGGCGAGCCGGGCTTCGGCTCACCCCCGCCCGGTTTCAGCAGCCCGCGCCGGTGTCTTCGCCGGTGTAGGAGAGGACACGCCAGTCGGTGGTTCCGCCCAGCGGGACCACCGCATCGGCGACGACGCACTTTTCGCCGATCAGGGTTTTGAAGGCGCCGCCGTAGGTCAGGGAGTAGACCTTGATCTTCGTGGCGGACGTGCCACAGTTGCCCCACTGGTAGTCGCGCGCGTCCGGGCCGGAGGTGCCTTGGGTCCACTGGGTGCCGCAGGTGACGGTTGCGGTCTCCGCAGACGCGGTACCGGCGACGACCGGCAGAGCCGCTATGCCGAGCGCGAGAGCGACGGCCGCGGGAATGCGTTTCATGTGCTTGACCCCCTGCTTTTGGAAAACAGTTCGGGGGTCAAGCTAACGGGGAAACTGCGGGAATTTCCCTAGCACCGGTCGACGGTTCAGGGCTCACTGTCCTTGTCGCGATTGAGGACGAGCGCGGCGTCGTCGAGGTACACCATCGCCAGCGCCGCGTGCTCGGCCAGAACGCGAGCGGTCTTGCGCCGGAGGGACAGCTCCTGCGCGACATCACCGGTGACGATCGTGGCCGACGTCGCGACGGCCATGCCGACGACGCCTCCGTGGTGGAGGTGCTCGGCCAGTAGATCGTGGACCCGCTGGCTCGTCTGCTGTGTCGGACCCGGGCGGCGGTAGTGCCCGGTCCGGCGAGACAGGTTCTCGGACTCGCCGACGTAAATCTTCGGCCGGTCCTGACCTGGTGCGCCGGACAAAATGAGCCGGTAGACGCCGGAAGTGCGCGGCAGCACCGGGAACAGGAGCCGTCCGGTCTCGTCGAGCGTCACGGCGGCGGGCAGTTGCCAGCGCATGCGCACCCGCACGTCGAGTTCTGCCGGGTCGAACTCGGCGGGCGGCACGGGCGCGGTTTCGCCCTTTGCCGGTCGCCGGCCACGTGCGAGGTAGCTGCCACCCACCTTGCCGCGCGCGAACCGGACGCGCCGGCCGTCGAAGCTCACCATCTCGACGTGCCAGTCCGCCTGTCGCCACGCTTCGGCCTGGGTCAGGCTGCTGTTGGCCCACCATTGCCGGGAGCCGTAGGCCGAGGCGGGGAGTCCGTGCACCAACTCCGCGATTTCCGCGAAGGTGAGTTCCACCGAGGAACCGTCGCGCGCGGCGAGGTGCTGCCGCAGGGGTTCGTACTTGCCGCTCACGGTTGCTCAGTCGCGATGGTGGACTCAGCCGTTTCACGTGGCCGCGGCAGGAACGAGCCGCGGCGCTGGTGACCGGGAAAGCCTGCCGTACTCCCGAAACTTTCCGAAAGTTATTGCCCCACCACCAACCCCGATCACATGCTTTCCCCATCCTGGCCAGCCTCGACGAGGAGGAAGCATGCTCACCAAGAACCGCTTCAGGGTGTTCGTGACCGGGGCCGCAGTCGCGCTGGTCGCGACGCTCGTGCCCGGCGTCGCCCGGGCCGATACCGTCATCAGCACCAGTCAGACCGGGAACAACGGTGGGTACTACTACTCCTTCTGGACCGACGGTGGTGGCTCGGTGCAGATGACGCTCGGCTCCGGCGGGAACTACCGGATGAACTGGAGCAACGTCGGGAACTTCGTCGGGGGCAAGGGGTGGAGCAACGGGAGCCGGCGGACCGTGCACTACTCCGGCAGCTTCAACCCCTCCGGTAACGGCTACCTCGCCCTCTACGGCTGGACGTCCAACCCGCTCGTCGAGTACTACATCGTCGACAACTGGGGCACCTACCGGCCGACCGGGACCTACAAGGGCACCGTCACCAGCGACGGCGGCACCTACGACATCTACCAGACCACGCGGTACAACGCGCCGTCCGTCGAGGGGACCAAGACCTTCAACCAGTACTGGTCCGTGCGGCAGCAGAAGAAGACCGGCGGCACCATCACCACCGCCAACCACTTCGACGCCTGGGCGCGCTACGGCATGCGGCTCGGGAGCTTCAACTACTACATGATCCTCGCCACCGAGGGCTACCAGAGCAGCGGCAACTCCAACCTGACGGTGAGCTGACCATGCGTCCTTGGATCCTGGCGGCCGCGTTGGCCGTGACGACTGCGGTGGCCGTGACCCCGGCGCACGCCGCCGCCTGTGGCGGGTACGTCGGCCTCACCTTCGACGACGGACCGTCGAACGCGCACACGCCCGCGCTGCTGAACGCGTTGCGGCAGAACGGGTTGCGGGCGACGATGTTCAACGAGGGCCAGTACGCCGCCGCCTACCCGGCGCAGGTGCGGGCTCAGGTGAGCGCGGGCATGTGGGTCGGGAACCACAGCTACACCCACCCGCACCTCACGCAGCAGAGCCAGTCCCAAATGGACTCCGAGATTTCCCGGACACAGCAGGCGATCGCGGCGGCCGGCGGTGGCACGCCGAGACTGTTCCGCCCGCCGTACGGGGAAACGAACGGGACGCTGCAGGCCGTCGAAGCGAAGTACGGTCTCCGGCAGATCATCTGGGACGTCGATTCGCAGGACTGGAACGGCGCGAGCGTGGACGCGATCGTCCAGGCCAACGGCCGCCTCGGCAACGGCCAGGTCATCCTGATGCACGAGTGGCCGGGCAACACCCTGGCCGCGATCCCGCGGATCGCGCAGACCCTGGCGAGCCGCGGGCTGTGCGCGGGGATGATCTCGCCGCAGACCGGCCGGGCGGTCGCCCCCGGCTAGTTCGCGTACCACTCCACGTGGACGGCGTCCGGCGAAAGCGTGCTCAGCTCGACGCAGATCGTGTGGGTCACGACGATCCCGGTGCTCCGGCAGAAGCGCGGAGCACCGGTGATCGGACCCGCCGGCGCCGGGGAATAGCCGTGCGACGTGAGGTGGTCGCGCCACGCCTGCGGAGCCCGGTCGCCGGTGGATCCCAGGGTGCGCCAGCACCCACCCGAGGCGCACTCCTGCTGTTGCGCGATCGGCAGGCCCGCGGGCCCGGGCAGGACCCCTTCGTCGCCGGGCGCGGCCTCCAGTCCCGCGAACCACGCCCCGCCGGTGACGACGAACCCGGCGATGACCAGCAGGAACAGCCGGACGAACCCGCGCCGGGCGCCGATCGCGCAGATCACCGCCGCGAGCGCCGTGTGCAGCCAGTACAGCTCGATCGGGGCCGGCACCCACGGCCCGGCGAGGCCCAGCGCGTTCGGCAGCACGAACCACGCGAGCAGCGCCAGCAGCACCAGCCCGACGACCACCCCGCTGCGGGGCGAGGGCGCCAGCCAGGTCCAGAACAGGATCGGGAGCAGGCCGAACAGCCCGGCGAACGGGCTCGCCGAGAAGCACGTCACGGCCACCGCCGCGACCACGAGCGCGACGCGCCACCAGTGGGTCTTCACCCGCTCGGAGATCAGCACCTCGTCATTCTCCCGGCGGGCGCGGGCCGGGATACGGCAGACTGCCGATCATGGGTGAGCCGCGGACGATCAAGGTGATGGTGGTGGACGACCAGCAGGTCGTGCGCGAAGGCCTGGTCGCCCTGATGGGACTCCTCGAGGACGTCGACGTCGTCGGCTCGGCGGCCGACGGCGCCAAGGCGCTCGAACTGGCCGAAGAACTCGGCCACCTCGACGTCGTGCTGATGGACCTCAACATGCCCGTCCTGAGCGGGGTGGAGGCGACCCGGCGCCTCACGCGGGAGCACCCGGGCGTCGCCGTCCTCGTCCTCACGACGTACTCGGACGACGAGTCGATCGCCGGGGCGCTCGCCGCGGGGGCGAAGGGCTACCTGACGAAGGACGCCGGCCGGCACGAGATCGGCGCCGCGCTGCGGGCCGTCATCGCCGGGCAGCTGACCTTCGGGGCGGACGTCTCGCGGCAGGTCGCCGGGGCATTGTCCGGGGCCGTGAAACCCATACCGCGCAAGGAAAGCCTGCCGGACGGGCTCACCGCGCGCGAGGCCGAGGTGCTCGGGTGGATCGCCGCCGGGCTGAGCAACGGCGAGATCGCGGCCGAGCTGGTCATCGGCGAGACGACGGTGAAGACGCACATCAACAACGCGTTCGCCAAGATCGGCGTGGTCAACCGCGTCGAGGCGCTGCGCTACGCCGAGCGGCACGGGCTGGAACGCCGGCGGTGACCACGGCGCTGCCCCCCCTCGGCAGCGCCGCGCACACCCCGTCAGTCCCGCTTCCGGCGCTTGTCCAGCCGGTCGCGCACCATCGGCTCCACGAACCGCTTCGCCTGGTCGTACCGGCCCGCCTTCTTCAGCGCGATCGCGAGTACGCCGACCAGCAGCACCAGCAGCAGGACGCCGCCGCCGATGATGGCGAACCGGAGCAGCATGAACTGGACGACTTCACCCATGACCGATTTCCTCCCTGTGTTCCGACGGGGAGAACGCTAGGGCGCGACCCGGGTGGAGCAGGACCTCCGCCGGGTGGAGATCCGGGTGGAGATCACCGTAGATCCACTGTGGACAGACAAGGTGTCGGTTAACTCGGCGTAAGACTGTGCCTTAACTCGGACATTTCACCACGTCGGCGGCCGTCGGTCGGCTGCCGTTCGGTCTGCGTTCACCCCGCTCGCCCGCCGCCGTAATTTGCGGTGCCTAAGTTTCTCGCTCGAGCCGAGGAACGAAAGTAAGGGACCCATGGACGCACCCCTGGCAGTGAGAGCGCGCGGGATCACCAAGTGCTTCGGTGACGTCGTCGCCCTCGACGGCATCGACTTCGACGTGGCGCCGGGGCAGATCCACGGCCTGGTCGGCCCGAACGGCGCGGGCAAGACGACGCTGCTCGGCCTGCTGCTGAGCCTGGCCGTCGCCGACGAGGGCCGGCTCGAAATCCTCGGCACGCCGGTCGGCAAGACCCTCGGCGGCGTCGCCGGGTTCGTCGACGGCCCCGGCCTCTACCCCTCGCTCACCGCCCGGCAGAACCTCGCCGCGCTGGCCGCCCTCCGCGGCGGTGACCGGCGGACCGCGAAGATCGACGACGTCCTCGGCGAGGTCGGGCTCACCGATGTCGCCGACGACCGCGTACGCGGCTTCTCCCTCGGCATGCGCCAGCGGCTCGGCCTGGCCGCGGCCCTGCTCACCGAGCCGCGCCTGCTGGTGCTCGACGAACCGGCCAACGGCCTGGACCCGGCCGGCAAGAAGCACGTGCACGGCGTCCTGGACCGGCTCGCCGCCGACGGCACGACCGTGGTGCTGTCCAGCCACCGGATGGACGACCTCGAGGCGTTGTGTTCCGAGGTCACCATCCTGTCGACCGGCCGGGTCGTCTTCACCGGGCCGCTGGCCAAGCTCTCGGCCGAGAACGGCGAACTCGGTTACCGGCTGCGGACTTCCGACCCGCGGGCCGCGCGACCCCTGGTCGCCGGCGCGCCGGGAATCCGCCTCACCGCGGGGGACGCCGACGCGTTCGTGGTCCACGCGCTGGTGCCCGCGCTCGACGAACTGGTGCTGCGGCTGGCGAAGGAGGGCATCGCGGTGCGCGAGCTCGCGCCGGTCATGTCGCCGCTGGAAGCCGCTTTCCTCACCCTCACCGAAGCCCTCACCGAACAGCCGGAGGCTGCCCGATGACCGCCGTCGCAGAGGCTGCCCGGCCCGTTCCCGTGACCCGCGGCTACCGCTTCGAACTCGTCAAGCTGTTCGCCGCCTGGCGCATCCGCCTGCTGGTGCTGGCCTGCTGGCTCGCGCCGGCGTTGTTCGTCGCCGTGGTGAGCGAGCAGAGTTCGCTGCCCGTCGACACGCTGTTCGGCCGGTGGATGAACGCCACCGGCTGGGCCGGGCCGCTGGTGATGCTCGGGTTCGCGGGCACGTACGCGCTTCCGCTGCTGACGTCCGTCGTCGCCGGGGACGTCTTCGCCTCCGAAGACCGGCTCGGGACCTGGCGTCACCTGCTCGTCGCGGTCCGGTCCACCCGGCGGATCTTCGTCGCGAAAGCGCTTGCCAGCCTCACCGTGATCTTCGTCCTGGTGGCCGGGATGGCCGTTTCCAGTGCGGTGGGCGGGGTCCTGGCCGCCGGGAACCGGCCGCTGGTCGGACTGGACGGCGACCTGCTGACGCCCGGCGACGCCGCGGTGCGGGTGCTGCTCGCGTGGGTCTGCGTGCTCGCCCCGACGCTGGCCCTCGGCGCGATCGGGCTGCTCGGCTCGGTCGTCTGGGGCCGCTCGCCGATGGGCCTGCTGCTGCCCGCCGTCGTCGCGCTCGTGATGGCGCTCGCCCAGCTGCTGCCGCTGCCCGTCGCCGTGCGCCTCGCCCTGCCCAGCTACGCCTTCATCGCGTGGAACGGCCTGTTCACGGACCCGGCCCAGCTCGGCCCGCTGCTGATCGCGGTCGGCGTCAGCCTGGCGTGGGCCGTCCTCGCGACCGCGCTCGCTTACCTGCTCTTCGTGCGCCGCGACTTCACCAACCCGGCCCACGACGGCTCGGGTCGTCGCGCCCTCGTCGTCGGTGTCGTGCCGCTGGCCGCGCTGCTCGCCGTCACGGCCGGGATCGTTGCCGTCGCCACGCCGGCCACCGGGTCCGGGATCGACCTGGACAAGGTCCAGCGGTCGGTCGCCACCGCCTTCGCCCACCTCTACCGCCTGCAGGCCGGGCAGCTCAACCGGCCCGACGTCACCGAGGCGCAGCTCGCGGCCACGGCCGCGTGCACCAAGGGCGACGGCCTGGTCGAGCCCGACGGCCCCGGCAACGACTGGCGGTGCGTCGTCTCCTGGCACCTGCCGGGCATCGAGGCGACGGGCTCGGCGATCTACCAGCTGGACATCACCTCGGACGGGCGGTACGTCGCCGACGGCGACGGACCGAAGGAAGTGAACGGCTACTTCCAGGTGCGGACCCCCGCGGGGGACCAACCCAACCCGCTCTGGCAGTTCGACGGGAACGTCGAGCTGCTCACCACCACGAAGGGATAACCCCGATGCAGGTAACACGCCGCAGACGGCGTGCCGGGAAAAGCCGGCGCAGCAGCCATCGGCTGCGCTACGCGACGGCCGGCTCCGCCACGCTCGTGCTCGTCGCCACCGGCACCGGCGTCGGTGTCGCGTCGACGCAGCAGTTCGGCGAGCAGCACGTCGGCCAGGTCACCGAGAACGGCCAGGTCGTCTCCGCCGACCAGTACATCAAGCCGATCGGTGACCGGCTGGTCGTGAACAACGGCAAGATCATGGCGTCCGCGGTCAGCCCCGACGGCGCCCACCTCGCCGCGCTGACCACCGACGGCGGGATCGCGCTGACCATCGTCGACCTGAAGAACTGGAAGGTGCAGCAGCTCGTCGGCAACTCCGCGACGGCGAACCTGCGCATCGCCGGCAACGACGTCGGTCAGGAAGGACCGACGTACTCCCCGGACGGCAAGAGCCTGTGGCTGGCGCAGACCGACGGCTACACCAAGTTCACGGTGAACCCGGACGGCACGGTCGCCGCGCCGGCGTCGGTCAAGATCCCGGCGGACGGCGCCAAGCACGCGCTGGTCGCCCAGGCCGTGTTCTCACCCGACGGCACGACCGTGTACTCGGCGGTCAACGGCCAGAACCGCGTCGTCGCCCTCGACGCGGCCACCGGCGCGATCAAGCAGAGCTGGGCCGTCGGCAACGCGCCGCGTGACCTGGTCCGCGTCGGCAACCGGCTGTACGTCAGCAACGAAGGCGGCCGCCCGGCCAAGCCCGGCGAGCCGACGCTGAACTCGTACAACACCCAGGTGCCGGCGAGCCCGGTCACCGGCGCCACGACCAGCGGCACGGTCAGCGTCATCGACCTGGCGAACACGGCCGCGCCGAAGAGCATCGACGTCGGCCTGCACCCGACCGCGGTGTACTCCAAGAACGGTGCGGTGTTCGTCACGAACACCGCGAGCAACACCGTTTCCGTCATCGACACCGGCCGCGACAAGGTCGTCCAGACCATCGCGACCCAGCCGTGGCCCCAGGCCTCGGTCGGGTACGAGCCGGATGGGGTGACCCTCACCGACGACGGCCACCTGCTGGTTACCCTCGGCCGCGCGAACGCGGTCGCCGTCTACCGCTACCAGCGGGCGCAGGAGCCGGTGAGCTACGTCGGCCTGCTGCCGACGGACTACTTCCCGACGGCGATCACCACCGTCGGCAAGGACGTCGTGGTCTCCAACACCCGCGGCATCGACGCCCTCCGCCCGACGACGGCGGCCGGGCACGGTACGCACGACACGACGTCGAGCGTCCAGAAGTTCCGGCTGCCGGACGACCGCGCGATCCGCGGCTACACCGGCCAGGTCTTCAAGCAGAACGGCTGGACGGACGACTCGGTGCAGGTGGCGCACGACAACGGCCACCGCAGCCCGGTCCCGGTGCCGGCGCGGCTGGGTGACCCGTCGACGATCAAGCACGTCTTCCTGCTGGTCAAGGAGAACCGCACCTACGACCAGCTTTTCGGCGACGACGCGCGCGGCAACGGCGACCCGGCCGTGACGCAGTTCGGCGAGAACGTGACGCCGAACCAGCACGCGCTGGAGCGGCAGTTCGGGTTGTACGACAACACCTACGACATCGGCACGAACTCCGCCGAGGGGCACAACTGGCTGATGCAGGCCGACAACCCGGAGTACACCGAGTCGTCGGCGGGGGAGTACCTGCGCAGCTACGACACCGAGGACGACGCCCTCGGCCACCAGAGCTCCGGGTTCCTGTGGACCGGCGCGCAGGCGGCCGGCAAGTCGGTGCGCGACTTCGGCGAGTTCCAGCAGTTCCTGACCAAGCCCGCCGCGGCGAGCTGGCAGAACCTGTACTGCGACGCCAAGAACATGGCGGCGACCGGCGAGCCTTCGGCGTATCCGCTCGTGTCGTCGTCGCCGATCCCGTCGCTGAACGACGTGTCGGTGCCGGGCTTCCCGAAGTTCGACACCTCGGTGCCGGACCAGTACCGTTACCAGATCTGGAAGGACGACTTCGAGAAGCACGGGCCGGCCAACCTCAACATGTTCTGGCTGTCGAGCGACCACACCGGCGGCCCGCCGAACGCGGCCGCCCAGGTCGCCGACAACGACCTCGCCGTCGGCAAGATCGTCGACGAGATCTCGCACAGCCAGTACTGGAAGGACTCGGCGATCTTCGTCGTCGAGGACGACTCCCAGGCCGGGCTCGACCACGTCGACGGCCACCGGGCACCGGTGCAGATCATCAGCCCGTACGCCCAGCACGGCGTCGTCGACAGCCACTACTACTCGCAGATCACGATGATCCGGACGATCGAGCAGATCCTCGGGGTCAAGCCGATGAACCAGAAGGACAGCGCGGCGACGCCGATGAGTGCGGCCTTCACGAAGAAGCCGGACTACACGCCGTTCACCGCGGTGCCCAACCGCACGTCGCTGACGGGCGGCCTGGCGACCCAGCCGTCCTGCGGCCCGGACACCCCGGCGCCGCCCAATCCGGCCGCGGCCCCGGTGCCGTCGTCGGCGGTGCCGGCGGACAAGCGGCAGGTCGCGGCGCAGTGGCAGGAGTGGACGACGCACCAGCGTCTCACCGGCCCGAACGCCGTCGCCGACTACGCCAATCCCGCGCAGATGAACCACTTCACGTGGTACCAGACGCACGGCTGGCAGCAGCCCTACCCGGGTGAGAACCAGGTGTTCGCGCCCGACCAGGTGCCGGGCGCGTACATCCCCTCGGCCGAGTCGGACGGCTAAGAAGGTCGTGAGTGAGAAACAGTGTTAGAACACTGTTTCTCACTCACGAGGGGAACACCTTGCCGGGGTTGAGGATGTGCTGCGGATCGAGGGCGTTCTTGACCGCGCGGTGCATCTCGAGGACGCCCTCGCCGAGCTCGCGCGCCAGGCCGGGCTGCTTGAGCAGGCCGACGCCGTGCTCGCCGGTGACGGTGCCGCCGAGGTCGAGGGCGTCGGAGATGATGTCGTCGAAGGCGGCCTGGGCGTTCTTGCGGGCGGCCTCGTCGCCGGCCGGCGTGACCAGCAGCGGGTGCAGGTTGCCGTCGCCGATGTGCGCGACGTTGGCGATGTGTACGCCGTGACGCTGTCCCGCCGCGTCGATGCGGGCGAGCATCTCGGGCACGGCCTGCGTCGGGACGCAGACGTCCTCGGTGAGCAGCGGGCCGAGCCGTTCCAGGGCGGGGTAGGCGAGGCGGCGGGCGGCGAACAGCGCGTCGGCCTCGGCCTGGTCGGTCGACTGCGCGGCCCACGTCGCTCCGGATTGCTCGAAGCAGTCGAGGATCTCCGCGGCTTCGTGCTCGCCGAGGGCGCCGGGGGAGTCGGTGCGGGCGAGCAAAACGACGTTCGCGTCGGCGCTCAGGCCCATGTTCTTCCACTGGTCGACCGCGGCGAGGCAGTGCCGGTCGACGAGTTCGAGCGCCGAGGGCAGCACGCCCCGGGCCGCGATCGCCGCGGCGGCCTGCCCGGCGGCGACGGTGGTGTCGAAGTACCCGGCGACCGTGCGTTCGGCGGCGCGGGCGGGCCGCAGGCGGACGGTGACCTCGGTGATCACGCCGAGCGTGCCCTCCGACCCGACCATCAGCCCGGTCAGGTCGTAGCCGGCGACGCCCTTGGCGGTGCGGCGCCCGAGCCGGACGAGCTCGCCGGTGCCGGTGACGACCTGCAGGCCCAGGACGTAGTCGCGGGTGACGCCGTACTTGACGCAGCAGACGCCGCCGGCGTTGGTGGCGACGTTGCCGCCGATCGTCGACCACGGCGAGCTGGCCGGGTCGGGCGGGTACCAGAGCCCGCGTTCGGCGCAGGCGGCGCGCAGGTCGTCGTTGACCACGCCGGGCTCGACGACGGCGTACCGCTCCCGCTCGTCGATCTCCTTGACCGCGGTGAGCCGGTCGGTGACGAGCACGACGCAGCCGCCGACGGCGTTCGCCCCGCCGGAGAGGCCGGTGCCGGCCCCGCGCGTGACGAGCGGGGTCCGGTTCGCCAGGCAGGCCTTGACCACGGCCTGGACTTCCTCGGCCGTGTGCGGCCGGACGACCACGGCAGGCTGCGCGTAGGGCGCCCACTCGGCCTCGTCGTGGGCGAAGCTCGCCACGACGTCCGGGTCACGGACCAGCCGGTCCGCCGGCAGTCCGGCGGTCAGGTCGTCGATCAGCATTCGGGGGAACCTCCTCGTCACCGGGTTCCACGCTAGGGCGGCGGCGCCGGTCTGGCCACGGGGAAGTCCCACCTGTGCGTTCTACCCGCCGACCACCTTGCCGAAGACCTCGTTGAAGGCTTCGGTCGAACTCGGGTGCGTGTAGATCGAGGTGCGCAGTTCGGTCGCGGTGATGTTGTGGCGGATGGCCAGCGCGACGGTGTTGACGACTTCCTGCGCGTCGATGCTGAGCAGCGCCGCGCCGAGGATCAGGTCGGTGTCGGCGTCGACGATGAACTTCATGACCCCGCGCGTCTCCTCGACCGTGTAGGCCCGGGGCATGGCGACGATGTCGGCGACCTTTTCCCGCGCCACCTTGATGTTCAGGCCCTGCTCGCGCGCTTCGCGCTCGGTCAGGCCGACGGTCGCCAGCGGCGGGGTGATGAAGAGCGTGTGCGGCACGGCGACCCGGTCGGTCGTGGTGCGCTTGCCCTCGCCGAGCAGCTGGTCCAGCACGATCCGGGCGTCGTCGAGGGCCACGTAGGTGAACTGCGGGCCGCCGTTGACGTCGCCGACGGCGAAGATGTGCTGCTGGCTGGTGCGCAGGTACTCGTCGACCTCGACAGCGCCATTCGGCGTGGTCCGGACGCCCGCCGCGTCGAGCCGCAGGCCGTCGGTGACGGGACGGCGGCCGGTGGCCGGCAGGAGGGCACTGGCCTCGACTTCGAGCGTCCGGCCGTCCTTTTCGTACATGACCTTCGCGACGGCGCCGCTGTCCTCGACCTTCGTGATCTTCGCGCCGGTGATGATCCGGATGCCGTCGCCTTCGAGGATTTCCCTCGCGGTCCCGGCGATGTCCTCGTCCTCACGGGGCAGCAGTCGCTCTGCACCTTCGAGGACGGTGACGTGCGTGCCGAAGTGCTGGTAGATCGACGCGAACTCGAGCCCGAGGTAGCCGCCGCCGACGACGATCAGGCGCTCGGGCAGGGTCGCCGCCTGCGTGAGCTCGGTGCTGCTGACCAGGTGTTTGCTGGTGGCCAGGCCCGGGATCGGCGCGACGACCGGCGCGGAGCCGGTGCTGAGGATGATCGTCGGCGCGGTGACGGTGATCCGGTCGTCCCCTTCGCCGACGGCGACCGTGTGCGGGTCGACGAACCGGGCGGTGCCGGTGATGACGGTCGCGGTGTCCTTCCCGTCGAGCGACGCGAAGTTGCCCGCGCGGAAGGCGCTGGTCAGGGCGCGGACGCCGGCGATCGAGTGTGCGAAGAACTCCTGCGCGTCGTCCTCGAGGCGCCGGGCGTTCGAGTAGTGGACGAGCATCTTGGTCGGCACGCAGCCGACGTTCGGGCAGGTGCCGCCGTACATGTTTTCGGACTGCTCGACGAGGACGACGCGCTTGCCGGCGTCGCTGAGGGTGTGTGCGGCGGTCTTCCCGCCCTTGCCGAAGCCGATGACCAGGACGTCTGCGGTGAGCTTTTCCATGCCGTCGAGTCTGCGTCGGTCTTGATGAGACGACCAGGCTTGCCAGTATCAGTTTTCTGCCCGAAAGTATCAGGGGTGGATACCGTCAGCCGCTTGCTGCGCAGGGCCGATCTCGGGGCGACGCTCGAGAAGCACTGCCTGCTCGGGGCGGGCACGCGCATGGACGTCGCCCGGTACGGCGAGCTGGAGGTGCCGTTCCACGTCCTGCTGGAGGGGGAGTGCCGGCTGCACGTCGGCCACCAGGTGTTCGAGCTGCGCCCCGGCGACGTCGTGCTGATCCCGAGCGGCACCGAGCACCGGGTGGTGACGGCCGGGCCGGGCCGGCCGCGGGGCATCGTCGACGTGGGCGGCGACGCGTTCGTCACGACGCGCAGCGAACGCGGCGGCGACCCGGTGATCGACCTGTTCTGCGGACACTTCACGGTCAACGCGGGGGCGGGCGCGCTGCTGTTCCGGAGCCTGCCGGGCGCGGTCCACGTGGCGTTCGGGCCCTCCGACGAGGTCCTGCGCGGCTTGAGCGTGCTGATGCGCGGGGAGGCGGGCCGTGAGGGGGCCGGAACCGCGGCGATCCTGTCGGCCCTGTGCACGGTGCTGCTGGCGATGGTGCTGCGGACGGCCCGCGGCCCGGCCACGGCGGACGTGCTGTGGACGGCCGCGACCGACCCGGGGATCGCCTCGGCGGTGTCCGGCATCCTGGACGACCCCGGGGAGGAGTGGACGATCGAGCGGCTCAGCCGTCAGGTGGCGATGTCGCGCGCGACGTTCCTGCGTCGATTCGTCCGGGAGACGGGGATGACGGCGGGCGCGTTCCTCACCCGCGCGCGGATGATGGCGGCGGCCGAGCTGCTGTCCACATCCGACGCGACGGTGGCTTCCGTAGCTGGTCAAGTCGGCTACCAGTCGGAATCCGCGTTTTCCCGGGCGTTCCGGGCCGAGCTGGGGACGACCCCGGCCCGGTTCCGCCGCGGTGATCGTCGCTGAGTCAATGCTGCATCGTTTTGGCATCGGTTGTAGGGTGGTGACTCAGCGGTTCAACCTGCAGCCGTCGTGCCTCGATCCCGCAGCCCCCACCCGGGCTGACGTGGGTCCGGACCGGCGTCCGGCCTCACGGTGTTCTTCGCCAAGGAGGCCTTCGCGATGCTCATCCCCGCCCCGCGCACCCGCCGGTCCACGACGTTCGAAGTGACGACGACGTCCGAAGCGACCGTGGTGACCGCGACCGGCGACCTCGACCTCGCCGTCACGGGCCGTCTCGGCGCGCTGCTGAACCGGGAGCTCCAGCTGGCTCCGCCGGCGTTGGTGTTCGACGCTTCGGCGGTGACGTTCTGCAGTGCGCGCGTGCTGACGATCCTGTTGGACGCGGCTTCGGCGGGGGTGCCCTTCGCGGTCGCCGGGCGGTGCCGGTCGTTGCTGCGGCCGATTGTCGCGCTTGGTCTGGACGAGTTGCTGGCGGTGCATTGGAGTGTCGATGAGGCGTTGGCTTGGTTGAAGCTGGTGCCGCAGTTGCCTTAGGGCGCCCGGTTCAGGTACGGCCTCGGGGGTTTGCGGCGCTGCCGCGTTGGACGGTCGGTTGAGCACCCCGATGATCGACACCATCGTCGGCGTCATGATCCAGGTTCCGCCCGAGCACTGCGCTGACGTCGAGCAGAACCTGCTGACCTTCGCCTCCGAGGCCGGACACAAACAGGTCGCGGCCCTGGGCGACCGGACCCTGGCCCACCTCGACCCCGATGGCGCCGCACCCGACTCCGCCGAACCGGCCACCCCCAGCCGCGAACTCTCGTTGCGCCGCAAAAGAACCGGGATCTGGGAACTGCAGGGCCGGTTCGACGATGAAACCGGTGCCCGGGCCGGCGCCCTCTTGGATTCTCTCGCGCAACGCCGCGCCACCGACGAAGGCCCGGACTTGCGTTCCCCTCAGGAACGTTACGGCGATGCCTTCTCCGACGCGATCGACCTGGCACTCAACTCCCCGGATTTGCCGCTGCAGGCCGGTGAACGAGCCCACGTCATGGTCGCGGTGTCGTTGGAGGACTTGAAGTCCGGTGTCGGCCGGGCAATTTTCGGCGACCTGGGCACAATGTCGGCGGCCGAAGCCCGGATCCACGCGTGCGACTGCATGCTGATTCCCACGGTCCTGGGCGGCAAGAGCGAACCCCTCGACCTCGGGCGCCGGCGACGCTTGGTCTCCACGCCGCTGCGCCACGCGTTGTACCTGCGCGACCGTGGCTGCGCCTTCCTCGGCTGCCATCGCCCACCCCGGCACTGTCAGGGTCGCCACGTCCGGCATTGGGCCGACGGCGGCCCGACCGAGTTGGGCAACCTGGTCCTGATGTGCGCCCACCACCATCGGCTGTTGCACCGTTCCGGGTGGCAAGTCCGCATAGCTGCCGACGGGTTGCCCGAGTTCCTGCCACCGGTCTTTTTGGACAAGCGCCGGAAACCCAGGCGCAACAACCTGCACCAGCCGCTGTCGTTCGCGGCGTGAACAGTCGGATAAGGGGATAGGCCCGCAGCCACCGGCTACGGGCCTACACCCACTCCCCGACAAGCCGCGGGCGCCCGGCGCAACAGCCGGCCGGACAAAGCGGTCTCGGGCAGGCAACCGCTGGTTGGTCGCAACTGCCGACAGCCACCTCATGAGCAGCCGCTGGGCATCCACCGAAGCGGCGCAGCCGAGGAGCATCCCTGCCCGACCACGCGAGGGCTGTCCGGCTCGTAGCCGCGACCAGGTTTCACAGCCGATTCGCTTCACCGCATCCAGCCGGCATGCCCGGCCGGACAAAGCGGGTTTCACAAGCGAAGAAGCCAGCCGCGCCGGCGCAGGGCCCGCAGACCTACCCCTCCGAGCACCCCACCCGAGCCCAGACCAGCTTCCCATCGTCATGATGGCTCACACCCCAGTTCAAGCAAAGCTGGTCAACCAGCAGCAACCCCCGCCCACCCCCGTGGTCAGGCGCCCGCATCCGAGGCTCGCCGTCCCCGACGTCGGCCACCGCCACCGTCACCTCGCAGGGATTGTGCGCGTGGTGGAGCCGCAGCTGCCGCGGCCCTCCGCCGTGGACATACGCGTTCTCCAATAGCTCGCCCACGATGATCAGGGTGTCGATCAGGTCCGTCTCCCGGAGCGTGCCCAGCTTGGCCTCGGCCCACTGGCGGGCGGCAGTCAGGCCGGGCGGGTCGAGGCCCGCGACGTCCAGCACGTGCCACCCTGCCTGGTCGGCTCCACTCCAGCTCACGCGCACTGTGCGACTCCTCCGGCCACCGCGCTTCCCCCGGCCGCGGCTCTCCTTGAGGCGTACCCGGCGAGAGCCGCTTTTACCCATGGCGTTAGGGGGCCTTAGGGGTCGTTGGCCGCCGCGTCCGCTGGCTAGCTTGGCGGGAGGAGCCTCCGACACCGAAGGGCGGTGGACGACATGGTCGCCCCCGTGGACAACGCCCAGGAGAACTGGTTCCGCCGGTTCGCCGCGTCACCCGAGGCGAAAGCGCGGCTCGTCTGCCTGCCGCACGCCGGTGGGTCGGCACCCTTCTACTTCCCCGTGGCCAAGGCGCTCGCGCCGGACATCGAAGTCCTCGCCGTCCAGTATCCCGGGCGGCAGGACCGGCGGCACGAACCCTTCCTGACCAGCGTCGACGCCATGGCCGACCGGGTCGCCGAACTACTGGACGACCACACCGACCGGCCGCTCGCCCTCTTCGGCCACAGCATGGGCGCCATGGTCGCCTACGAAACGGCCCGCAGGCTCGAGCGGGCCGGGACGGAAGTCGCCGCCCTGTTCGTCTCCGGGCGGCGCGCTCCCTCGCGGGTGCGGGACGAGAGCGTGCACACCCGGACCGACGACGGCGTCATCGCCGAACTGCGGCGGCTGAGCGGCACCGAGGCGGACCTGCTGGGCGACGACGACGTCGTCCGCATGATCCTGCCCGTCGTGCGCAACGACTACCGGGCCGTCGAGACCTACCGGTACACCCCGGGCGCTCCCCTGAACGCGCCGATCGTGGCCTTCACCGGCTCCGACGACCCGATGGCCACCGTCGACGAGGTCGCCTCCTGGGCGGACCACACCGCCGGTGGCTTCGAGCTGGTCGAGCTGGCCGGCGGGCACTTCTTCCTCACCCGCCACCAGGGCGTCATCCTGCGGCGCCTCGCCGACGAGCTGGGAGGCGTCCGTGTCTGAGGCAGTCTTGTCCGAAGCACCGGCCGCGTTCGCCAACCGGCTCGTCGAACTGCGGGAAACCAAGGACGCCGCGCGCCGCGGGCCCGACGACGCCGCGACACAGCGCCAGCACGACCGCGGCAAGCTGACCGCGCACGAACGGATCGAGCTGCTCCTCGACCCGGGCTCGTTCACCGAGCTCGAGGCCCTGCGGCGGCACCGGGCCACCGGGTTCGGCCTCGAGCAGCGCCGCCCGCACTCCGACGGCGTCGTCTGCGGCTGGGGCACGGTGGACGGCCGGACGGTGTTCGTCTACGCCCACGACTTCCGGATCTTCGGCGGCGCGCTCGGCGAGGCGCACGCGCAGAAGATCCACAAAGTGATGGACCTCGCCGAGGCCGCGGGCGCGCCGCTCGTGTCGCTCAACGACGGCGCCGGGGCCCGGATCCAAGAGGGCGTCACGGCGCTCGCCGGTTACGGCGGCATCTTCCGGCGCAACACCCGCTGTTCCGGGGTCATCCCGCAGATCTCCGTGATGCTCGGCCCGTGCGCGGGCGGCGCGGCGTATTCGCCCGCGCTCACCGACTTCGTGTTCATGGTCCGCGAGACCTCGCAGATGTTCATCACCGGTCCCGACGTCGTGCAGGCGGTGACGGGCGAGGAGATCACGCAGAACGGCCTCGGCGGCGCCGACGTGCACGCGGAGACCTCCGGCGTCGCCGCGTTCGCCTACGACGACGAGGCGACCTGCCTGGCCGACGTCCGGTACCTGCTTTCCCTGCTGCCGGCCAACAACAACGAGACCCCGCCGCACGTGCCGGCCGCGGACTCGCCCGGCCGCCGCACCGACCGGCTGCTCGACGTCGTGCCCACGGACCCGGCGCGCGCCTACGACATGTGCGACGTGCTCGCGGAGATCGTCGACGACGGCGAGTTCCTGCAGGTGCACGCCGGCTGGGCGACCAACGTCGTGTGCGCGCTCGCCCGCCTGGACGGTCACGTAGCCGGCATCGTCGCGAACCAGCCCGCCGTCCTCGCCGGGGTGCTCGACATCGAGGCGAGCGAGAAGGCCGCGCGGTTCGTGCAGACCTGCGACGCGTTCAACATCCCGCTCGTGACGCTGGTGGACGTCCCCGGCTTCCTGCCCGGCGTCGACCAGGAGCACGGCGGCATCATCCGGCACGGCGCGAAGCTGCTCTACGCCTATTGCAACGCCACCGTGCCGCGGGTGCAGGTGATCCTGCGCAAGGCCTACGGCGGCGCGTACATCGTGATGGACTCGCGCTCGATCGGCACCGACGTCTCGCTGGCGTGGCCGACGAACGAGATCGCCGTGATGGGGGCCGAGGGCGCCGCGAACGTCATCTTCCGCCGCGAGATCAAGGCGGCCGACGACCCGGAAACCGTGCGGGCGCTGAAGATCAAGGAGTACCGCACCGAGCTGATGCACCCGTACTACGCGGCCGAGCGCGGCCTCGTGGACGACGTGATCGAGCCGGGCGAGACGCGCGAGCTGCTGATCCGCTCGCTCGCGATGCTCCGCACCAAGCACGCCGACATCCCGGCGCGCAAGCACGGGAACCCGCCGGTCTGATGGGCGACCCGGTGGTGCGGGTCCTGCGCGGCGCGCCCGACGAGACCGAGCTGGCGGCGCTGATGGCGGTCCTGGCCGCCGTCAGCACCCGTCCGGCCGAGCCCGCGGCGCCCCCAGCCCCGCGCCCGCGGCGCCGGCCGGCACCCTTCCGGCCGGCGACGAGCTGGCGCACCCGCCGCTGAGTGCAAGTGGTCGTGAGTGAGAAACAGGGTTAGAACACTGTTTCTCACTCACGACTTCAGGTGCGGACCGTCGTGCTGTCCAAATAGGTCAGGACCGCGCGGATGCGGCGGTTCTGGTCGCGGCTGGCTTCGAGGCCGAGCTTCGCGAAGATGTTGCTGATGTGGTTCTCCACCGCGCCCTGGGTGACGACCAGGTCCTTGGCGATGGCCGCGTTCGACAGGCCCTGCGCCATCAGCCCGAGCACCTCCAGCTCGCGGGCCGTCAGGCGTTCGAGGGGGTCGCGGTTGCGGGACAGCATCTGGGCGACGACGTCGGGGTCGATCGCCGAACCACCGCCCGCCACCCGCCGGACCGCCTCGAGGAAGTCGGCCACGTCGGCGACGCGCTCCTTCAGCAGGTAGCCCACACCGGACGTGCCTTCGGCGATCAGGTCGACCGCGTAGCTGCCCTCGACGTACTGCGACACCACCAGAACCGGCAGGCCCGGGACCTCCTTGCGCGCCGCGATCGCCGCGCGCAGGCCCTCGTCGGTGAACGTCGGGGGCATCCGGACGTCGGCGATGACGAGGTCCGGCTGGTGTTCCCGCACGGCGACCAGCAGGTCGTCGCCGTTGGACACCGCGGCCGCCGTCTCGATGCCGACGTCGGCGAGCAGGCTCTGCACGCCGGCCCGCAGCAGGACCGAATCTTCGGCGATGACCACACGCATTTCGCACTCCCGGGAGTTCACCAGCGGACAGGCAGGTCGGCGCGCACCACCGTGGGGCCGCCCACGGGGCTGACCACGGTGAGCACGCCGTCGATGGTCGCGGCCCGGTCGGCGAGCCCGGCCAGGCCGCCACCGGGACGGACGGAAGCGCCGCCGTGACCGTTGTCGAGGATCTCGACGACCACGGTCTCGTCGTCGCGGGTCACGCGCACCGACGCGCGGTCGGCGCCGGCGTGCTTGGTGATGTTCGTCAGCGTCTCGCTGACGATGAAGTACGTCGTGGTCTCCACCGGCGCGGGCGGCCGTGGATCGACGGTCACCTCGACGTCGATCGGGATCGGCATCCGCGCGGTCAGCGACGACAGCGCCGCGTCGAGGCCGCGGTCCTGCAGCACCGGCGGGTAGATCCCGCGGGCGAGGTCGCGCAGCTCGGACACCGCGAGCTTGGCGTCCGCGTGCGCGGCGCCGATCAGCTCTCGCACGGCTGCGGTATCCGCAGGATCGTTTACGTCGAGCTTCAGCTGCGCCCGGCCCAGGCTCATCGCGACGGCCACCAGCCGCTGCTGCGCGCCGTCGTGCAGGTCGCGTTCGATGCGCCGGCGCTCGGCCTCGACGGCGTCGACGCCGCGGGCGCGCGAGTCCGTCAGCTGCCGCGTCCGGGCCTCGAGCTGCGCCGTCCGGTCCGGTCCCAGCATCGACGCCGTCAGCGCGGCGTGCAGGGCGCCGATCCGCGGCGCCACGAAGATCCCGAACGGCGGCACGGCGACCGAGACGATCCCGGCGATGAACTCCACGATGCCCAGCGGGAACGCGAGCAGCACGTAGTTCACCTCGCGCCAGGTGGCCTGGTCCACCAGCCGGGTCTGCCACGTCTGCAGCAGCCCGGGGCCGTGTTCGCGCCGCCGCGGCGGCGGGACGTCGACGCCGAGCATGGTGTGCACCCAGCGGCGTTCCAGGTTGGCGAAGTTCTGGACCAGGGAGGTGGCGGTGATGAGGATCGGGATGCCGACCCACAGCATGGTGGTGGCGATGCCGAGCAGCATGGTGACGAGCACTAGCACGAAGGCCGCGATCCGCATCGGCAGGCTCCCGATGAGGAACCCGATCGTGCGCACCACCTTCGGCCGTCCGGTCACCGGCATCGCGCGATCCGTTCCAGCTCCGGTACGAGGTCGTCGAGCGTCGGCGTCGCGAGCATTTCGTCCCGGACCTCGAGCGCGCAGTCCCGGAAGGACGGTTCCTCCAGCAGCCGGTTCAGTCCGCTTCGGACAGATTGCGGCGTGACGTCCTCGAGATCCAGCACCAAGCCGTTGCCGCGCTTCTCCTGCGCGACGGCGGAGACCCGCTCGCTCCAGGTGGTGCCGGGGATGACGAGCTGCGGGACGCCGTTGACGACCGCGTTGCCGATGGTCGCGCCGCCGCCCTGGTGGATGATGGCCGAGCAGCTCGCGAGGAGCTCGTTCATCGGCACGAAGTCCACCGCGCGCACGTTGTCCGGGATCTTCTTCACCGACGCGAGCTGGGCCTCGTTGAGCGTCGCGATCACCTCGACGTCGAGGTCCGCGAGGCCGTCGAGCAGGTCGGCCACCGACGTCTCCTCGACGCCGAGCACCTGCCGGTTCGAGATGCCGAGGGTCAGCATCACCCGGCGGCGCTCGGGCTTCTCCAGCACCCACCGCGGGATCGCCATCGGCTTGTTCTGCGGGATGAACCGCGCCGGCACGTAGTCGACGCCGACGCCGTCGTAGCGCAGGTAGGACGGGTGGCAGTCGAGGGTCTTGACGCCGTGGCGCAGGGCCTCGTCGTAGGACGCGCCGAACCGGCCCACCGCGGCGGTCATCCACTCGACGAACGGGTCGGGCGCGGTGTCTTCCGGGTGGTTCGCGCGCAGGTCCCGGTACTGCGCGGCGATCCGCGCCGTCTGGTCCGCCGCGTACATCATCCGCAGGTGCGGGACGCCGAGGGCGTGCGCGACGATCGGGGCGGCGTAGATCATCGGGTCCCACACGACCAGGTCCGGCCGCCAGCCCTTCGCGAACCGCACCAGCTCGTCGAGCAGCGAGTCCGGGGTGGTCCAGCGGAAGACCTCGACCCAGTGCTCGTAGACGGTGCGGACGTACTCCTCGGTGTAGCGCTCCGGCCGGCTCTCGGAGATGCGGAAGCCGCCCTGCATGGCGTTGTCGCCGTCCACCTGGAGCTGCCGGTGGCGGGCGATGTCGAGCTCGTCGCCGAACCACATCGCGTCGAGGCCGGTTTCGGCGAAGGACGCCACCTCGCGTGGGTTGCGCTGACCGACGAAGCGCACCTCGTGCCCGGCCGCGGCGAGCGCCCAGCCCACCGGGGCCATGCTGTAGACGTGCGTCCTCGTCGGGAACACCATCATCATGACGCGCATCGACGCACTCTCCGAACTCGGGGGCGGAACACCGCTACCGAACAAAAGGTAGTGGCGCGGCGCCGCCAGGCCGACCCGGCAACGCGGCGGTAGGGGTCGCGAACCCCTGTTCCGGTAGGGATTCCTTCCGCGACGCGCCGCTGTGCGCTAGGCAGGTCGAGCAAGCTTAGAGCGGCTTTAGATGCCCCTTAGGGGCTGGTTCCGACGGGCTCGCGGCGACTAGACAGGAACGTGGGTCCGGCCGCCTGCGCCGGGGTGAGGGAAACGAAGAGGTGATGAGCATGGCCGTGGCACCCATCGCGAAGGGCTGGGTTCCCTTCGGCGGGTACCGCACCTGGTACCGGGTCACCGGCACCGCCGGGGGCGAGCTGCCCGCCGTCGTCGTGGTGCACGGCGGGCCGGGGAGCACACACGACTACCTGCTGAACCTCTGCTCGCTCGCCGAGCACGGGTTCCCGGTCGTGCACTACGACCAGCTGGGCAGCGGCGGTTCGACGCGGCTGCCGGGCCAGGACGCGGACTTCTGGACGCCCGAGCTGTTCGGTGACGAGCTGGACAACCTGGTGCAGCACCTGGGCATCGAGGACAACTACGTCCTCTTCGGACAGTCATGGGGCGGCCTGGTCGTCGCGCGGCACGCCGCGCAGCGCCCGGACGGCCTGCGCGGGCTGGTGATCGCCGACTCGCCGGCGTCGTACCCGCTGTGGCGCCAGGAGATGGACGTGCTGCGCGCCCAGCTGCCGCCGGGCGTCGACGACCAGCTGCGGGCGCACGAAGCCGCCGGCACCACCGGCGCGCCGGAGTACTTCGAGCTGATGCGCGCGTTCTACGACCGGCACGTCTGCCGCGTGCTGCCGTGGCCGGCCGACTACCTCGCCTCGTTCATGGAGATGGCCGACGACAACACCGTCTACGCCACGATGAACGGCCCGAGCGAGTTCACCGTCACCGGCACGCTCAAGGACTACTCGGTGATCGAGCACCTCGACGACATCGAGGTGCCGACGCTGCTCGTGTCCGGGCGTCACGACGAAGCCACCCCCGTCACGATCCAGCCGTACTTCGACCGGATCCACGACGTGCGCTGGGAGATCTTCGAGGACTCCAGCCACGTCCCGCACCTCGAGGAACCCGAACGGTTCCGCGAAGTCCTGCTGGGATTCCTGCAGGACATCCAGCCCACCGCACCCGCGAGCCGGGTCGCCGAACGAGAGGTCGCCAGCCATGGATGAGGCCACCCGGCCGGGATCGGCGGTCGTCTTCCCCGGCATGAGCCCGTGCCGCTTCGCCGACTTCGGCAAGTTCCTGCTCATCAACCCCTTCGCGCGCAAGCTGATTTCGGAAGCGAACGACCGGCTCGGCTACTCGCTGGTCGACCGCTTCCGGGAGACCGAGGGCGACTACTCGGCGTACGCGCAGGTCGGGTTCATGCTCACCTGCGTCGCCCTGGCCCAGTGGGCCGAGGAAGAGCAGGGGATGAGTCCCGACTACTGCGCCGGCCCGAGCTTCGGCGAGAAGCCGGCGAGCGTATACGCCGGGTCGCTCACCTTCCCGGACGCCGTGTGGATGACGGCGGAGCTCGCCCGTTGCCTCACCGAGTTCTTCGCGACCGAGTACACCGACGTCGTGACGCACTCGTTCGTCCGCACCCCGGAGGAAAAGCTGACGGACGCCCTGTCCCAGCTGGAGGGGAAGGGTGAGTGGTTCGACATCTCGTGCTACATCGATCATGACTTCTACATGGTTTCCCTGCGCGAGCGGAACCTCGACTGGCTCAAGCAGACGGTCCGGAGCATGGGCGGTCTCTCCCTCTACACGATGCGGCCGCCGTTGCACTCGCGGGCGTTCGGTGCGCTGCGCCGCAAGGCGGAGGACGAGGTGCTCGGCGACCTGGACTTCCACGACCCGCTGCTGCCGATCGTCGCCGACCAGGATGGTGAGATCCTGCGCAGCGGCGAGCAGGTGCGCACCATGCTGCTCGACAGCATCGTGAAACCGCTGCGCTGGCCGGACGTCGTCTCGACGCTGGCGGAAAACGGGGTGGGCAAGCTCTGGGTCGCGGGGCCGGACACGCTGTTCGGGCGCGTCCGCGTCACCACGAGCCGCTTCGAGGTCGTCACGGTGAACCCGCGCCTGGCCCTGCAACCCCGCCGCCGGGGTGCAGGACCGTCGCGCGTCAGCTAGTGGGCTGCAGCCCGGCCAGCGTGCTCCACAGCCGGCCGGGGTTCTCGAACGTCTCCAGGTTCAGGGCTTCGTCCTCGAACCGCACGTTGTAGCTCTGCTCGAGCACGGAGAGCAGCTCCACGGTGGCGAGCGAGTCCAGCCCGTACTCCCGCAGCGGCGTCTCGGCGGTCAACGCCTCCTCGGCGGGCAGGAACGGGAGGTACGAGCGCAGCGTCTCGTCGAAAGTGCTGTCCCACATGGCTACTCCGGATCGCTAGGTTGGGATCTACCGAGAGGAAACCGACCGCCCGGTTCGGTTTTGGACTCTACCGCGCGTCACCGTCCCGGATCGACGCATCGGCACCCCTATTCACACGCGGAGGACGACGATGGACACGGGTCTTACAGGCGGACCGCACACGCGGTTCCTGCGCGGCCTCGAACGCTCCGGCGGCGGCGTGGCCGTCCACGTCGGTGACCAGGCACTCACCTACGAACGGCTCCACGAGCTGGCGCTGCTGTGGGGCGGCGCGCTGGCCGAGGCGGGCGCCCGCACCGTAGGGGTGCTGGCGGGCAAGGGGGTCACGGCGTACGCGGGCATCCTCGCCGGGCTGTACGCCGGCGCGACGATCGTCCCGCTGCGGCCGGACTTCCCGGCGGCGCGGACCGCCCAGATGGTCGAGGCGGCCGGGATCGACGTCATCGTCGCGGACGAGCGGGGTCGCGCGGTGGCCCCCGAGGGCGTTCCGGTGCTCGGCGAGCCGCGTGCTTCGCAAGCCTTATCGGCACCGCTGGCGCCGACGTCCGATACCGCATACGTGCTGTTCACGTCGGGCTCGACCGGGCGTCCCAAGGGCGTGCGGATCGGGCGCGCGGCGCTCGACCACTACTTCGGCCTGCTGGACGAGCGGTACGACTTCACTCCGGACGACGTCTTCTCGCAGACGTTCGACCTGAACTTCGACTGCGCGATGTTCGACCTGTTCTGCGCGTGGGGCGCGGGCGCGCCGGCGGTCGTGCTGCCGGGCGGGGCGTACCGGAACCTGCCGCGGTTCGCGGCCGAGCGCGGTCTCACCGTGTGGTTCTCGACGCCGAGCGCGATCGACCTGGTCCGCCGCACCGGCGGCCTGACCCCGGGCGCGTTGCCCGGGCTGCGGTGGAGCTTCTTCGCGGGAGAGGCGCTGACGGTCCGTGACACGGCCGACTGGCGGGCCGCGGCGTCGTCGTCGCTGGTCGAGAACCTGTACGGGCCCACCGAACTGACGGTGACGGTGTCGGGGTACCGCTGGGACGACGTCGAGACGCCGCGGGTCGCGGTCAACGGCGTGGTGCCGATCGGCGAGGTGCACGCGGGGCACGACTACCTGCTCCTGGACGAAGACGCCGGCGAAGGCGAGCTGTGCATCGCCGGACCGCAGATGACCCCGGGCTACCTCGACCCGGCCGACGAGCAGGGCCGGTTCCTGGACCGCGACGGGAAGCGCTTCTACCGCACGGGCGATCGCGTCCGCCGGCTCGCCGACGGTCTCGCCTACCTCGGGCGGCTCGACTCCCAGGTCCAGGTGCTGGGCTGGCGTGTAGAGCTGACCGAAGTCGAGCACGCCCTGCGCGACTGCGGGGTCGGGGACGTGGTGGTTCTGGGAGTCGCCGGAGACGTCGGGACCGAGCTGTTCGTGTTCTACACCGGTGGCGAACGGCCGGTGCTGGAGATGGTGCGTGCGCTGCGGGCCGTGCTGCCGGAAGGCGTGATCCCGCGGCACTACCGGCACGTGGACGAGTTCCCGCTGAACTCCAACCGCAAGATCGACCGCAAGACCCTCGCGGCCCGCGCCGCCGAGCTCCTGGCGCCCGCGCCCGTGGGCTGAGCAGTCTGCCGCGGCCGGTCGTGAGTGGGAAACAGGGGGTGCCGCAACGGCACCGAGGTCATGGACGGCGCCGCGGTGGCCATCTGCTCCGGCGTCCCGGCCGCGGAGATCGCCC
>NZ_JBFBAG010000046.1:0-95902 GCF_040682155.1 Amycolatopsis sp. NPDC051371
CGGCCGCGTCGACCAGCCCGGCGACCACCCGCCCGATGAAGCGGCCGAGGAACCGGCCTCACTCACGACCCCTAGGCACCGCACTAGACCTGACCTGTCCGCCGTGGACAGCGTCGTGACGCCTGTGTTGCCGTGAAGGTCGAGCAGTCGCCATAGGAAGGAATCTCCCCCGCCGATGGAGCGTGAGATGACGGGTTTTGCGAGCACTCCGGGCGAGCCGATCGCCGTGGTCGGGCTTTCCTGCCGCCTCCCGGGCGCGGACGGGCCCGCGGCCTTCTGGCGGCTGCTGACCGAAGGCCGCAGCGCGATCACCGACGTCCCCGCCGGCCGGTGGGACGTCGCGGAAACCGGCGTCCGCCAGGGGGGATTCCTCGACGCCGTCGACCGCTTCGACGCCGCGTTCTTCGGCATCTCGCCGCGCGAAGCCACCGCGATGGACCCGCAGCAGCGGCTCGTGCTGGAACTCGCGTGGGAAGCCCTGGAACACGCCGGGATCGTGCCCGCGAGCCTCGGCGGGACCTCCGCCGGCGTGTTCGTCGGCGCCATGTGGGACGACTACGCCGCGCTCGTGCACGCGAGCGACCCCGAAGCGATCACCCACCACACCATCACCGGCGTCCACCGCAGCCTGCTCGGCAACCGCGTCTCCCACCTGCTCGGCGCGCACGGCCCGAGCTTCACCGTCGACTCCGGCCAGTCGTCCTCGCTCGTCGCCGTCCACTTGGCGGTGCAGAGCCTGCGCCGCGGCGAGTGCCCGGTCGCGCTGGCGGGCGGCGTCAACCTGATCTTCTCGCCGGGCAACGCCGTCACCACGGCTCGCTTCGGTGGGCTTTCGCCGGACGGCCAGTGCTTCACCTTCGACGCCCGCGCCAACGGGTTCGTGCGCGGCGAGGGCGGCGGGCTCGTCGTCCTCAAGACGCTCTCGCGGGCCCAGGCCGATGGCGATGAGATCCTCGCCGTCATCCGCGGCACCGCGGTCAACAACGACGGCGCCGGCGACGGCCTGACCGTTCCGGACGCCCAGGCCCAGGGGGCGGTGGTGCGCGGCGCCCAGGCCGACGCCGGGATCGAGCCGTCCGCCGTCGGCTACGTCGAGCTGCACGGGACCGGGACCAAGGTCGGCGACCCGATCGAGGCGGCCGCGCTGGGCGAGGTCTTCGCCGCCGGACGCGACGAGCCGCTGCCGGTCGGGTCGGTCAAGACCAACATCGGGCACCTGGAGGGCGCGGCGGGCATCGCCGGGCTGCTCAAGGCCGTACTCGCGGTGCGGCACGCCACGCTCCCCGCGAGCCTCAACTTCGCGACGCCGAACCCGGCGATCCCCCTGGCAGACCTGAATCTCAGCGTCGTCGCGGAGAACGCCGAGTGGGACGCCGAGCGCCGGATCGCCGGCGTCAGCTCGTTCGGCATGGGCGGGACCAACGCCCACGTCGTGCTCGAAGCGGCCGATCCGGTCGCACCCCGCGAGGCGACGAACGCGACGGCGCCTTGGCTGCTCTCGGCCCGCACCGCCACGGCACTGCGTTCACAGGCGGCCAGCCTACTGTCGCATGTGGACGAATACCCGGAACGGTCCGCTGTGGACATCGGGTGGTCCCTGGCGAACCGCCGCACGGCCTTCGAGCACCGCGCGGTCGCCGACAGCCGGGACGCACTGCGCGCGATCGCGGACGGCATGGGCGTCACCCAGGGTGTCGCCGCCACGAGCGACGACCGCGTCGTCTTCGTCTTCCCCGGCCAGGGCGGCCAGTGGGCCGGAATGGCCGCCGAGTTGCTGGACGCCTCGCCGGTGTTCGCCGCGCGGCTGGCCGAGTGCCGTGACGCGCTCGCGCCGCACCTCGACTGGGACGTCGTCGACGTCCTCCGTCAGGGGACACCTTCGCTCGACCGCACCGACGTGCTGCAGCCGGTGTTCTGGTCGGTCGCGGTGTCCCTGGCCGCCGAGTGGCGGGCGCACGGGGTGGAACCCGCCGCCGTGCTCGGCCACAGCCAGGGCGAGCTGGCCGCGGCCGTCGTCGCGGGCGCGTTGTCGCTGGACGACGCGGCACGGATCGTCGCGCTGCGCGCCAAGCTGCTCGCCGACCGGATGGCGGGCCACGGCGGCATGCTGTCGATCGACCTGCCGGTCACGGCCGTGACCGAGCTGCTTACGGCGTACTCGGGCCGGCTCTCGATCGGCGCGGTCAACGGCCCGGCGACCACCGCGGTCTCCGGCGACCTCGACGCCCTCGACGAACTCCAGGCCGAGCTGGCCGCGCGCGAGGTGCGTTCGCGCCGGATCGCCATCGCCTACGCCTCCCACTCCGCGCAGGCCGAGCCGCTCAAAGACGAGCTGCTGCGGCTCATTGACGGGATCCGGCCGATGGCGTCCGACATCCCGTTCTACTCCTCGACCGCGGGCGGCCTGCTCGACACCGAACGCCTCGACGCGAGTCACTGGTTCGCGAACCTGCGGCAGCCGGTGCTGTTCGACCCGGCCGTGCGAGCGGTGCTGGACGCGGGAATCGGCGTGTTCGCGGAGGTGAGCCCGCACCCGGTGCTCGTCGGCGGTCTACTGGCGACCGCGGCCGACCACGACCGGCCCGCCGCCGCCGCCGGCACGCTCCGCCGGGGCGACGGCGGCCCCGCGCGCTTCCGCACTTCGGTGGCCGAGCTGTGGACCCGGGGCGGCGGCGTCGACTGGACGGCCGCCATCCCCGGTGGAAACCCGGTCGACCTGCCGACGTATGCCTTCCAGCGGCAGCGCTTCTGGCTCGACGGGAACACCGCTAAAACCACCGACGCCGCCGAAACTGTCGGTCTCCACCGCTACGCTGGAAACCGGGGGCCGGAGGCGCGCCCGCAGCCGGTCCGGGACCTCCTGGAAACCGTCCGCGCCCACACGGCGCTGGTGCTCGGCCACCCCGGCCCGGCCGCCATCGATCCCGCGGCCACGTTCAAGGACCTCGGGTTCGACTCGATCATCGGCGTCGAGTTCTGCACGCGTCTCTCGGCCGCCACCGGCCTGAAGGTGCCCGCCACATCGGTCTTCGACCACCCGACTCCCGCCCGGCTCGCGGTGATGCTGACCGGCGGCTCGAAAACCGTCCGGACCGAAGTCGCGACCCCCACCGACGAGCCGATCGCCATCGTCGCGATGAGCTGCCGCTACCCGGGCGGGGTGCGCTCGGCCGACGAGCTGTGGCAGCTCGTCGCCGACGGCCGCGACGTCATCGGCGGCCTCCCCACCGACCGCGGCTGGGACCTCGACGGCCTGTACGACGCCAACCCGGGCAAGCCCGGCAAGTCCTACGCGCGTCACGGCGGCTTCCTCACCGACGTCGCCGAGTTCGACGCGGACTTCTTCGGCATCTCACCGCGCGAAGCCCTCGCCATGGACCCGCAGCAGCGGCTGCTGCTCGAGACCACGTGGGAGGCGTTCGAGCACGCCGGCATCGACCCGGCGTCCTTGAAGGGCAGCCGCACCGGCGTCTACGTCGGCGCCACGGGTTCCGAGTACGGCCCGCGCCTGTTCGAAGGCGGCGAAGGCTTCGACGGGCACCTGCTCACCGGCACCACCGGCAGCGTCGCGTCGGGCCGGCTGGCCTACGTCCTCGGCCTGGAGGGCCCGGCGCTGACGGTCGACACCGCGTGCTCGTCCTCGCTGGTCGCGCTGCACCTCGCCGTGCGCGCACTGCTCGCGGGGGAGTGCACGCTGGCGGTGGCCGGCGGCGCGGCCGTGATGGCCAGTCCCGGGATGCTCGTCGAGTTCAGCCGCCAGCGCGGCCTTTCCCGCGACGGCCGGTGCCGGGCCTTCTCGGCCGACGCCGACGGCACGGGCTGGGCCGAAGGCGCCGGCATCGTCCTGGTCGAGCGCTTGTCCGACGCCCAGCGGCTCGGCCACCCCGTGCTTGCCGTCGTGCGAGGCACGGCGGTCAACTCCGACGGCGCGTCCAACGGCCTGACCGCGCCCAACGGCCCGTCCCAGCAGCGCGTGATCCGCTCCGCGCTGGCCGACGCCGGGCTCGCACCGTCCGAAGTGGACGTCGTCGAAGCCCACGGCACCGGAACCCCGCTCGGGGACCCGATCGAGGCCCAGGCGCTCATTGCCACCTACGGCCAAGACCGCGAACGGCCACTGCTGCTCGGCTCGCTGAAGTCGAACCTCGGGCACACGCAGGCCGCGGCGGGCATCGGCGGCGTCATCAAGATGGTGCAGGCGTTGCGCCACGGCGTCGTGCCGCGGACGTTGCACGCCGACGAACCCAGTCCGCGAGTGGACTGGACCGCCGGCGCGGTGTCCCTTGCCGCGGCGGAGCAGCCGTGGCCGGAGACCGGCGCGCCTCGCCGGGCCGGGGTGTCGTCGTTCGGCATCAGCGGGACGAACGCGCACGTCATCGTCGAGCAGGCCCCGGAACCCGCGCCCACAGTGTCCGAAGAGGACGGCTTGGGCGTGTGGGTGCTGTCCGGCCGCTCCGGAGCCGCGGTGGCGGACCGGGCATCGGCGCTGGCGGAGACGGAGCACGGCATCGCCGACGTCGGCTGGTCCCTGGTGGCGACGCGGACCGCGTTCGAGCACCGCGCCGCCGTGGTCGGCGAACGCGCCCAGCTTCTGGAGGGCTTGCGCGAGATCGCCACTAAGACTCCGGGCGCGTCCGTGGTCACTGGTGTCACCGGTCCGGTGGGACGCACGGTCTTCGTGTTCCCGGGACAGGGCGCCCAATGGGTTGGCATGGCGGCCGGACTGCTCGACGAATCCGGGGTCTTCGCTCAAAGATTCGCGGAGTGCGCGGCGGCGCTCGAGTCCTTTGTCGACTGGTCGCCTTTCGACGCCCTGCGCGAAGGAGCGCTGGACCGGGTCGACGTGGTGCAGCCGCTGTCCTGGGCGGTGATGGTGTCGCTGGCGGCGCTCTGGCAGTCCTACGGCGTCACGCCGGACGCGGTCGTGGGCCACTCCCAAGGCGAGATCGCCGCGGCCGTTGTCGCAGGTGGACTGTCCCTTGAGGACGGCGCTCAGGTGGTCACCCTGCGCAGCAAGGCCATCGCGGCCGGACTGGCCGGGCGCGGCGGGATGGCGTCGATCGCGCTGGACGCCGAGCGGGTTCAGTCCCTGCTCGACGACCGGATCTCGATCGCGGCGTTCAACAGCCCGTCGTCGACCGTCGTGGCCGGCGACCCCGCTGCCTTGCACGAACTGGTCGCGCGCTGCGAACGCGACGGCGTCCGGGCCCGGATGATCCCGGTGGACTACGCGTCGCATTCGGCGCACGTGGAGGCGATCGAAGCCGAGTTGCTCGACGTGCTCGCGGATATCCGGCCGCACACCGGGGAGATCCCGTTCTACTCGACCGTCACCGCCGAGCCGATCGACACCGCAACCCTCGACGCCGGGTACTGGTATCGCAACCTGCGTCAGCCGGTCCTGTTCCGCGACACCGCCGCCGCGCTCGCCGAGCAGGGTCACCGGTTCTTCGTCGAGGTCAGCCCGCACCCGGTGCTCGGCGGCGGGCTCCAGGAGACCCTCGAAAACGCTGCCGTGGTGGGCACGCTCCGCCGCGGCGAAGGCGGCCTCCGCCGGTTCCTGTTGTCCCTGGCCCAGCTGTGGACCCAGGGCCACGACGTCGACTGGTCGGCCCTTTACCCGCACCAGCGCACGGTCCCGCTACCGACCTACCCCTTCCAGCGCACGCGTTACTGGATCGAACCGACAGCCAAGACCGCCGACGACAGCGGATTCTGGACCGCGCTCGCCGACGACACGCTCGGCCTCGCCGACGACACACCGTGGCGCGACGCACGGCTCGCGTTGGCCCGATGGCGGCGCCAAGCCGATCTGGACAGCTGGCGCCACCGCATCGCCTGGCGCGCCTTGCCCGAGCCGCCCGCCACCCCGCTCACCGGCACCTGGCTCGTGCTCACGCCCACCGCGGGCGCGCTCCCCGGGCTCGATGTCGTCGAGGTGCTCGTCACCGCGGACGACGACCGCGCCTCCCTCGCCGAGCGGCTGGCCGGGCGGACGCCTGACGGCGTCCTCGCGCTGACTACCTACGACGACCCGATCCGCGCGGTCACCAGCACCGCCGTGCTGGTCCAAGCTCTCGGCGATGCCGGGATCGGCGCCCCGCTGTGGTGCCTGACCCGCGGCGCGGTCGCTCCGCTCGACACCGACTCGGCGCCGAATCCGGCGCAGGCCGCGATCTGGGGCCTCGGCCGGGTGGCCGCGCTGGAGCACCCCGGCCGCTGGGGTGGGCTGATCGACCTGCCCGAGACCTGGGACGCAGGCACCGCCGACAAGCTGACCGCCGTGCTGTCCGGCGACGAAGACCAGGTGGCCATCCGGCCGTCCGGGGTGTTCGCCCGCCGGCTGGTCCCCGCGTCCCTGCGTGGGAAGCCCCCGGCCCGGACCTGGGAGACCCGCGGCACGGCCCTGGTCACCGGCGGCACGGGTGCGCTGGGCAGGCACCTCGCCCGGTGGCTCATCGCGCGCGGAGCCGAACACGTCGTCCTGACCGCCCGCCGCGACGCGGACGTGACCGAGCTGGGCGCGCGGGTAAGCGTCGTGGTCTGCGACGTCACCGACGCGCACGCCCTCCGGGAGCTGGTCGACGGCATCGACGATCTCCGGACCGTCGTCCACGCGGCGGGCGTCGGCACGCTCGCCGCGCTCGACGACACCGATCCCGAAGCGATCGCCGACGTCCTTCGGGCCAAGGTGCTCGGCGCCCAGCACCTCGACGACGTCCTCGGCGACCGCGAGCTGGACGCCTTCGTGCTCTTCTCCTCGATCTCCGGCGTCTGGGGAGTCGCCGACCACGCCGCCTACGCCGCGTCGAACGCCTACCTCGACGCACTGGCCCTGCGCCGCCGGGCGCTCGGCCGGACCGCTCTGTCGGTGGCCTGGGGTCCCTGGGCGGGCGGCGGCATGATCGCGGAGACGCTGCACGACGTCCTCGCCCGCCGCGGCGTCCCCGTCATCGAGCCCGAGCCCGCTCTGGCCGGCCTCGGACAGGCCCTGGACCACGACGAGGCGTTCGTCGCGCTGGCCGAGATCGACTGGCCGGTGTTCTCCGAGGTCTTCACCGCCGTCCGGCCGAGCCCGCTGCTCGCCGAGCGGCCCGAGGTGCAGCAGCTCCGGGAAGAAACCCCGGACTCGTCCGGCTGGATCGAGCAGCTCGCCGCCCTCGCCCCGCCGGAGCGCGAGAAGCTGGTGTCCACTGTGGTCCGGCAGCAGGTCGCCGCGGCGCTCGGGCACGCGAGCCCGGAGACCGTCGACGTCCGCCGCGCGTTCAAGGACCTCGGCTTCGACTCGCTCACCGCCGTCGAGCTGCGCAACCGGCTGAACGCGGCGACCGGGCTGAAGCTGCCGAGCACCCTCGTGTTCGACCACCCGACGGCCGCACTGCTGACCGAACACCTGCTGACATCGGTCGAACCTGCGTCCATTGTGGACATTCTGCCCACAAAGCCGGCCGACGACGACCCGATCGCCATCGTCGCGATGGGCTGCCGCTTCCCCGGCGGCGTCACCACGCCCGAACAGCTCTGGACTCTCCTGACCGACGGTGTCGACGCGATCTCCGGCCTGCCCGCCGACCGCGGCTGGGACCTGGGCTCGCTCTACGACGCCGACGCGAGCCGGCCCGGCACGACCTACGCCCGCCACGGCGGGTTCCTCGCCGACGCCACCCGGTTCGACCCGGCGTTCTTCGGGATCTCGCCGCGCGAAGCCGTCGCGATGGACCCGCAGCAGCGGCTGCTCCTCGAGGTCTGCTGGGAGGTGTTCGAACGCGCCGGGATCGACCCCGCCGCGCTGCACGGCACGCAAGCCGGCGTGTTCGTCGGCATGACCGACCAGGCCTACGGCTCGGGCGGCGGCACCGAGGGCGAGGACTACCTGGTCACCGGCGCGGTGTCCAGCGTCGCCTCCGGCCGGATCGCCTACGTCCTCGGCCTGGAGGGCCCGGCCGTCACGGTCGACACGGCGTGCTCGTCGTCGCTGGTGGCGCTGCACCTCGCGGCGCAGTCGCTGCGCTCCGGCGAGTGCTCGATGGCGCTCGCCGGCGCGTCGATGGTGATGTCCACGCCGAGCCAGTTCCTCGGTTTCAGCCGCCAGCGCGGCCTCGCGCCCGACGGCCGCTGCAAGCCGTTCGCCGCCGCCGCCGACGGGTTCGCCCTCGCCGAGGGCGGCGGCGTCCTGCTGGTGGAGCGGCTGTCCGACGCTCGTCGCCACGGGCACCCGGTGCTCGCGGTGCTGCGCGGGTCGGCGATCAACTCCGACGGCGCGTCCAACGGGCTGACCGCCCCCAACGGCCGGTCCCAGCAGCGGGTCATCCGCGCCGCGCTGGCCGGCGCGGGTCTGCGACCGTCCGAAGTGGACGTCGTCGAGGCGCACGGGACCGGGACCCCGCTGGGCGACCCGATCGAAGCGCAGGCCCTGATCGCCGCTTATGGACCGGACCGCGAACGGCCACTGCTGGTCGGGTCGCTGAAGTCGAACCTCGGGCACACCCAGACCGCGTCCGGCGTCGCCGGCGTGATCAAGATGGTCGAAGCGATGCGGCACGGGCAGCTTCCGAAGACGCTGCACCTCGACGAGCCGACCGCGGAGGTCGACTGGTCGTCCGGAGTGGTGGAGCTGACGGCCGAGGACCGGGCGTGGCCGGAGACCGGCGCCCCGCGGCGCGCGGGCGTATCCGCGTTCGGCATCAGCGGCACCAACGCGCACGTCATCCTGGAACAGGCACCCGAAGAGCCTCCGGTGGACGCACTGCCGGACACCGTGGGCACGTGGGTTCTCTCGGCCCGCTCCGAAGCGGCCGTGCGCGAGCAGGCGGCGGCGCTGGCGCAGACCGAGCATGGTGTCGCCGAGGTCGGCTGGTCGCTGGCCGCCACCCGCTCGGCGTTCGAGTACCGGGCCGCGGTCGTCGGCGAGCGGGACGAGCTGCTGGCCGGGCTGCGCGAGCTGGCCGCCGGAGGCCCCGTGACCACCGGGACCGCGGGGGAGACCGTCTTCGTCTTCCCCGGTCAGGGCGCGCAGTGGGCGGGCATGGCCGTCGACCTGCTCGACGAGCCCGCCTTCGCGGACCGGATCGCCGAGTGCGCAGCTGCGCTGGCCCCGCACGTGGAGTGGTCGCTGACCGACGTCCTGGGCGACGCCGACGCCCTGGAACGGGTCGACGTCGTCCAGCCGGCGTCGTGGGCGGTGATGGTGTCCCTGGCCGCGCTCTGGCGGGCGCACGGCGTCGAGCCCGACGCGGTCGTCGGCCACTCCCAGGGCGAGATCGCCGCCGCCGTCGTCGCGGGTGGACTGTCCCTCGAGGACGGTGCCCGGGTGGTCGCGTTGCGCAGCAAGGCGATCGCGGCCGGACTCGCCGGACGCGGCGGGATGGCGTGGATCGCCGCCCCGGAAGCCGAGGTCACCCCGCTGCTCGAACCCCACGACGGCAAGATCGCCATCGCCGCGGTCAACGGGCCGGGCTCGGTCGTCGTCTCCGGCGAGGTCGAGGCTCTGGAAGCGCTGATCACCGGCGCCGGTGACCTGCGGGTCCGCCGGATCCCGGTGGACTACGCCTCGCACTCGGCGGCGGTCGAGGCGATCGAGGTGGAGCTGCGGGAGGTCCTCGAGCCGATCCGGCCCCGGCCCTCGGCGATCACCTACGTCTCCGGCGTCACCGGCACGCCGATCGACACCGAAACGCTCGACGCCGGCTACTGGTACCGCAACCTGCGTCAGCCGGTGCGGTTCCACGACGCCACGAAGACGCTCATCGATGAGGGACACCGGTTCTTCGTCGAGGTCAGCCCGCATCCAGTGCTCGGCGGCAGCATCGAAGAGACCCTCGACGAGACGGAGGAGAGCGCCGCCGTCGTCGGCACCCTGCGCCGCAACGCGGGCGACCTCCGACGATTCCTGACCTCCCTCTCCCAGCTGTGGGCCCACGGCCACGACGTCGACTGGTCGGTCCGCTATCCGGTCAAGCGCACGGTCTCACTCCCGACCTACCCGTTCCAGCGACAGCGGTTCTGGCTCGAACCGCGCTCCTCGGCTCCGGTCGTCCGGTCTACTGTGGACACTCTGCGCTACGAGGTCCGCTGGAGCCCGGTGACCACCCCGCGGGCCGCGACGCTCGACGCCGGTTGGCTGGCCGTCGTGCCCGCCGGGCACGACTTCCGGGAGCTGCTCGGCCCGGACGTCCGTCTGCTCGAAGTGTCCACTGAGGACCGTGAGGAGCTGGCGGAGCTGCTGGCCGTCGAAGCGCCGCCCGTCGGGGTCGTCTCCCTGCTGGTGCTCGACGACGAGCCGCACGCCGAACACCCCGTGCTCACGGCGGGCCTGGCCGGCAACGTCCTGCTCACGCAAGCCCTGGCTGACGCCGGGATCGTCGCCCCGCTGTGGTTCGCGACCCGCGGCGCCGTCTCGGTCGAGCCGGGCGAACCCCTGGTGAACGCCGCCCAGGCGATGGCCTGGGGTCTCGGCGGGATCCTCGGGCTCGACCAGCCCGACCGCTGGGGTGGCCTCGTCGATCTGCCGCCGGTCGCCGACGTCACGACCGCCGGCCGGCTCGCGGCCGTCCTCACCGGCCACGACGGCGAGGACCAGGTGGCGCTGCGGCCATCGGGGGTGTTCGCCCGCCGGCTGGTCCGCGCGGCCGCGTCCCCGCCCGTCCGTTGGCGGCCACACGGCACCGCGCTGGTCACCGGCGGTACCGGCGCGCTCGGCGGGCAGGTCGCCCGCTGGCTCGCCACGAACGGTGCCGAGCACGTGGTGCTCGTGAGCCGCAAGGGCGAAGACGCGCCCGGGGCCGCGGAACTCAGGGGCGAGCTGTCCGCGCTCGGAGCGAAGGTCACCGTCGCCGCCTGTGACGTCTCGGACCGGGACGCGCTGCGCGAGCTGCTCGCGGAGCTGCCGCCGGTGAACGCCGTGGTCCACACGGCGGGCGCGGTGGACGTCGAACGACCGATCACCGCCGTCACCCTGGCCGACTTCGCGGAGCTGGCCGAGGCCAAGGTCCGGGGTGCGCGGAACCTCGACGAGCTGTGCGGGGACCTGGACGCGTTCGTCCTGTTCTCCTCGGGCGCCGGCGTCTGGGGCAACGCGGGCCAAGCGGGCTACGCCGCCGCGAACGCCTACCTCGACGCACTGGCTCAGCAGCGGCGCGACCGCGGGCTCCCGGCGACGTCGATCGCCTGGGGCGCCTGGGCGGGCGGCGGCATGGTGGACGAGAACGTCGGCGCGCAGCTCGAGCGGCGCGGGGTCCCGATGATGCGGCCCGAACTGGCCGTCACCGCGATCCAGCCGTCGGTCGACACCGGCGGCCCGACCAGCGTCGTCGCCGACATCGACTGGGCGAAGTTCACCCCGCTCTACACCGCGTCGCGGCAGCGCCCGCTCCTGCGGGAACTGCCCGAGGCGCAGCAAGAATCCCCTGTGGACAGTGACGGCGAGCTGGTGAAGCGGCTGCGGGCGGCGTCGGAAAGCGAACGCGAGCGGGTGGTGCTCGACCTGGTCCGCGGCGAAGTAGCGGTGGTGCTCGGCTTCCCCGGCCGCGACGCCGTCCGGCCTGCGCAGACGTTGAAGGAGCTGGGCTTCGACTCGCTCACCGCGCTCGACCTGCGCAACCGGCTCGCCGCGGCGACCGGCCTGAAGCTGCCCGCCACGCTGGTCTTCGACTACCCGACGCCCACCGCCGTCGCGCAGCACGTGCTCGAAGGCCTCTTCACCGAGGACACCGCAGCCGACGAGCTGGACCGGATCGAGGCCGCGCTGGCAGCCCTGCCGGCCGAGCTGGTCACCGCCCGCCTGCGGAAGCTGCTGTGGAAGTGGGACGACGCGGGCGACGACAGCGACGACGACGGCCTGGAACTCGACACCGCGACCGACGACGAGATGTTCGCGGCGATCGACCGAGAACTCGGAATCTCTTGACGTGACCGAATACCAGGAGCGGACGCAGATGCGCAACGAGGACAAGCTCCGTGACTACCTCAAGCGGGTCACGGCCGATCTCAAGCTGGCCAACCGCCGCCTGCAGGACGTCACCGAGCGCCGCAGCGAGCCGATCGCCGTCGTGTCGATGAGCTGCCGGTTCCCGGGCGGGGTGACCGACCCCGAGCAGCTCTGGGACCTGCTCGCCGAAGGGCGGGACGCCGTTTCGCCGTGGCCCGCCGACCGTGGCTGGGACCCGGACCTCTACGACCCCGACCCCGAACGGGTCGGCCGCAGCTACGTGCGCGACGGCTGCTTCCTGACCGACGCCGCGCAGTTCGACCCCGCCTTCTTCGGCATCTCCCCGCGCGAGGCCGTGGCGATGGACCCGCAGCAGCGGCTGCTGCTGGAGACCACTTGGGAGGCCTTCGAGCGGGCGAAGCTCGACGCGGCGGCCCTGCGCGGCAGCTCGACCGGCGTGTTCGTCGGGGCCAGTAACCAGGGTTACGCCGGCGGCATGGTCACCGCGCCCGAGGGCCTGGAGGGACTGCTGCTCACCGGCGGTTCGGCCGCCGTGCTGTCCGGCCGGCTCGCCTACACCTTCGGGCTGGAGGGCCCGGCCGTCACCGTCGACACCATGTGCTCGTCGTCGCTGGTCGCCCTGCACCTGGCGGTTTCCGCGCTGCGCAACGACGAGTGCTCGATGGCGCTGGCCTGCGGTGCGACCGTGATGGCCAACCCCCGCAACTTCGTCGAGTTCAGCCGCCAGCGCGGCCTGTCCGCCGACGGCCGCTGCCGCGCCTTCTCCGCCGACGCCGACGGCACGGGCTGGGGCGAGGGCGTCGGCGTCGTGCTGCTCGAACGGCTCTCCGACGCGCGCCGCAACGGCCACCCGGTCCTCGCGGTCATCCGCGGCACGGCGATCAACCAGGACGGCGCGTCGAACGGCCTGACCGCCCCCAACGGACTCTCGCAGCAGCGCGTGATCGAGGCGGCGCTGGCCAACGCGCGGCTGGCGCCCGAGCAGGTCGACGTCGTCGAGGCGCACGGCACCGGCACCAAGCTGGGCGACCCGATCGAGGCGCAGGCCCTGCAGGCGACCTACGGCCGCGACCGCGAACGGCCGCTGCTGCTCGGCACGGTCAAGTCGAACATCGGCCACACCCAGGCCGCCTCCGGGGTCGCCGGGGTGATCAAGATGGTCCTGGCGCTGCGCGCGGGCGTCCTGCCGAAGACGCTGTTCGTCGGCGAGCCGACCCCGCACGTCGACTGGACCGCGGGCGCGGTCTCGCTGCTCACCGAGCAGCAGGAGTGGCCCGAGACGGGTGCACCGCGCCGGGCCGGGGTCTCCTCGTTCGGCGGCAGCGGCACCAACGCGCACGTCGTGCTGGAGGGCGTCACCGACGAGCCCGAGGTCGCCTCGGAGTCCACTGTGGACACGGCGGTGTGGGTGCTGTCGGGTCGTTCCGATGCCGCGCTGAAGGCCCGTGCGTCGGAGCTGGGCGAGCTGCGCGACGTGAATGTGGCCGACGTCGGCTGGTCCCTGGCCACCACGCGCTCGGCGTTCGAGCACCGCGCCGCGGTGATCGGCGGGGATCTGGAGGAGGGCCTCCGTGAGATCGCCGAATCCGGCACGGCCGCCGGTGGCGCGGTGGTCGGTGGCGAGGCCCAGGTCGTGGGCGGCACCGTGCTGGTCTTCCCCGGCCAGGGCGCCCAGTGGGCCGGGATGGCCGTGGACCTGCTGGCGTCCTCACCGGTGTTCGCGGGCCGGATGGCCGAGTGCGAGGCCGCCTTGGCGTCCTTTGTGGACTGGAAGCTGACCGACGTCCTCGGTGACGCGGCGGCCCTCGAACGCGTCGACGTCGTCCAGCCGGTTTCGTGGGCGGTCATGGTGTCGCTCGCCGCGTTGTGGGCGGCCCACGGCGTCACGCCGGACGCGGTTGTCGGGCACTCGCAGGGCGAGATCGCGGCCGCCGTCGTCGCCGGTGCGCTGTCGTTGTCCGACGGCGCGAAGGTCGTCGCGCTGCGCAGCAAGCTGATCGCCGGCCGGCTGGCCGGTCTCGGCGCGATGGCGTCGGTCGCGGCGCCGGAAGCCCAGGTCGAGGCGCTGCTCGCGGACGGTGTCTCCATCGCCGCGGTCAACGGGCCCGCGTCCGTGGTGATCTCCGGCGAGACCGCCGCCGTCGAAGAGGTCCTGGCCCGCGCCGAAGCCGAAGGACTGCGCGTCCGCCGGATCCCGGTGGACTACGCGTCGCACTCCGCCGTGGTCGAGGTCCTCGAAACCGAACTGCTCGAAGCCCTGGCGGACCTCGCACCCCGAGCCCCGCGGATCACGTTCGTCTCCAGCGTCACCGGTGAGACCGCCGAGACACTCGACGCGGCCTATTGGTACCGCAACCTGCGGCAGCGCGTGCGCTTCCAGGACGCCACCAAGACCCTCATCGCCGACGGGCACCGGTTCTTCGTCGAGTCGAGCCCGCACCCCGTCCTCGGCGGCGGCATCCAGGAGACCCTCGACGACGCGCTCGACCCCGGTTCGGCGGCCGTCGTCGGCACGCTCCGGCGTGGCGAAGGCGGCTTGGCGCGGTTCCTGACCTCGGTGGCTCAGCTGTGGACGCAGGGTCACGACGTCGACTGGTCGGCCGTCTACCCGGACGCGCGGCCGGTCGCTTTGCCGACATATCCCTTCCAACGGCAGCGCTACTGGCTGGAGACGCCGGTCGAGACCGCCGAGGCCGATACGGAGTTCTGGGACGCCGTGTCGGACGGGGCGCTCACCGAGGAGCTGGGCGTCACTGCGGAAACGCCCTGGCAGGAGGTGCTGCCCGCGCTCGCGGACTGGCGCCACCGCCGCACGGAGTTGTCCACAGTGGACCAGTGGCGGTACCGGATCACCTGGCACCCGGTCGCCGCACCGGCACCCGAGTTGTCCGGGACCTGGCTGGTCGTGCACGCGCCCGACGTCTGCCTCGACGCCCTGGAGAAGGCCGGCGCGGTCGTCCGCACCCTGCGCATCGACGAGTCCGACGATCGCGCGTCGCTGGCCGAGCGGCTGCGCGGCGAGTCCGATCTCGCGGGCGTGCTGTCGCTGCTCGCGCTCGACGAGCGTGCTCACGCCGCGCACCCGGTGCTGTCCAAGGGGCTCGCCGCGAACCTTCTGCTCTCGCAAGCTCTCGGTGACGCCGGGATCACCGCGCCGCTGTGGCTCGCGACGCAGGGGACGGCCGCCGTCGTGCCCGGCGACGAGGCGCCGAACCCGGGTCAGGCCACGACCTGGGGCCTCGGTCGGGTCCTCGCGCTCGAGCACCCCGACCGCTGGGGCGGGCTCGTCGACCTGCCGGAAACCCTGGACGAGCAGGCCGCGGCCCGGCTCTGCGCCGCGCTCACCGGGATCGGCGACGAGGACCAGCTGGCCGTCCGCGAGACCGGGCTGTACCAGCGTCGTCTGCGGCGCGCTCCGGTCGAGGGCAACGCTCCCGAGTGGCGGACGAGCGGCACCGCGCTGATCACCGGCGGCACGGGCGGGCTGGGGGCGCATGTCGCCCGCTGGCTCGTCGGCCGCGGGGCCGAGCACCTCGTGCTCACCAGCCGCCGCGGTCCCGACGCGCCCGGCGCCGCCGAGCTGCGCGAAGAACTCACGGCGCTCGGTGTCGAGGTGACGATCGCCGCCTGCGACGTCGCCGACCGCAAGGCGCTGACGTCGCTGGTCAGCGGCCTGACAGAGGTCCGCACGGTCGTCCACACCGCCGGCGTCGGCCTGCTGGCCCCGCTCTCCGACACGACGCTGCCCGAGTTCGAAGAGGGCGCCCGCGCGAAGCTCGCCGGCGCCCGCCACCTGGACGCGCTGTTCGGCGAGGCCGACCTCGACGCCTTCGTGCTGTACTCCTCGGTCGCCGGGGTGTGGGGAAGTGGCGACCACGGCGCGTACGCCGCCGCGAACGCCTTCGTCGACGCGCTCGCCGAGAGCCGCCGCGCCCGCGGCTTGGCCGGGACCTCGGTCGCCTGGGGCATCTGGGCCGGCGACGGCATGGTCTCCGACGTCGTCGCCGACCAGCTCAAGTGGCGCGGGATCCCGTTCATGGCCCCGGAACCGGCCCTGCTCGGGCTCGGCCAGGTGCTCGACCACGACGAGCCGTTCCTGGCCGTCGCCGACATCGACTGGGAGCGGTTCGTCCCGGTCTTCACCGCCGCCCGCCCGCGGCCGCTGCTGTCCGAGGTGCCCGAGGTCGCGGCCGTGCTGGCCGCCGAGGCGGAGGTCACCGAGGAGGAGACCGGCGCCGCGGGTGCGTTGCGCACCAAGCTGTCCGCACTGTCCGAAGAGGACCAGGACCGCGAGCTGCTCGGACTGGTCCGCAAGCACGCGGCCGCCGTGCTCGGCTACGCCGGCCCGGACGACGTCGACTCCTCCCGCGCGTTCCGCGAGCTGGGCTTCGACTCGCTGACCGCGATCGAGCTGCGCAACCGGCTCACCGCCGCCACCGGCCTGAAGCTGTCCGCCACCCTCGTGTTCGACTACCCGAACGCGACGACCCTCGCGCGGCACATCCGCACCGAGGTCCTCGGCGCCCCGGCACCCGCTGTCGCCGCGCCGGTCGTGGCGACCGACGAACCCCTCGCCATCGTCGGCATGAGCTGCCGGTTCGCCGGCGGCATCGGGAGCCCGCGGCAGCTGTGGGACCTGATGATGGCCGAGGCCGACGCCATCGGCGAGTTCCCCGGCGACCGCGGCTGGCAGCCCGGCGCGCTCTACGACCCCGACCCCGACAGTGCCGGGCACAGCTACACCCGCGCGGGCGGCTTCCTCTACGACGCCGCCGAGTTCGACCCGGGCTTCTTCGGCATCAGCCCACGCGAAGCCCTCGCGATGGACCCGCAGCAGCGCGTCGTCATGGAAGCCTCCTGGGAAGCCTTCGAAGACGCCGGGTTCGACCAGGCCGCCGTCCGCGGCAGCCGCACCGGTGTGTTCGTCGGCGCCAGCGGCCACGACTACGGCCAGCGGCTGCGCGAAGTCCCCGAAGGCGTCGAGGGCCACCTGGTCACCGGCGGCACCGGCAGCGTCACCTCCGGCCGCGTCGCCTACACCTTCGGGCTCGAAGGCCCGGCGGTCACGATCGACACCGGCTGCTCGTCGTCGCTGGTCGCGCTGCACCTGGCCGGCCAGGCGCTGCGGTCGGGGGAGTGCGACCTCGCGCTCGCCGGCGGCGTCGCGGTGATGTCGACCCCGGCGCCGTTCGTCGCGTTCAGCCGCCAGCGCGCGCTCGCCGCCGACGGCCGCAGCAAGCCGTTCTCCGCCGAGGCCGACGGCATGGGCCTGGCCGAGGGCGTCGGCATGCTGCTCGTCGAACGGCTGTCCGACGCGAAGCGCAAGGGACACCGGGTGCTGGCCGTGGTCCGCGGCACCGCGACCAACCAGGACGGCGCGTCCAACGGCCTGACCGCCCCGAACGGCCCGTCGCAGCAGCGCGTGATCCTGTCCGCGCTCGCCGCGGCCGGCCTCGAACCGTCCGAAGTGGACGCCGTCGAGGCGCACGGCACGGGCACCACGCTCGGTGACCCGATCGAAGCGCAGGCGCTGATGGCCACCTACGGCCGCGACCGCGTGGCCCCACTGTGGCTCGGTTCGGTCAAGTCGAACATCGGCCACAGCCAGGCCGCCGCGGGCGCCGCCGGCGTCATCAAGATGGTCCTGGCCATGCGTCACGGCGTCCTGCCCCGCTCGCTGCACTCGGAACACCCGTCGCCGCACGTCGACTGGTCGTCCGGGGCCCTCGAACTGCTCACCGAGGCCACGCCGTGGCCGGACAAGCCGGGACCGCGCCGCGTCGGCGTGTCCTCGTTCGGCGTCGGCGGTACCAACGCCCACGTCGTGCTTGAACACGACCCCTCGCCCGAACCGATCGCCGAGCGCGTGCCGGTAGCGGGACCGGTGCCGTGGGTGCTTTCGGCCCGCTCGGCGGCCGGACTGCCCGCGCAGGCGGCGAAACTGGCCGCCTCCGCGGCCGCGGACATCGCGGACATCGGCTGGTCTCTCGCTTCGACACGAACTCCCTTCGAGCACCGGGCCGTGGTGCTGGGCTCGGACCGCGACGAGCTGCTGACCGGGCTCGGCGGTCTGGCCACCGGGACACCGAGCGCGTCGGTGGTGACCGGCGTCGCGGGTCCGGTGGGGCGCACGGTGTTCGTGTTCCCGGGCCAGGGCGCGCAGTGGGCCGGAATGGCGGCCGAACTGCTCGACGAGTCGCCGGTGTTCGCCGAGCGGTTCGCGGAGTGCGCGGCGGCGCTGGAATCCTTTGTGGACTGGTCGCCGTTCGACGTTCTGCGCGAGTCTTCGCTGGAGCCCGTCGACGTGGTGCAGCCGATGTCGTGGGCGGTCATGGTTTCGCTGGCCGCGCTGTGGCAGTCGCACGGGGTCTCGCCGGACGCCGTGGTGGGTCACTCCCAGGGCGAGATCGCCGCGGCCGTCGTCGCGGGTGGACTGTCGCTGGTGGACGGTGCGCGCGTGGTCGCGTTGCGCAGCAAGGCGATCGCCGCCGGACTGGCCGGCCGAGGCGGGATGGCGTCGGTCGCGCTCGGCGCCGAGCAGCTCGAGAAGCTATTGGCCGAGTGGGCCGGCCGGATCACGATCGCGGCCTTCAACAGCCCGTCGTCGACCGTCGTCTGCGGCGAGCCCGACGCTCTGGACGAACTGCTCGCCCAATGCGTGGCCGACGGCGTTCGCGCCCGACTGATCCCGGTGGACTACGCGTCGCACTCGGCGCACGTGGAAGCGATCGAGAGCGAACTGCGCGACGTGCTCGCCGCGATCGAACCGCGGACCGGCGATGTCCCGTTCTGCTCGACGGTGACCGCCGAGCCGATCGACACGGCGACGCTGGACGCCGGGTACTGGTACCGCAACCTGCGTCAGCCGGTCCTGTTCACCCAGACCATCGAGGCGCTGGCGGCGCGCCAGCACTCCGTGTTCGTCGAGGTCAGCCCGCACCCGGTCGTCACGTCGGCGATCGCGGAGGCCGTCCCGGACGCCGTCGCGACCGGCACGCTCCGGCGCGGCGAAGGCGACCTGACGCGCTTCCGCACGTCCCTATCCGAGCTGCACGTCCGCGGCGTCGACGTCGACTGGACCCCGGCGTTCCCGGGTGCCGCTCAGATCCCGTTGCCCACCTACGCCTTCCAGCACCAGCGCTACTGGCTCGACGCGCCCACCCAGAGCGCAGGCGCGTTGGACGACGAGTTCTGGGCCGCCGTCGAGCAGTCCGACTTCGGGGCACTCGCCGCCTGGCGCGACAACCGGCAGGCCAAGTCGACTGTGGACAGCTGGCGGTACCGGGTCGAGTGGACGCCGCTCACCGTCGCGACCGGCACCACCGTGGCGGGCTGGCTCGTCGTCGGACCCGACCCGCACGGCCTCGCCGACGGCCTCGGTGCGCGGCTGCTGGCGCTACCGTCCGAAGTGGACCGTGAGCGGTGGGCCGAGCTGCTTCGCGAGGCGGGCCCGTTCGAGGGTGTGCTCTCCCTGCTCGATGGTCTCGTCCCGAACTTGACGCTGCTGCACGCCCTCGGCGACGCGGGCATCGACGCACCGCTCTGGTGGGCCACCAACGGCGCGGTCAGTACCGGCGCCACCGACCCGATCCGGGCCACCAACCAGGCCCTGACCTGGGGCTTCGGCCGGATCGCGGCCATGGAGTATCCGCAGCGCTTCGGGGGTCTCGTCGACCTCCCGGCCGACCTCGACGCCCGCGGAATCGCCCGGCTCGCCGCCATCCTCGGCGCACCCGGCCCCGAGGACCAGGTCGCGGTGCGCGCCTCCGGCGTCTTCGGCCGCCGCTTGGTCCGCGCGGCACCGGCCGGCGGCACGGCACCACCGTGGCAGGCGTCCGGCACCGTGCTGCTCACCGGCGGCACCGGCGGGATCGGCGCGCACCTCGCCCGCTGGCTCGCCCGGGCGGGCGCCGACCGGCTGGTGCTGACCAGCCGACGCGGCCAGGACGTCCCCGAGCTGACCGCCGAACTGGCCGACCTCGGCACCGAGCTGACCGTCGCGACCTGCGACGTCGCCGACCGCGACCAGCTCGCCGAGCTGCTGGCGGGGCTGCCGGACCTGACCGCGGTGGTGCACGCCGCCGCCGTGCTCGACGACGGCGTCCTCGACCGCCTCACCGCCGACCGGATCGCCAACGTGCTGCGCCCCAAGGCCGACGCCGCGCGGCACCTGCACGAACTGACCGCGCACCGCGACCTCTCGGCGTTCGTCCTGTTCTCCTCGCTGGCGGGCACGCTCGGCGGCCCGGGCCAGGCGAGCTACGCCGCGGCCAACACCTACCTCGACGCGCTCGCCCGCGAGCGCCGCGCCGCCGGCCTGCCCGCGACCGCGGTGGCGTGGGGTGCGTGGAGCGGCGGCCGGGGTGAGGGCCTGGCCGCGCAAGGGCTGCCCGCGATGGCGCCCGAGCTGGCTGTACTCGCGCTGCAGCAGGCCCTGGACGAGGACGAGACCGTGCTCGCGGTCGCCGACATCCGCTGGGACCGCTACCGCAAGACCCTGGCCCAGGGCCGGCCGAGCGCCGCGCTGCTGGGAATCCCCGAAGCGGCGGCGCCGGAAGCGGTCGAAACGGGCTGGGGCCGGCGCCTGGACGGTCTGGGCGAAGCCGAGCAGCACCGACTGGTCCTGGAGCTGATCCAGGCCCAGGCCGCGGTGGCGCTCGGCTACCCCGGACCCGAGTCGATCGAACCCGGCCGCGCCTTCCGCGACCTCGGCTTCGACTCGCTCACCGCCGTCGACCTGCGCAACCGGCTCGGCGAGGTCACCGGCCTGCGGCTGCCGGTCACGCTGGTCTTCGACCACCCGACCGCCGTCGCGCTCGCCGGGCACGTCCGGCGGGAGCTGGTGGGCGGCACAGTCATCGACACCGCGGTTCCGCTGGTGGCGGGCACCGACGAGCCGATCGCCATCGTCGCGATGTCCTGCCGCTACCCCGGCGGCGTGACCGGCCCGGAGGACCTGTGGCGGCTCGTCGCCGACGGCGTCGACGCGGTCGGGGAGTTCCCGGCCGACCGCGGCTGGGACGTCGACGGGCTCTTCGACCCCGACCCGGACAAGCCCGGCACCTTCTACACGCGCGGCGGCGGCTTCCTGCACGACGCGGCGGAGTTCGACCCGGCGTTCTTCGGGATCGCGCCGCGCGAGGCCCCCGCAATCGACCCGCAGCAGCGGCTCCTGCTGGAGACGTCGTGGGAGGCCGTCGAGCGCGTGGGCATCGACCCGGCGCTGCTGCGCGGCAGCCGGACCGGCGTGTTCGTCGGCTCCAACTACCACGACTACGGCGCCCGGGTGCGGCACGCGCCAGGCGAGTTCGAAGGCCACCTCGCGACCGGCAGCGCGGGCAGTGTCGCGTCCGGCCGGATCGCCTACACCTTCGGCCTGGAAGGCCCGGCGGTCACGGTCGACACGGCGTGCTCGTCGTCCCTGGTGGCGCTGCACTGGGCGGTCAAGGCGCTGCGCTCCGGCGAGTGCGACCTCGCCCTGGCTGGCGGTGTCACGGTGATCTCCTCGGTCGACACGTTCGTCGAGTTCAGCCGGCAGCGTGCGCTGTCGCCGGACGGCCGGTGCCGCGCGTTCTCCGCGGACGCCGACGGCGCGGGCTGGGCCGAGGGCGTCGGCATGGTCATGGTGGAACGCCTTTCCGACGCCCGCCGCAACGGGCACCCGGTGCTCGCGGTCGTGCGGGGCAGCGCGGTCAACCAGGACGGCGCGTCCAACGGCATGACCGCGCCGAGCGGGCCCGCGCAGCAGCGGGTCATCCGCGCGGCGCTGGCCGACGCGGCGCTCGCCCCGTCCGATGTGGACGCCGTCGAGGCGCACGGCACGGGCACCACGCTGGGCGACCCGATCGAGGCGCAGGCGCTCATCGCGACCTACGGCCAGGACCGTGAGCGGCCGCTGTGGCTGGGTTCGGTGAAGTCCAACATCGGGCACACCCAGGCCGCGTCGGGCATCGCGGGCGTGATCAAGATGGTGCAGGCGCTGCGCAACGGCGTCCTGCCGCGGACACTGCACGCCGAGACGCCGTCGCCGCACATCGACTGGTCCGCCGGACAGGTCCAGCTGCTGTCGGAGCCGGTCGAATGGGCCGCGAACGGCCACCCCCGCCGGGCGGCGGTGTCCTCGTTCGGGGTCAGCGGCACCAACGTCCACACGATCCTCGAAGAGGCACCCTCGTCGAATGAGCCGGTGGAAGTCGTTACGCCGCAACGGTTCACCGCCTGGCCGGTCTCGGCCCGGACCGAAGCCGCGCTGCGCGGCCAGGCCCGGCGGCTCCTGACGTTCACCGAGTCCGAAGTGGACGCTGCCGACGTCGCGCGTTCCCTGGCTGCCCGTGCGAAGTTCGGGCACCGCGCGGTAATCATCGGCGAGAACCTGGGCGAACTGCGCGACGGACTGGCCGCGCTGGCCGCGGACCGGCCCGCCGCCGGGCTGCGGCAGCACACCGCGCGCACCGGCCGGACGGCGTTCCTGTTCACCGGGCAGGGCGCGCAGCGGCTCGGCATGGGCCAGGAGCTGTACACGCGCTTCCCGGTCTTCGCCGACGCCTTCGACGCGGTGTGCGCGCACTTCGATCTGCCGTTGCGGGATGTCGTCTTCGGTGAGGACGCCGCCCGGCTCGACCGGACCGGCTTCACCCAGCCCGCGCTGTTCGCGGTCGAGGTGGCGTTGTTCCGGCTCCTGGAATCCTGGGACGTCCGCGCGGACTTCCTCGCGGGCCACTCGATCGGCGAACTGGCCGCGGCGCACGTCGCCGGGGTGCTTTCGCTCGCCGACGCGGCCAAGCTCGTCGCCGCGCGCGGCCGGCTAATGGAGGCGCTGCCCGAGGATGGGGCCATGGTGGCGATCGGTGCTCCCGAAGCCGAAGTCGTCCCGCTGCTGGACGACCGGGTGTCGCTGGCCGCGGTGAACGGACCCGAAGCCGTTGTCGTTTCGGGTGAAACCGAAGCCGTGCTGGGCCTCAAAGAGCACTTCGCGGCGCTGGGCCGCAAGACCAAGCGCCTGGAGGTCTCGCACGCGTTCCACTCGCCGCTGATGGACCCGATGCTCGCCGAGTTCGCCACGGTCGCGGAGGGTCTGACCTACCAGCAGCCGCGGATTCCGGTCGTGTCGGCCGGTGACGTCGCGACGCCGGAGTACTGGGTACGGCACGTGCGGGAGACCGTCCGGTTCGCCGACGGCATCCGCGGGCTGGCCGCGGAAGGCGTGAACCGGTTCGTCGAGCTGGGCCCGGACGCGGTGCTCGCCGCGCTCGTCCCGGACTGCGCCGGACCGGCCGAGCTGAGCGTGGGATCGGTGCTGCGCAAGGGACACGACGAAGAGCGCTCCCTGCTCATGGCGCTCGCCGGGCTGCACACCGCCGGCGCCGACGTCGACTGGGCCGCCGTGCTGGCCGGCGGTGGGCACGTCGAACTGCCGACCTACGCGTTCCAGCGTGAGCGGTACTGGCTGGACGTCCCGCCGGTGACCGGCGACGTCACCGGCGCCGGGCTCAGCGAAGCGGACCACCCGCTGCTGGGCGCGGCGGTGTCGCTGGCCGGTTCCGATGGCGCGCTGTTCACGAGTCTGTTGTCGGCGACGAGCCACCCGCTGCTGGCGCAACACGTCGTGCTCGGCAGTGTCCTGCTGCCAGGGACGGCGTTCATGGAGCTGGCCGTGCACGCCGCGGACAAGGTCGGCTGCGAACGCGTCGAGGAGCTCACCCTCGCCGCGCCCCTGGTGCTGCCGGAGACCGGCGGCGTCCGGCTGCAGGTCGCGGTCGGCGGGCCGGACCGGTTCGGCACCCGCTCGATCGACATCTACTCCCGCGCCGACGAGGCCATGGAGGACGAGCCGTGGACCACGCACGCCAGCGGCACGCTCGCCGCGGCGGCGGCCCCCGCGGCCGGTGACCTGACCGGGGCTTGGCCGCCGGCCGGCGCCGAGCCGATCGACCTCGACGGGCTCTACGACCGCATCGCGGCCAACGGGTTCGCCTACGGGCCCGCGTTCCAGGGCCTGCACCGGGCGTGGCGCGTCGGCGACGAGATCTTCGCCGAGGTCGACCTGCCGGAGGAGGAGCGGGCAGAAGCCGAACGCTTCGGTCTGCACCCGGCGCTGCTGGACGCGGCCCTGCACACCGTCGCGCTGCGCGACGAAAGCCGGGCGGTGCTGCCGTTCGCGTGGTCGGGGGTGACCCTGCATGCGGGCGGCGCGTCGGCCTTGCGCGTACGCGTCACCGGGCAGGGCGATGACACGGTGGCCCTGGCGGTCGCCGACCAGGACGGCCTGCCGGTGGCCACCATCGGTGCGCTGACGCTGCGGCCGGTCTCGGCCGAACAGCTCGACGTCGCGCGGTCGGCGTACCACGAATCGCTGTTCCGGGTGGGCTGGGTGATGGCCCCGATCACCCCGGTCAGCCACTCCGCGGCCGAACGCTGGGCGGTCGTCGGACACGACGTCGGCGTCCGCGTCACCAAGGCCCTCGGCACGGCCGGTGTCCCGGTGGAGTCCTACCCGGACTTCGACGCGCTCGGCGCGGCCGTGGCGGCGGGTGCCCCGGTGCCCGAGGTGGTCGTCATGACCAGCGGCCCGCAGGAGGACGAGGACGTCGCGCGCGCCGTCCGGACCGCCACCCACGGCGCGCTGGAGCAGGTGCAGGGGTGGCTGGCGAGCGAGCAGTTCGCCGGATCACGCCTGGTGTTCGTCACCAGGGGCGCGATCGCGACGCGGGTCGGCGAAGGCATCACCGACCTCGCGACGGCTGCGGTCGTCGGCCTGGTCCGCTCCGCGCAGTCGGAGAACCCCGGCCGGTTCGTGCTGGTCGACCTCGACGACCGCGAAGTCTCCTACGCGGCGCTCCCGTCCGCCGTGGCCTGCGGCGAACCGCACGTCGCGGTCCGGATCGGCGCGATCCAGGTGCCGCGCCTCGCCCGCGTCCCGGCGACCAGCCCGGCGCCGGTCTCCGAGTGGGACCCCGAGGGCACGGTGCTGATCACCGGCGCCACCGGGACGCTCGGCACGCTCGTCGCCCGGCACCTGGTGACCGCGCGCGGCGCCCGGCGGCTGGTGCTGACCAGCCGGCGCGGGCCAGCGGCGGAAGGCGCCCGGGAGCTGGTCGAGGAGCTGACGGCGTGGGGCGCGGACGTCACCATGGCCGCCTGCGACGTCGCCGACCGGGATTCCCTGGCCGCGCTGCTCGCGGCCATTCCCGCCGAACACCCGCTGACCGCGGTGGTGCACACCGCGGGTGTCCTCGACGACGGCGTCGTGTCCGCGCTGACCACCCGCCAGCTGGACACGGCGCTGCGGCCCAAGGTCGACGCGGCCTGGCACCTGCACGAGCTGACCGCGGGCATGAACCTGGCCGGGTTCGTCGTGTTCTCCTCGCTCGCCGGGACGTTCGGCGGCACGGGCCAGGCGAACTACGCGGCGGCCAACGCGTTCCTCGACGCGCTGGCGCACGTGCGCCGGGCGCAGGGGCTGCCCGGGCTGTCGCTGGCGTGGGGTCTGTGGGCCGAGCGCAGCGGCATGACCGGCAAGCTCGGCGAGGCCGACTTGTCGCGGCTCGCCCGCGGCGGCGTCGAGCCGATGCCGTCGGAGGAGGGGCTGGACCTGTTCGACGTCGCGTGCACCCTCGACGAGGCGGTGCTGCTGCCGGTGCGGCTGGTCGTGGAGGCCATGCGCGACCGCGTCGGCGAGGACGCGATCCCGGTGATCCTCCGCAGCCTGATCCGCACGCCGGTGCGCCGCGCGGTCCGGGCGACGACGGCCCCGGCCGACCCGGCGGACAGCCTGACCCACCGCCTGGCCGGGATGTCGGAGGCCGAGCGCGACGGAGCATTGCTGGACCTGGTCCGCACCCACGCGGCGACGGTCCTGGGCTACGCGGGCCCGGACGCGATCGAGCCGGACCGAGGGTTCTTGGAGCTGGGCTTCGACTCGCTGAGCGCGGTCGAGCTGCGGAACCTGCTGGGCGCGGCAACGGGGCTGCGCCTGCCGGCGACGCTGCTGTTCGACTACCCGTCGACGACGGTGCTGGTGGAGTACTTGAGGTCCGAGCTGGTCCCGGACGTCCCGGCGGCGATCCTTCCCGCTTTGGCCGAGTTGGATCGGGTGGAGTTCGCGTTGCCGGAACTGCTGGCGGATGCGCAGGCTCGCGAGACCTTGGGGAGTCGCTTGCAGGAGCTGCTGGCCCGGGTGAACGGCTCCGGCCCGGCGACGGCGGTCGAGGAGCGGCTGGAGTCCGCGACGGACGACGAGATGTTCGCGCTGATCGACGAGCTGGACCTCGACTGACCCGCTCGCGCCCGGCCGGGCGGTGTCTTGAATGAGTCATTCAGGTCTTGGTAGGTCCTGAATGACTCATTCAAGACCTTCGCGCGAGGCCGCGCGCGAAGTCTAGGGATTTGCGGGTGCCCCATGCGTTTCACTCGAGGCGACCACGCCGCGAACCTGGAGGTACCTGGTGGCACTGTCTTCGGACAAGGACAAGGTCGTCGAAGCGCTCCGGGCGTCCTTGCGGGACAACAAGCGGCTGCGGGAGCAGAACGACCGGCTCGCGGCCGCCTCCAGGGAACCGATCGCCGTCGTCGCGATGAGCTGCCGCTTCCCCGGCGGGGTCGACTCACCCGAGGCGTTGTGGGATCTTCTCCGCACAGGGACCGACGCCATCACCGGCTTCCCCGCAGACCGCGGCTGGACCGCCGGCGAGCTGGCCGGCAGCAACACCGCCGAGGGCGGCTTCGTCGACAAAGCCGCCGACTTCGACCCCGGCTTCTTCGGCATCTCGCCGCGCGAAGCCCTCGCCATGGACCCGCAGCAGCGCCTGCTCCTGGAGGTCTCCTGGGAGGCCTTCGAACGCGCGGGGCTGGACCGGAACGCCCTGAAAGCCAGCGACACCGGCGTGTTCATCGGCTGCAGCAACCAGGCCTACGGCTCCACCGACCTCGACGCCCTCCCCGACGAGGTCCGCGGCCACCTCCTCACCGGCAGCGCCGTGTCGGTCGCGTCCGGGCGGATCGCCTACACCTTCGGCCTCGAAGGCCCCACCGTCACCGTCGACACCGCCTGCTCGTCCTCGCTCGTCGCGCTGCACCTCGCCGTGCAGGCCCTGCGCGCGGGGGAGTGCTCGATGGCACTCGCCGGCGGCGTCACCGTCATGGCCACGCCCGCCGTGTTCGTCGAGTTCACCAGCCAGGGCGGGGTTTCCGCGTCCGGGCGTTGCCAGTCGTTCGCCGACACCGCCGACGGCACCGGCTGGGGCGAGGGCGCCGGCGTGCTGCTCGTCGAGCGGCTGTCGGACGCCCGCAGGAACGGCCATCCGGTGCTCGCGGTCCTGCGCGGCTCCGCGGTCAACTCCGACGGCGCGTCCAACGGCCTCACCGCCCCCAACGGCCTTTCGCAGCAACGCGTCATCCGCGCCGCGCTGGCGAACGCCGGCCTCAAACCGTCCGAAGTGGACGCTGTCGAGGCGCACGGGACCGGCACCACACTGGGCGACCCGATCGAGGCCCAGGCCCTCCTGGCCACCTACGGACGGGACCGTGAGCACCCGCTCCGGCTCGGCTCGATCAAGTCCAACATCGGGCACACGCAGGCCGCCGCCGGTGTCGCCGGCGTGATGAAGATGGTCCTGGCCCTGCGCCACGGCGAGCTGCCCCGAACCCTGCACGTCACCGAGCCATCCACCCAGGTCGACTGGACGCGCGGCTCGGTCGAGCTGCTGACCGAGCACACCGCGTGGCCCGAAACCGGCGCGCCCCGCCGGGCCGGGGTCTCGTCGTTCGGCGTCGGCGGCACCAACGCCCACGTCGTCCTCGAAGCCGCCCCCGCCCCCGCGCCCGAGCAAACCGAAGCGCCGCAAGGAACTTCGACCTGGGTGCTGTCCGCCCGCACCGCCGAAGCGTTGCGCGAGCAGGCCGATCTGCTGCGCAAGCACGTCACCGAAGACGTCCGGCCGGGCGACGTCGGCCTGTCGCTCGCTACCGCCCGCACGGCCTGGGAACACCGCGCCGCCGTGGTCGGAAGCACCGTCGAAGACCTGGTCCGCGGCCTGGACGCACTCGCGGACGCGACGCCGTCGGCCGAGGTCGTCCAAGGCGTCGCCACGCCGATGGGCAAGACCGCCTTCGTCTTCCCCGGCCAGGGTGCGCAGTGGGCGGGGATGGCCGTCGGCCTACTCGACGAGCCCGTCTTCGCGGCCCGGGTCGCCGAGTGCGAGGCCGCGCTCGCACCCCACGTGGACTGGAAGCTCACCGACGTCCTGGGCGACACGGACGCGCTGGCCAGAGTAGACGTCGTGCAGCCGGCTTCCTGGGCCGTGATGGTTTCCCTGGCCTCGCTGTGGCAGTCGGCGGGCGTGAAGCCCGGCGCCGTCGTCGGGCACTCTCAAGGTGAGATCGCGGCCGCCGTCGTAGCGGGCGCACTGTCCCTTGAGGACGGTGCGCGCGTGGTCGCGCTGCGCAGCAAGCTCATCGCCGAGCGGCTCGCGGGCAAGGGCGGGATGGCCTCGGTCGCGCTGTCCCTCGCCGAGATCACCGCCCGGCTGGACGAGCGGATCAGCGTGGCCGCGGTGAACAGCCCGGGCTCGGTCGTGCTCTCCGGCGAGCCTGAAGCGCTTGACGAGCTGATCGAAACCGTTGCCGCCGAAGGAATTCGAGCTCGCCGGATCCCGGTGGACTACGCGTCGCACTCCGCACACGTCGAGGCCATCGAGGACCAACTGCTCACCGCGCTCGCCCCGATCATCCCGCGCGAAGCCGCGATCCCGCTCCACTCTTCGGTGCTCGGCGAGCGGATCGACACCAGCGCCATGGACGCCGGCTACTGGTACCGCAATCTGCGTCGGACAGTCTTGTTCGACGCTGCCTTGCGCGGCCTCGCCGCGGCGGGGTTCACCACGTTCGTCGAGGTGAGCGCCCACCCCGTGCTCGCCGCCGCCGTCGAGGAGACCTTGGACGAGCCGGTCGTCGTCGGCTCGCTGCGCCGCGGGGAGGGCGGCCTGCCGCGCTTCCTGACGTCGCTGGCCGAGCTGTGGAGCCGCGGTGCCGCGGTCGAGTGGGCGGGGCTCTTCCCCGGTGCGCGGATCGTGGATCTGCCCACGTACCCCTTCCAGCGTGAACGCTACTGGCTGACCGCCGCCGAGAAGGCCGCCGGCGCGGCCGACGACCAGTTCTGGTCCGCTGTGGACAGTGGCGACGTCGACGCGCTGGCCGGCTCCCTGAACGTGGACGCGACCGCGCTCGCCGACGTCCTGCCCGGTCTCGCGCAGTGGCACAAACGCCGGCACGACCAGTCCGTCGTGGACGGTTGGCGCTACCGCATCGCGTGGCAGCCGACGACCTTGTCCGAAAAGGACCTCAGCGGACGCTGGCTGGTCATCGCTCCCGCCGGATACCCGGCAGGCGACCTCGTCGAGGGCTTGGCCGCGCACGGCGCCGAGCCGGTCCTGTTGACCGTCGAGCCCGGCGCGGGGCTCCCGGAGCTGCCCACCGAAGGCGTCGCCGGCGTCCTGTCCTTGCTCGCCTTTGCCGACGACGGCCTCTACACGACCATCGAGCTGGTCCGGGCGGTGGCCGCGCCGCTGTGGCTGCTGACCCGCGGCGCCGTCTCCACCGGCCGCTCCGACCGGCTGACCGACCCCGGGCAAGCGCAGGTCTGGGGCCTGGGCCGCGTCGCCGGCCTGGAACACCCGGACCGCTGGGGCGGCCTGGTCGACCTGCCCGAAGACCTCGACGAGCGCGCAATCGGCCGCCTGGCCCGGGTGCTCACCGAGGCGAGCGAGGATCAGGTCGCGATCCGCGCGTCCGGGGTGCTCGTCCGCCGCTTGGTCCCGGCGCCGCTCGGCCGTACCGCACGGGAATGGCGGACGAGTGGAACCGCGCTGATCACCGGCGGTACCGGCGCCCTCGGCGCGCACGTGGCCCGCTGGCTGGTCGAAGCCGGCGCCGAACACCTCGTCCTCACGAGCCGTCGGGGTCCTGACGCCGACGGCGCCGCCGAGCTGCGCGAAGAGCTGACGGCGCTCGGCGTCGAGGTGACCATCGCCGCCTGCGACGTCGCCGACCGCGACGCCCTGGCCACCCTCCTCGCCGACATCGAGCCCCGCACCGTCGTGCACGCGGCCGGCGTGGGCCGCTCGGCCGCCCTGGCCGACACCGACCACGCCGAGGTCGCCGACACGATGCGCGCGAAGGTCGCGGGCGCCGCGAACCTGGACGCGCTGCTCACCGGCGACCTCGACGCCTTTGTGCTGTTCTCCTCCAACGCGGGGGTCTGGGGTGGCGGCGGCCAGGGCGCGTACGCCGCGGCCAACGCCTACCTCGACGCCCTGGCCCAGCACCGCCGGGACCGCGGTCTCCGCGCGACCTCCGTGGCGTGGGGCGCCTGGGCGGGCGCGGGCATGACCGCCGACGGCTCCTCGGAGCAGCTGCGCCGCCGGGGCATCCGCGCGATGGACCCCGCGCTCGCGCTCACCGCGCTGCGGCAGGCCTTGGGCGCGGACGAGACCTTCCTGGCCGTCGCGGACATGGACTGGGCCCGGTTCGCGCCGGCCTTCACCGCCGCCCGCCCGCGGCCGCTGCTCGACGAACTGCCCGAGGTTCGCCGCGTCCTCGAAGCCGAGCCTGTCGTCGCAGCCGATTCTTCCTTCGCGCAAAGGGTTTCCGGCTTTACCGAGGCCGCGCGAGTGGAGGCGCTGCTCGACCTCGTGCGCGCCGAGACCGCCGCCGTCCTGGGCTATCCCGGGCCGGGTTCGGTCGACCCCGACCGGGCGTTCCGCGACCTGGGCGTGGACTCCCTGATCGCGCTGGAGGTGCGCAACCGGCTCGTCGCGGCGACTGGGCTCAAGCTGCCCGCCGTCGTGCTGTTCGACCACCCGGACCCGCGGCGGCTCGCCGCGCTGCTGGGGCACAAGCTGCTCGACGCCGGCCCCGTGGCGGCCGATCAGCTTGTGTCCCGGGTGGACACCGACGAGCCGATCGCCATCGTCTCGATGGCGTGCCGCCTGCCCGGCGACGTGCGTTCGCCGGAAGACTTGTGGGACTTGGTTTCCGCGGGCGCCGAGGGCCTGACGGCCTTTCCGGTGAACCGCGGCTGGGACCTCGACGGTGTCGGCGGCTTCGTCCACGACGCCGACGAGTTCGACGCCGGCTTCTTCGGGATCTCACCGCGGGAAGCGGTGGCGATGGACCCGCAGCAGCGGCTGCTGCTGGAGAGCGCGTGGGAGGTCTTCGAGCGCGCCGGGATCGACCCGCGTTCGCTGCGCGGCAGCGCGGCCGGCGTGTTCGTCGGCTGCGGCACGCAGGGCTACGCGACCGGCCACACCGAGGCGGCGGAAGAGGTCGAAGGGCACCTGCTCACCGGGAACGCCGGCGCGGTCGTGTCCGGCCGGGTGTCCTATGTGCTCGGTCTCGAAGGCCCCGCGGTGACCGTCGACACGGCGTGCTCGTCGTCGCTGGTGGCGCTGCACCTGGCCGCCCAGTCGGTCCGCTCCGGCGAGTCGTCGATGGCGGTGGCCGGCGGTGTGACGGTGATGGCGACGCCGGGCGCGTTCCAGGAGTTCGCCAAGCAGGGCGGGCTGGCCGGCGACGGCCGGTGCAAGGCTTTCGCCGACGCGGCGGACGGCACCGGCTGGGGCGAAGGCGTCGCGCTCGTGCTGGTCGAACGCCTTTCGGACGCGCGGCGGCTCGGCCACCCGGTGCTCGCGCTGCTGCGCGGGTCGGCGATGAACCAGGACGGCGCGTCGAACGGCCTGAGCGCCCCGAACGGCCCGTCACAGCAGCGCGTGATCCGCGCGGCGCTGGCGAACGCGGGCCTGGCACCGTCCGATGTGGACGCCGTCGAGGCGCACGGGACGGGCACGGCGCTGGGCGACCCGATCGAGGCACAGGCGCTGCTGGAGACGTACGGCCAGAACCGGGACCGGCCGCTGTGGCTCGGCTCGGTGAAGTCCAATGTGGGCCACACGCAGGCCGCGTCGGGTGCGGTCGGCGTGCTCAAGATGATCCTCGCGATGCGCGGCGGAGCCCTGCCGAAGACACTGCACGTGGACCGGCCGTCGGACCGGGTGGACTGGACGTCCGGCGAGGTGCGGCTGCTGACGGAGGCCCAGGATTGGCTCGTAGGCGACCGGCCGCGCCGCGCGGGTGTCTCGTCGTTCGGTGTCAGCGGGACCAACGCGCACGTCATCCTCGAAGAGCCGCCGGCTGTCCCGACTGTCCACAGTGAACCTTGCACCGACGTCGTGCCGTGGGTGCTGTCCGGCCGGACCGAGCAGGCGGTGCGCGACGCCGCCCGCGGACTACCGGACGGCGACCCGCTGGACATCGCGCTCGCGCTGGCCGCGAGGTCGACCTTCGAGTACCGGACCGTAGTCGTGGGACACGGTCGCGACGACCTGCTCGCCGGGCTCGACGCGATGACCCCCGGACTGGCAGAGCCGGGCAAGACGGCGTTCCTGTTTTCCGGCCAGGGTTCGCAGCGGGTCGGGATGGGCGCGGAGCTGTACGAACGGTTCCCGCTGTTCGCGGACGCGTTCGACGCGGTGTGCGCGCTGATCGACTCTTCGCTGGACCGGCCGTTGCGTGAGGTCGTCTTCGGGAATTCCGAGCTGCTCGACGAGACCGGCTACACGCAGCCCGCCTTGTTCGCGATCGAGGTCGCGTTGTTCCGGCTGCTGGAGTCGTGGGGCGTGGTCCCGGACCACGTCGCCGGCCACTCGATCGGCGAGCTGGCCGCGGCGCACGTCGCCGGGGTGCTGTCCATCGAGGACGCTTGCCGGCTAGTGGCCGCCCGGGCGGGCTTGATGCAGGCGCTGCCCGCGGGCGGGGCGATGCTGGCCGTGGAGGCCACGGAGGACGAGGTCTCGGCGGTCCTGACCGACGGCGTCGGCCTGGCTGCGGTGAACGGACCGTCGTCCGTGGTGGTCTCCGGCGAGGCCGACGCGGTCGGGGTGGTCGAGGCGCACTTCGCCGGGCTGGGCCGGAAGGTCCGGCGGCTCACGGTGTCGCACGCGTTCCACTCCGCGCTGATGGACCCGATGCTGGCCGAGATCGCTCGCGTGGCCGCTTCCCTGTCCTTCGCCGCGCCGAAGATCCCGTTGGTGTCCACTGTGTCCGGACGGCTCGCCGGAGACGAGATCCTGACCCCGGAGTACTGGGTGCGCCAGGTCAGAGAGACTGTCCGGTTCGCCGATGCTTCGGAAGCCCTCGCCGGGCTCGGCGTCACGCGGGGCCTCGAACTCGGACCCGATGGTGTGCTGTCGGCGCTGGCGGCCTTCCCCGCGGTTCCGTTGCTGCGCAAGGACCGTGCCGAATACCGGAGCCTGCTCACCGCCCTGGCCGACACCCACACGCGGGGCCACACCGTCGACTGGCGGGCGGTCCTGCACGCGGCGCACCCCGGCCGTCCCGGCGGGGTCGTCACCTTGCCGACCTATCCGTTCCAGCGCACGCGCTACTGGCTGGAGACCCGGCCGGCGCCGGACGCGCGGTTCTGGGCCGCCGTCGAAAGCGGTGACCTCGAGGCCTTGACGACCTGGCGTGAGCGTGGCCAAGCCCCGGTCGGCCAGTACGAAGTCACCTGGCAGCCGGTACCCGACCCCGGCCCGGGCGCGCTTTCCGGCCGGTGGCTCGCGGTGGTGCCCGTCGGCACCGGCCCGCACCTCCTCGACGACGTTCTCGAAGTCACCCCCGCGGACGATCGAGCCTCCCTCGCGGCGCTTCTACGGGGCCGGGAACTCACCGGCGTGGTGTCTACTTTGGACGTCGAAGGTCAGCTCGCCCTCGTGCAAGCCTTAGGGGACGCGGAGATCGACGCACCGCTGTGGTGCGTCACCCGCGGCGCGGTCGCCGCGGCCGAGGGTGACGTGCCGGACCCGGCGCAGGCGATGGTCTGGGGTCTCGGGCACACGGTCGCGCTGGAGCACCCGCACCGTTGGGGCGGTCTCGTCGATCTGTCGGCCGACGCCGACGAGGAGACGTTCCGCGCGATCCTGGGCGGCGCGACCGGCGAAGACCAGGTCGCCGTCCGCGGGACGCAGGTACTGGCCCGCCGGCTCGTCCGGCGCACCGCACGGCCGGCGACCCCGTGGCAGCCGAGCGGCACGGTCCTCGTCACCGGCGGCACCGGCGCCCTCGGCCGGCACGTCGCGAGGTGGCTGGCCGGCGCCGGGGCCGAGCGTCTGGTCCTGACGAGCCGCCGGGGTCCCGACGCCCCCGGTGCCGAGGACCTCGTGGCCGAATTGACCGAACTCGGCGCCCGGGTCGACGTCCTGGCCTGCGACGTCACCGACCGAGCCGCGCTCGAAGCGACCCTGGCCTCCGTCGGCGACCTCACCGCCGTCGTGCACACCGCCGGCGTCATCGCCGACGGCGTCCTCGAAGCGCTCACCCCCGAACGCCTGGCCGAAGTCGTCGACGCCAAGGCCGTTTCCGCCCGGCACCTGCACGAACTCACCGCCGGACTCGAGGCGTTCGTCCTCTTCTCCTCCTGCGCGGGCACCTTCGGCGCGGCCGGCCAAGGCAACTACGCCGCCGCCAACGCCTACCTCGACGCCCTCGCCGAACAGCGTCGCGCCCAAGGCCTGGCCGCGACGTCGATCGCCTGGGGACCCTGGGCCGACGGCGGCATGGCCACGGCGGCCGCCGCCGAGGAGCACCTCGGCCGCACCGGGCTTGCCCCGCTGCGGCCCGACCGGGCGATCGCCGCGCTGCGGTCCGCGATCGACAGCGGCCGCGCGGCCGTCACCGTCGCCGACGTCGACTGGGAGCGGTTCGCGGCCGCGCTCACCGCGCACCGCCCGAGCCCGCTCATCGCCGGCCTGCCCGAGGTGCGGCAGCTCACACCGGCCACGACGGGCTCGCTCAAGCTCGCCGGACTGTCCACGACGGACGCCGACCGGCTGCTGCTCAAGCTGGTCCGCGAGCAGGTCGCCCTGGCCCTCGGCCACCGCTCGGCCGACGACGTCGCCGCCGGCCGCACCTTCAAGGAACTCGGCTTCGACTCGCTGACCGCCGTCGAGCTGCGCAACCGCCTGGACACCGCCACCGGGCTGCGGCTCCCGGCCACCCTCGCGTTCGACTACCCGACGGCGACGGCCCTATCCGCGTACCTGCGCACCGAATTACTGGGAGACGCCGAGGCCGAACAGGCTGTGGTCGTCCAGAACACCGACGAGCCGATCGCCATCGTCGGCATGAGCTGCCGGTTCCCCGGCGGAGTCCGGAACCCGGACGAACTCTGGACCCTGCTCGCCGACGGCCGTGACGCGGTCTCGGAGTTCCCCGCCGACCGCGGCTGGGACACCGACGCCCTCTACGACCCCGATCCCGACCACAACGGAACGACTTACGTGCGCGAAGGCGGTTTCCTGGCCGGCGCCGACCAGTTCGACGCCGAGTTCTTCGGGATCTCGCCGCGCGAGGCGCTGGCCATGGACCCCCAGCAGCGGCTGCTGCTGGAAGCGTCCTGGGAAGCCCTGGAGCAGGCAGGCATCGACCCCTTGTCCGTGCGTGGCGCGCCGGTCGGGGTATTCGCCGGGACCAACGGACAGGACTACACCGCGGCGCTGCACTTCGGCGAGGAGAGCGTCGACGGTTACCTCGCCACCGGCAGCGCGGGCAGTGTCCTTTCCGGACGGATCGCCTACGAACTGGGACTCGAAGGCCCGGCGATGACCGTCGACACGGCGTGCTCGTCGTCGCTCGTCGCCCTGCATCTCGCCGCCCAGTCGCTGCGCGCGGGCGAATGCTCGCTGGCGCTCGCCGGCGGCGTGACGATCATGTCGACTCCAGGCCTGTTCGTCGAGTTCAGCCGGCAGCGCGGCCTCGCTTCCGACGGCCGGTGCAAGGCCTTCGCCGACGAGGCGGACGGCACCGGCTGGGGCGAAGGTGTCGGCGTCCTGCTCGTCGAACGGCTTTCCGACGCGCGCCGCAACGGCCACCCGGTGCTCGCGATCGTCCGGGGCAGCGCGGTCAACCAGGACGGTGCGTCCAACGGCATGACCGCGCCGAACGGCCCGTCGCAGCAACGGGTGATCCGGGCGGCGCTGGCGAACGCGGGCCTGGCGCCGTCCGATGTGGACGCCGTCGAGGCGCACGGGACCGGCACGACGCTGGGTGACCCGATCGAAGCGCAGGCCCTGCTGGCGACTTACGGCCGGGACCGCGACGCGGACGAACCGCTGTGGCTCGGCTCGATCAAGTCGAACGTCGGGCACACGCAGGCCGCGGCCGGCGTCGCCGGGGTCATCAAGATGGTCCTCGCCTTGCGGCACGGCGTGCTGCCCGCGACCCTGCACGTCGGCCAGCCGTCGCGGCACGTCGACTGGGACAGCGGCGCGGTGTCGCTGCTGACCGAGCCGCGGCCGTGGCCCGAGCGTGAAGGACCGCGCCGCGCCGGAATCTCGTCGTTCGGTGTCAGCGGCACCAACGCGCACATCATCGTGGAGCAGGTTCCCGAGCGCCCCAATGTGGCCTTCGGTGCGTTAGACGCACCGAAGGGCCCCTTGGGTGCGTTGAACGCAACCAAGGCCACATTGGGGCGCTCGGTGCCCTGGGTGATCTCCGCCCGAACGGTAGCCGCGGTCCGCGACCGGGCCGCCGCGCTGGCCGACGTACCTGGGAGCGTCGCCGAGATCGGCTGGTCGTTGATCAGTACTCGCTCCCAGTTCGAGCACCGCGCGGTCATCCTCGGTGACCACCGCGACGGGCTGAGCGCACCCGGCTCGGCGGTGGTCACCGGGACCGCGAGTGCCGCGGGCGAGACAGTCTTCGTCTTCCCGGGTCAGGGTGCGCAGTGGGTCGGGATGGCGGTCGAGTTGCTCGACGAGCCGGTCTTCGCGGAACGGATTGCCGAGTGCGCCGCCGCGCTGGCCCCGCACGTGGACTGGTCGCTGACCGACGTCCTCAGCGACGCGGACGCACTGGCCAGGGTCGACGTCGTGCAACCGGCGTCATGGGCCGTGATGGTCTCTCTGGCCGCACTCTGGCGGGCGCACGGGATCGAGCCCGACGCCGTCGCCGGGCACTCCCAGGGCGAAATCGCGGCCGCGGTCGTCGCAGGTGGACTGTCTCTTGAGGACGGTGCGAAGGTCGTCGCATTGCGCAGCAAGGAGATCGCCGCCGGGCTCGCGGGCCAAGGCGCCATGGCCTCGGTCGCGCTCGACGCCGAACGCGTGACGGACGTGCTGCCGGAAGGCGTCGCGATCGCGGCCTACAACAGCCCGACCTCCACCGTGGTCTGCGGCGACCCGACCGCACTGGACGAGCTGATCGCCCAGTGCGCGGAAAAGGACATCCGGGCCCGCCGCATCCCGGTCGACTACGCCTCCCACTCCGTTTACGTCGAGGGCATCCGCGACGAACTTCGCGAAGTCCTGGCGGGTCTGAACCCCCGCACGGGCGACGTCCCGTTCTACTCCGCGGTGACCGCCGAGCCGGTCGACACCGCGACCCTCGCCGCCGGCTACTGGTACCGGAACCTGCGTGAGCCGGTCCGCTTCCTCGACACGACCCACGCGCTCGTCGAGCGGGGACACCGGTTTTTCGTCGAGGTCAGCCCGCACCCGGTACTGCTCAGCGCGATCCAGGAGACCCTCGACGACACCCCGGGCGTCGTCGTCGGGACGCTGCGACGCGGCGAAGGCGGCCCGCAAAGGTTCCTGACCTCGGTCGCCGAGCTGTGGACGCAGGGACACGACGTCGACTGGCGGACGTTCGTCCCGGAGACGCGCACGGTCGGCCTGCCCACCTACCCGTTCCAGCACCGGCGCTTCTGGCCGAAACGCGCGCAGGCCGTAACGACCGGTGACCCGGTCGACGACCGGTTCTGGGAAGCCGTGGAACGTGAGGACCTGGCGTCGATCGCCGACACCCTCGCCATCGCGCCGGAACCCCTCGGCGACGTCCTGCCCGCGCTCGCGTCCTGGCGCCGCACTCGGCTCGAGAGATCCACTGTGGACGGCTGGCGTTACCGCATCACCTGGAAACCCCTAACCATTGAAGAAAAGTCTTTGGACGGCACCTGGCTGGTCGTGACGCCGGAAGACGGCGACCACGCGTGGCTCGACGCGGCGCGGCGGGCCGTCGAGGACGCGGGCGCCACCGTCGTCCCGATCACCGTCGGCGCCACCGACCGCGCCGCGCTCGGCAAGAGCCTGGTCGACCTCGCCCCGGTGGACGGCGTGCTGTCCCTGCTCGCACTGGACCGGGCCGCGCAAGAGAAGCTTCCGCGCGGCCTCGCGAACACTTTGCTCTTGACCCAGGCGCTCGGCGACGCCGGGATCGCCGCCCCGCTGTGGCTCGCCACGGCGGGCGCGGTGGCCACCGGCCGAGCCGACACCGTGACCGACGCGGCGCAGTCCCAGGTCTGGGGGCTGGGCCGGGTCATCGGCCTGGAGCACGCCGACCGCTGGGGCGGCCTCGTCGACCTGCCCGAAACCACCGACGAGCACGACCGGCAACGCTTGACCGGCATTCTGGCCGGGGCGGGCGACGAGGACCAGGTCGCCGTCCGGGCGGCCGGGGTACTCACCCGCCGCCTCGTGCCGGCCCCGCTCGGCGACGGCGCCCCGGCCCGCGACTGGCGGCCGGACGGCACCGTGCTGATCACCGGCGGCACCGGCGCGCTCGGCGCCCACGTCGCCCGCTGGCTCGCCGGCCGTGGCGCGCAGCGTCTGGTGCTCACCAGCAGGCGCGGCGACGCGGCACCCGGCGCGGCCGAACTCCGCGAGGAACTGGCCGCGCTCGGCGCCAACACGACGATCGCCGCGTGCGACGTCGCCGACCGCGCGGCCCTGAAGGCGCTGCTCGACGAGCTGGACGAGCCCGTGCGGGCCGTCTTCCACGCGGCCGGAATCGTGCGGGGCACCGCCCTCGACGACACCGAGCTGACCGAGTTCGCCGAAGTCGTGAAAGCCAAGGTCGCCGGCGCCATCCACCTCGACGAACTCCTCGACGACCTCGACGCGTTCGTGCTGTTCTCCTCCAACGCCGGCGTCTGGGGCAGCGGCGGGCAAGGCGCGTACGCCGCGGGCAACGCCTTCCTCGACGCGCTCGCCCAGCGACGCCGGGACCGCGGGCTCACCGCGACGTCGGTCGCGTGGGGCGCCTGGCAGGGCGCGGGCATGGCGGGCGACAACGACGCCGAGGAGCACCTGCGCCGTCGCGGCGTGGGCGCGATGCCGCCGGAGCGGGCGCTGCTCGCGCTGGGGCAGGCGATCGACCGCGACGAGACCGTCCTCACCGTCGCCGACGTCGACTGGGAGCGGTTCGTGCGGGGCTTCACCGCCGCGCGCCCGCGTCCGCTGCTCGACGACCTCCCCGCGGTCCGCCGGGCCATCGAGGCCCAGCCAGCCGAAGCCGAGACGGCCGACTTCGCGGGCCGGCTGACCGGCCTGCCGCCCGTCGAACAGGAGCGGGTGGTCCTCGACCACGTCCGCGACGCCATCGCCCGGGTGCTCGGCCACGCGGGCGCCGAGGAGATCGACGCGAACCGGCCGTTCAAGGAGATCGGCTTCGACTCCCTGACCGCGGTGGAGCTGCGCAACCGCTTGCGCGGGGCGACCGGGCTCAAGCTGCCCGCCACGCTCGTCTTCGACCACCCGACACCGTCGGCGCTGGCCGGGTTCCTGCTCTCGGCGCTGGTCGGCGACGAAGTCTCGGTCCTGGGGGAGCTGGACCGGATCGAGGCGCTGGTTTCAGGGGTTTCCCCAGACGATGACACCTTTGGCCAAATCACCAGTCGACTTCAGACCATGCTGAACAAGCTGGGAGAAGCGCGGGCGCCCGAGGGGCGCCCTCGGGCCGCCCAGCAGCTCGAAGGCGCGACGGACGACGAAATTTTCGACTTCATCCACCGGGAGCTCGGCAGGTCGTAATGCCCTCGCCGGTGGAGGACCACAGGCGAGGGCGCTGGTGAACGAAGAGAAGCTCCGGGACTACCTGAAGTGGGTTACGACCGACCTCGCCGAGACCCGGCAACGCCTCCAGGACCTGGAGGCGGGGGAGAAGGAGCCGATCGCGATCGTCGCGATGGGCTGCCGGTTCCCCGGCGGCGTGACCTCCCCGGAGGAGCTTTGGGACCTCGTCGACGGCGGGACCGACGCGATGTCGGCGTTCCCGGCCGACCGCGGCTGGAACATCACCGGCGGCGACTACGCGCGCACCGGCGGATTCATCGACACCGCCACGACGTTCGATCCGGCGTTCTTCGGAATCAGCCCGCGTGAGGCACTGGCCACCGACCCGCAGCAGAGGCTCCTGCTCGAAGTGTCGTGGGAGGTCTTCGAACGAGCAGGGATCGACCCCGGCTCCCTGACCGGCACCTCCGCCGGGGTCTTCGTCGGCTCGACGCCGTCCGGGTACGGCCTGGGCAGCGAGACCGGCGAGGTCGCCGGGCACCTGCTCACCGGCAACGCGGGCAGCGTCCTGTCCGGCCGGCTCGCCTACAGCTACGGCCTGGAAGGGCCCGCCGTCACCGTCGACACGGCGTGCTCGTCCGCGCTGGTCGCGCTGCACCTCGCCTGCCAAGCCCTGCGCAAGCGGGAGTGCTCCCTCGCGCTGGCCGGCGGCGCGACGATCATGTCCACCCCGGCCGTCTTCCTGGAGTTCGCCCGCCAGGGCGGCCTCGCCGGCGACGGCCGCTGCAAGCCGTTCGCCGAAGCCGCCGACGGCACCGGCTGGGGCGAGGGCGTCGGCCTGCTGCTGCTCGAGCGCCTGTCCGACGCGCGGCGCCGCAACCACCCCGTGCTCGCCGTGGTCGAGGGCTCGGCCGTCAACTCCGACGGCGCGTCCAACGGCCTGACCGCGCCGAACGGCCCGTCGCAGCAGCGCGTGATCCGCGCGGCCCTGGCCGCCGCGGGACTTTCGCCCGGCGACGTCGACGTCGTCGAGGCGCACGGCACCGGCACCACGCTCGGCGACCCGATCGAAGCCCAGGCGCTGCTGGCCACCTACGGGCAGAACCGCCCGGCGGACCGGCCGCTGCGCGTCGGCGCGGTCAAGTCCAACATCGGGCACACCCAGGCCGCCTCCGGCGCGGCCGGCGTCATCAAGATGGTCCTCGCCCTGCGGCACGGGCACCTGCCGCACACCCTGCACCTGGACGAACCGTCGTCCCACGTGGACTGGGCCGCCGGGTCGGTCGAGCTGCTGGGCACGCCGATGCCGTGGCCGGAGCGCGCCGCGCCCCGCCGCGCCGGGGTGTCCGCGTTCGGCGTCAGCGGCACCAACGCGCACGTCTTGCTCTCCGAACCGCCCGCGGCCGAAGAGACCGAGGAAGTCCCGGCTTCGACCGGACCGTGGCCGTTCCTGGTCTCCGCGCGGGGTGCAGCGGCCCTGCGCGAGCAGGCCGCGACCCTTCGGCCCGTTGCGGAGGAAGAAAACCTGGCCGACCTCGCCTGGTCGCTGGGCACCGGCCGGGCGGCCTTGGACGATCGCGCGGTCGTCCTCGCCGTCGACCGTGACGAGCTGTTGCGTGGCCTCGACGCGCTCGCCGCGGACGGCGTCGCGCCGGGCCTGGTGCGCGGCTCGATCCGGCCGGGGAAGCTGGCGTTCCTGTTCACCGGCCAGGGTTCCCAGCGAGCCGGCATGGGTGGTGAGCTGCACGCGCGGTTCCCGGTCTACGCCGCCGCCTTCGACGAGGTGTGCGCGGCGTTCGACCGCCACCTCGACCGTCCACTGCGGACGGTGATCAACTCGGGTGAGCACCTCGACGAGACGGCGTACACCCAGCCCGCGCTGTTCGCGGTCGAAGTGGCGCTGTACCGGCTGGCCGAGTCCTGGGGCTACCAGCCGGACTACCTGCTGGGCCACTCCATCGGTGAGCTGGTCGCCGCGCATCTGGCCGGAGTTCTCTCGCTGGCCGACGCGTGCACGCTGGTCGCGGCCCGTGGCCGTCTCATGCAGGAGCTGCCCACCGGCGGGGCGATGGTCGCCGTCCAGGCGACCGAAAGCGAAATCGACCTGGTCGACGGGCTTTCGATCGCGGCCGTCAACGGGCCGTCGTCGATCGTGCTGTCCGGCGACGAGGACGTTGTCCTGACCGCCGCCGAGCACTTCGCCGGCCTCGGCCGCAAGACCAAGCGCCTCGACGTCTCGCACGCGTTCCACTCCGCCCGCATGGACGGGATGCTCGCCGAGTTCCGCGAGGTCCTGGACGGCCTCACCTTCCACCCGCCGCGGATCGCGGTGGTCTCCAACGTCACCGGCACGCTCGCCGATCAGCTGACCTCGCCTGAATACTGGGTTTCGCACGTCCGTGAGGCCGTTCGCTTCGCCGACGGTGTCGGCTGGTTGAGCGAGGCCGGGGTGACCGGCTTCTTCGAACTGGGGCCCGACGGCGCGTTGGCCGCGCTCGCCCCGGACTGCGTGCCGGCCGGCGTGGCCGTCGCCGCGCTCCTGCGCCGAGACCGGCCGGAGGTGCCGGCCGCGCTGACCGGCCTGGCCCGGATGCACGTGTCCGGCCACGGACCCGACTGGTCGGCCGTGCTGACCGGTCGTCAGGTCGACCTGCCCACGTACCGGTTCCAGCGTCAGCGCTACTGGCTGGAGCCCTCGGCGCCCCTCGAAACCGGCGACGACGCGTTCTGGTCCGCTGTGGACTCCGGGACCCTCGCCGAGGTGTTGGACCTGCCGGTCGACGCGGTCGGCGACCTGCTGCCCGCCCTGTCGGCCTACCGTGCCAAGCGCCAGGAGAAGTCCACTGTGGACGCCTGGCGGTACGGCATCGGCTGGACACCGGTGTCGACCCCGCCGAAGCCTCTCTCCGGCATCTGGCTGGCCGTCGTCCCGGAAGACTTCACGTCCCCGGTGCTCGACGCCCTGGTGAGCCGCGGGTTCGCTCCCGTCACGCTCGATCAGCTGCCCGAGTACTCCGATGTGGACGGTGTGCTTTCGCTACTGGCCTTGGCTGATGAAGCTACGGCTCTGCTGCGCACCATCGAGCTGGTCCGCACCGCGACCGCCCCCGTCTGGATCGCGACACGGGGCGCCGTCTCCACCGGGCAGTCCGACCCGCTGACCGTGCTGGACCAGGCTCCGCTGTGGGGCCTCGGCCGGGTCGCCGCGCTGGAGTACCCGCAGCGCTGGGGCGGTCTGGTCGACCTGCCCGAAACCCTCGACGACCGCGCCCTCGACCGGCTGACGGCCGTCCTGACCTCGGCCGAGGACCAGGTGGCGCTGCGCGCGTCCGGGGTCTTCGCCCGACGGCTGCAACGGATCACCGGCCCGGCCGCCGAGCCGTGGTCGCCCGCCGGGACCGTGCTGATCACCGGCGGCACCGGCGCGCTGGGCGCGGTCGTCGCACGCACGCTCGCGGAAGCCGGGGCGGAACACCTCGTCCTGGCCGGTCGCCGCGGTCTCGACGCCCCGGGCGCGACGGCGCTGCGGGACGAGCTGACCGCGCTCGGCACCCGGGTCACCGTCGCCGCCTGCGACGTCGCCGACCGTGACGCCCTGGCCGTACTTCTCCACGAACTGCCGGACCTCGACGCCGTCATCCACACCGCCGGCGTCCTCGACGACGCCGTGCTCGACGGCGTCACCGCGGAGCAGCTCGACACCGTCTTCCGGCCCAAACTCGCCGCCGCCCGGCACCTCGACGAGCTGACCCGCGACCGCCCCTTGTCCGCGTTCGTGCTGTTCTCGTCGTTCGCCGGCAGCCTCGGCGCGGTCGGGCAGGCCGCCTACGCCGCCGCCAACGCCGGGCTCGACGCGCTGGCCGAGCAGCGCCGCGCCGCCGGGCTGCCCGCCACCTCCGTGGCCTGGGGCCCGTGGGGCGGCAGCGGCATGGCGGCCGACGACCTGGTCGCCGACCGGATGCGCCGGGGTGGCGTGCCGCCGATGCCCCCGCGGCTGGCCGTCGCCGCCCTGCGCCGCGCGATCGGCGGCGGGGAAGCCAACCCCATCGTCGCCGACGTCGACTGGGCGAAGTTCGTGCCCGGCTTCACCACCACCCGTCCCAGCCCATTGCTCGGCGACCTGCCCGAGGCGCGGGACGCGATGCACGTCCCCGAGGAACAGCCTCTGGTCGCGCGGCTGGCCGCTCTGTCCACCGAGGACCGGCAGGCGCTTCTGCTCGACGTCGTCCGCACCCAAGCCGCCGCCGTGCTCGCCTACCCCGGGCCGGAGGCGGTCGAGCCCGAGCGGGCGTTCAAGGACCTCGGCGTCGACTCGCTGACCGCCGTCGAACTGCGCAACGGCCTCGGCACCGCGACCGGGCGCGCGTTGCCCGCGACGCTGGTGTTCGACTACCCGACCCCGGCCGCCGTCGCCACCTACCTGCGCGAAGAGCTGGCCGGGTCGGCCGCGACGCCGGTCGTCATCCGGCCCACCGCGCCCGTCGAGGACGAACCGCTCGCCATCGTCTCGATGGCCTGTCGCCTGCCCGGCGGCGTGCGATCACCCGAAGACCTGTGGGACATGCTCGCGGGCGGCCGCGATGCCGTCACCACGTTCCCCGAGGACCGCGGCTGGCCCCTGGCCGACCTGTACCGCCCGGACCGCGACCACGAGGGCACCAGCTACACGCGCCACGGCGGCTTCCTCGACGGCGTGGCCGACTTCGACGCCGGTTTCTTCGGGATCTCGCCGCGCGAGGCCCTCGCGATGGACCCGCAACAGCGGCTGCTGCTGGAGACGTCGTGGGAGACGTTCGAGCGCGCGGGCATCGACCCGCGGTCGCTGCGCGGCTCGCAGGTCGGTGTCTACATCGGAACCAACGGCCAGGACTACGCGGCGCTGCTGCGCGAAGCCGGTGAAGGCAGCTCGGAAGGCCACGCCGGGACCGGAAACGCCGGATCGGTCGTCTCCGGCCGGATCTCCTACGTGCTGGGCCTGGAGGGCCCCGCCGTCACGGTCGACACCGCGTGCTCGTCGTCGCTGGTCGCGCTGCACTGGGCCGCGCAGTCGCTGCGCTCGGGCGAATCCTCGATGGCGCTGGTCGGCGGCGTGACGGTGATGACGACGCCGGGCGCGTTCCTGGAGTTCAGCAAGCAGGGCGGCCTGGCCGAAGACGGCCGGTGCAAGGCGTTCGCCGACGGCGCGGACGGCACGGGCTGGGGCGAAGGCGTCGGCCTCATCCTCGTCGAGCGGCTGTCCGACGCCCGCCGCAACGGGCATCCAGTACTGGCCCTGGTCCGCGGCTCCGCGGTGAACCAGGATGGCGCGTCCAACGGGCTCACCGCCCCGAACGGCCCTTCGCAGCAGCGGGTGATCCGGGCGGCGCTGGCGAACGCAGGACTCGAACCGTCCGATGTGGACGCCGTCGAGGCGCACGGCACCGGCACGACGCTGGGTGACCCGATCGAGGCGCAGGCGCTACTGGCGACCTACGGCCGGGACCGCTCGCAGCCGTTGTGGCTGGGTTCGCTGAAGTCCAACATCGGGCACACGCAGGCGGCGGCGGGCGTCGCCGGGATCATCAAGATGGTCCTCTCGCTCGGTCACGGCCTGTTGCCGAAGACGCTGCACGTCGACCGGCCCTCGCGGCACATCGACTGGGACAGCGGCGCGGTGGCACTGCTGACCGAATCGCGAGACTGGCCCGAGCACGGCGGTCCCCGTCGTGCGGGCGTCTCCTCGTTCGGTGTCAGCGGCACGAACGCCCACGTCATCCTCGAGGGCGTGCCCGTTGCCGAAATGCCGCCTACCGAGGCCGGGCTCGTGCCGTGGGTCCTGTCCGGACGGTCCGAGGCCGCCCTGCAGGACGCTGCCCGGGACCTGCTGCGACTGGGGGACACTGACGTCACTGCTGTCGCTGCCGGTCTGGGTGCGCGCGCCGCGTTCGAGCACCGGGCCGTCGTGCTCGGCGCGGACTTCGCCGAGCTGGCGACCGGCCTGGAGGCCCTCGCGGCCGGCGGTCCGGCGGCGAACCTCGTCCGGGGCACGCAGAACGCCGGGAAGACGGCGTTCCTGTTCTCGGGCCAGGGTTCGCAGCGCGTCGGGATGGGTGCTGAGCTGTACGAGCGGTACCCGGTGTTCGCGGACGCGTTCGACGCGGTCTGCGCACTGGTGGACTCTTCGCTGGGCCGGCCGCTGCGGGAGGTCGTCTCCGGCGATGCGTCGGCGCTTGACGAGACCGGGTACACCCAGCCCGCCCTGTTCGCGATCGAGGTCGCGTTGTTCCGGCTGCTGGAGTCGTGGGGCGTCCGGCCGGACTACGTGGCCGGGCACTCGATCGGCGAGCTGGCCGCGGCGCACGTCGCCGGGGTGCTGTCCCTTGAGGACGCTTGCACGCTGGTGGCGGCCCGGGCCGGTCTGATGCAGGCGCTGCCCGCAGGTGGGGCGATGCTGGCCGTGGAGGCCACCGAGGACGAGGTCGCCGCCGTACTGGGTGACGGCGCGGGATTTGCGGCCATCAACGGTCCACAAGCGACGGTTGTATCCGGTGAGGTCGACGCGGTCGCCTTGATCGAGGAGCACTTCGCCACGCTGGGCCGGAAGGTCCGGCGGCTCACGGTGTCGCACGCGTTCCACTCCGCGCTGATGGACCCGATGCTGGACGCGTTCGCGGCCGTCGCCGACGGACTCACCTTCCACGCGCCGAAGATCCCGCTGGTGTCCACTGTGTCCGGCCGCCTGGCCGGGGACGAGATCCTGACGCCGGTGTACTGGGTGCGTCAGGTCCGCGAGCCGGTGCGGTTCGCCGACGCCGTCGCCGCGCTGAGCGGGCTGGGCGTCGCCGAGTCCGTCGAGCTGGGCCCGGCCGCGGTCCTCGCCGCGCTGGCGCAGGAGACCCTGCCCGCGACGGCGACGCTGCGCAAGGACCGGCCCGAGGAGCGGACGCTGCTCGCCGCGCTGGCCCACCTGCACGTCTCCGGCCGCGGCCCGGACTGGTCCACGGTGCTGCGCCCGGCGTCGTTCGTCGTGCTGCCCACCTACCCCTTCCAGCGCGAGCGCTACTGGCCGCGCGTCCCCGAAGCCGCTGCCCCGGTGCGCAGGGTTGACGGCGAGTTCTGGTCGGCGGTCGAAACCGCGGACCTGTCCGCGCTCGCCTCGACCCTGGACGTCGCCGAGGCCGAGCTGAGCGGTCTCGAAACCGCCCTGCCGCTGCTCGCCCGGTGGCACGGCGACCGCGTCGGAATGTCCACTGTGGATCAGTGGCGCTACGCCGTGAACTGGCGCCCGCTGACCGGAAAGGTCGAGGGAACGTCCGGAACCTGGTTGTTGGTGCTCCCCGAGCACGGCGTCGAGCCGGACCTCCTCGAAGCGCTGACCGCGGGCCTCGACTGCGTCCCGGTGCACGTCGCCGACCTGCCGGTCGATGGTGACTACGCGGGCGTCCTGTCGCTGCTCGCCCTCGACGAGCGGCCCGCGCCGGACGCCCCGGAGATCACGATCGGCCTTGCCGCGACCCTGAAACTCGTGCAGGCGCTCGGCGACGCAGCGCCGCTGTGGTGCGCCACTTCGGGCGCCGTCTCGGTCGGCCGCGCGGACGCGGTCCGCAGCGCGGCCCAGGCGGCGCTGTGGGGCTTCGGCCGCACCGCCGCCGTCGAACACCCCGACCGCTGGGGCGGGCTGATCGACCTCCCCGCCGTCGTCGACGACCGCGCGGTCACCCGGCTGGCGGGCGTCCTGGGCGGGACCGAGGACCAGGTCGCCGTCCGCGACTCCGCCGTCTTCGCCGCACGCCTCGAACGCGCCCCCGCTCGTGCCGGCGGGTCGTCGTGGCGGCCGCGGGGCACCGTGCTGATCACCGGCGGGACCGGGGCGCTCGGCGCCGAGGTCGCCCGCTGGCTGGCCCGCGACGGCGCCGAACACCTCGTCCTGACCAGCCGCCGCGGCCTCGACGCCGCCGGCGCACCGGAACTGCGAGATGAACTGTCCGCGCTCGGCGTCACTGTGACCGTTGCGGCCTGCGACGTCACCGACCGCGAAGCCGTCGCCGAATTGGTCGCGGGCATCGACGGGCTTCGGGCCGTCGTGCACGCCGCCGGAGTCGCCCAGTCCGCCCTTCTTGACGGGCTCGGCGTGGCCGAATTCGCCGGGTTCACCGCCGCGAAGCTCGCCGGTGCCGAGAACCTGGACGCCGTCCTCGGCGACCGTGAACTCGACGCGTTCGTGCTGTTCTCGTCCATCGCGGGCGTCTGGGGCAGCGGCGGCCAGAGCGCCTACGCGGCCGCGAACGCCTACCTCGACGGCCTCGCTCGCCGCCGCCGCGCGGCCGGACTGGCCGCGACGTCCGTGGCCTGGGGCCCCTGGGCCGGTGGCGGCATGCTCGCCGACGAGGGCGCGGAAGACCACCTGCGCCGTCGCGGCCTCCGGCCCCTCGCCCCCGAACTGGCGATCACCGCCTTGCGTCAGGCCCTCGACTCCGGCGACACCGCCGTCACCGTCGCCGACGTCGACTGGGCCCGGTTCGCGCCCGGGTTCACCTCGGTCCGCCCGAGCGCGCTGCTCGGCGACCTGCCCGAGGTCCGGGCCGCCCTGGACGTCCCCGTCGAGGAGACCCGGCGCCGGGAGCTGTCCGCCGGCGAGCTGCTGGACCTCGTCCAGCGCGAAGCCGCCGCTGCCCTCGGGCACGCCGACCCGGCGTCCGTCGCGGTGGACCGGCCGTTCCGCGACCTGGGCTTCGACTCGCTGACCGCCGTCGAGCTGCGCAACCGCCTGAGCGCGGTCACCGGGATGAAGCTGCCGTCGACGCTCGTCTTCGACCACCCGTCGGCCACCGTCCTCGCGGACTTCCTGGGCGCCGAGCTGTTCGGCACCGAAGCCGCCGTCGCCCCGGTTCACCGCGCGGAAGACGTCGACGAACCGATCGCGATCGTCGGCATGAGCTGCCGCTTGCCCGGCGGGATCACTTCGCCGGAAGAGCTGTGGCGGCTGCTGGCCGACGGCGGTGACGCCATTTCGGCCTGGCCCGAGGACCGCGGCTGGGACGTCGAGGACCTCTACGACCCCGACCCCGACGCCGAGGGCAAGAGCTACTCCCGCGACGGCGGCTTCCTGACCGGCGCCGGCGAGTTCGACGCCGCCTTCTTCGAGATGAGCCCCCGCGAGGCGCTGGCCACCGACCCGCAGCAGCGGCTCCTGCTCGAAAGTTCTTGGGAGGCCCTGGAACGCGCCGGGATCGACCCGCGGTCCCTGGCCGGCAGCGCGTCCGGCGTGTTCGTCGGCGCGGGTGTGTCGGGTTACGCCGCCGGCCTGCGCGAAGCCCCCGAAGGCCTCGGCGGTCACCTGCTCACCGGCAACGCCGGCAGTGTCCTTTCCGGACGGATCGCCTACCACCTCGGCGTCGAGGGCCCGGCCGTCACGCTGGACACCGCGTGCTCGTCCTCGCTGGTCGCGCTGCACCTCGCCGCCCGCTCCCTGCGCTCGGGCGAGTGCTCGCTCGCGCTGGCCGGCGGCGTTGCCGTGATGGCCAACCCCGGCGCGTTCGTCGAGTTCAGCCGCCAGCGCGGCCTAGCACCGGACGGCCGCTGCAAGGCGTTCGCCGACGGTGCCGACGGCACCGGCTGGTCCGAAGGCGTCGGCATGCTCGTGCTGGAAAGGCTGTCCGACGCCCAGCGGCTCGGGCACACCGTGCTCGCCGTAGTGCGCGGCTCTGCGGTCAACTCCGACGGCGCGTCCAACGGCCTGACCGCCCCGAACGGCCCGTCTCAGCAGCGGGTGATCCGGGCCGCGCTCGCCGACGCCGGTCTCGAACCGTCCGATGTGGACGCCGTCGAGGGGCACGGCACCGGCACCCGGCTCGGCGACCCGATCGAGGCGCACGCCCTGCTGGCCACTTACGGCCGTGACCGCGAGCACCCGCTGTGGCTCGGCTCGCTGAAGTCCAACCTCGGGCACACCCAGGCCGCGGCCGGGGTCGCCGGGGTGATCAAGATGGTGCTCTCCTTGCAGGGTGAGCTGCTGCCGAAGACCCTGCACGCCGCGCAGCCTTCGTCCGAAGTGGACTGGACGGCCGGGAGCGTCTCGCTGCTGACCGAGGCGATGCCTTGGCCGGCCGACGATCGTCCGCGCCGGGCCGGGGTTTCGGCGTTCGGCGTCAGCGGTACCAACGCGCACGTCATCATCGAAGAGGCCCCCGCGACCGACCCCGAACTGCCGCGCCCGCGCCGCACCGGGCTCGTCCCGCTGGCGCTGTCCGGCCGGTCGGAGGCGGCGCTGCGGGCGCAGGCCGCGCGGCTGCTCGACCACCCGGCCACCGACCCGGCCGACCTGGCCTGGTCGCTGGCGACGACCCGCTCGGCGTTCGAACACCGCGCCGTCGTGCTGGCCGGGGACGACGCCGAACTGCGGGCCGGGCTCGCGGCGCTGGCCGACGGGATCAAGTCCGCGGCGGTCGTGCGCGGGACGAGCGCGCCCGGCCGCACGGCGTTCCTGTTCACCGGCCAGGGCGCGCAACGGATCGGCATGGGCCGCGAGCTGTACCGCGAGTTCCCGGCGTTCGCGTCGGCGTTCGACGCGGTGTGCGCGCATTTCGACGTCGAGCTGGACCGGCCGCTGCGAGGCGTCATCGAGCACGGCGAGCTGCTGGACCGGACCGAATACACCCAGCCCGCGCTGTTCGCGGTCGAGGTGGCGCTGTACCGGCTCCTGGAGGACTGGGGCGTGGGTCCCGACTTCGTCGGCGGCCACTCCATCGGCGAACTGGCCGCCGCGCACGTCGCCGGTGTGCTCTCGCTCGAGGACGCGTGCACGCTCGTCGCGGCTCGGGCGCGCCTGATGCAGGCTCTGCCCGAGGGCGGGGCGATGGTGGCTGTCGCGGCCACCGAGGACGAGGTCACGCCGCTGCTGACCGACGGCGTGTCGCTGGCCGCGGTCAACGGGCCGTCGTCGGTCGTGCTGTCCGGCGACGAGGACGCCGTGCTGGCGGTCGCCGCGATGTTCGAGAAGACCCGCCGCCTGCGGGTGAGTCACGCGTTCCACTCGGCCCGGATGGACGGCATGCTCGCGGAGTTCCGCGAGGTCGCGGCGGGGCTGACCTACCACGAGCCGAGCGTGCCGGTGCTGTCGAACGTCACCGGCTCGTTCGCTTCGGCGGCCGAGCTGGGCGACCCGGAGTACTGGGTCCGGCAGGTCCGCGCGACGGTCCGGTTCACCGACGGCGTCCGCGCGCTGGCCGGACGCGGCGTGACCAGGTTCCTCGAGCTGGGTCCGGCGGGGGTGCTCTCCGCGATGGTCGCCGAGTGCTGGGACGGTGACGTGGTCGCCGTGCCGTTGCTGCGCGCCGACCGTCCCGAAGTCCGCACTCTGTTCACCGCGCTCGCCGAACTGCAGGTCGACGGCGGCGGCGTCGAGTGGGCTCAGGTACTGCGGGCGGGCACGCGCGTCGAGTTGCCCACCTACGCCTTCCAACGCGAGCGGTACTGGCTGGAGGTGCCGGACGTCGACGGCGACCCGGCATCGCTCGGCCAGGTCGGCGCTGAGCACGGCTTGTTGAGTGCGGCCGTGGAACTGGCGGGCGCGGACGGCGTCGTGCTGACCGGGCTTCTGTCGGTCGATGCTTCGCCGTGGCTGGCCGAACACCGCGTCGACGGCGAAATCCTGTTCCCCGGCGCGGGATTCGTGGAGCTGGCACTGCGCGCGGCCGACGAGGCCGGCTGCGACCAGGTCGAAGAGCTGGTCCTGGAAGCCCCGCTGGTCCTGCCCGAGCGCGGCGGCGTGCCGGTGCAGGTCCGCGTCGAGGCTCCGGAAGGCGCTCGGAGGGCGTTCGGTATCTACACCCGTGGCGACGGCTGGGTCCGGCATGCCAGCGGTTTTCTGGGGACCGGTCTGTCCACTTCGGATGCTTTGACGGAGTGGCCACCGGCGGAAGCGCTGCCGGTCGAGGACTTCTACGCCCAGCGCGCGGCCGCTGGGTTCGCCTACGGGCCGACGTTCCAGGGTCTGCGGGCGGCGTACCGCGCGGGCGACGACGTCTACGCCGAGGTGGCGCTGCCTACGGGGACTTCGGCCGACGGCTGGGGAGTGCACCCGGCACTGCTCGACGCGGCGTTGCACGCACTGGCCTTCGCCGACCTGCCGGACATGCTGCCGTTCTCGTGGTCGGGCGTCAGCCTGCACGCGACGGGCGCGACCGAGCTGCGGGTCCGCTTGCGCCGGACGGGAAGCGCCGTCCGGTTGACGCTGGCCGACTCGACGGGCCAGGTCGTCGCGACGGCCGACGCCGTCGTCCTGCGCCCGGCGACCCGCCGCGCGGCCACCACGCACCACCGCGTGGAGTGGGTCGTGAGTGAGAAACAGTGTTCTAACCCTGTTTCCCACTCACGACCGGCCGCGGGGGAGCACCTCGACCTCTCGCGTGCCGCCGTGCTCGGAGACGTGCTCGGCCTCGGGGAGCTGCCCACCTACCAGGAGTTCGCCGAACTGGCCGCCGCCGATGAGGTGCCCGAGGTGGTGTTCGCCTCCTGCCGGCCCGAGGACACCGATGACCTCACCTGGGCCGTCTGGGCTTCGGCGCAGCGGGCCTTGGCGCTGGTCAAGGCCTGGCTGGCCGACCCTCGGTTCGCCGGTTCGCGGCTCGTTTTCGTCACCCGCGGCGCGGTCGCCGTGCGCGATGGCGAAGTTCCCGACGTCGTGGAAGCCGCCGTCTGGGGTGCCGTGGAGCCGGTGCTGGCGCGGTACCCCGGCCGGTTCGCCCTCGTCGACGGGGCCCCCGTCGAGCCGGGCGCGGATCGGCTCGCGATCCGCGGTGACGTTGCTTATGAGCCACGGACCACCGCGGTCACGCCGGACGCCTGGAAACCCGAGGGGACCGTGCTGCTCACCGGGGCGTCCGGCGAGCTGGGCGCCGCCGTCGCACGGCACCTCGTCGAGGACCGGGGCGTCCAGCGGCTCGTCGTGCTCGGCGAGGCAACTCTGCCGGGCGCCGACGTCATCGCCTGCGACCCCGCCGACCGGCACGAACTGGCGCGAGCGCTCCGGGACGTCCCGGACGTGACCACGGCCGTCCACATCGGACTCGCCGAGGGCGCGGCCGACCTGCGCGACCGCGCCGACATCGCCCTCAACCTCGCCGAGCTGGACGTCCACCTCGTGGTGCTGACCGCCGCCGGCGGCGAGGGCCTGGTCGCGGCGCAGACCGCGGTGCTCGAAGCCGTCGCGCACAGTGCGCTCGCTTGCCGTCCCGGTGAGACGTTCGACCTGCTGGGTACGAGGGGCGCGCTCCGCGTCGTCGAGCACACCCCGGCGAAGGCCAAGACCCGCCGCGTGGTCACCCAGGTGGCCGACGCGGGCAACGCGCTGCACCAGAAGCTCGCCCGGCTGCCCGAAACCGACCGGCACCGGGCGCTGCTCGACATCGTCCGGACCGAGGCCGCGCTGGTGCTCGGGCACGCCGGGCCGGAGGCGGTCGGCGCCGACCGCGCGTTCAAGGAACTGGGCGTCGATTCGCTGACGGCCGTCCAGCTGCGCAACGGCCTGAACACCGCGACGGGCCTGCGGCTGCCCGCGACCTCGGTCTTCGACCATCCGACGCCCATCGCCCTCGCGAAGGCGTTGCACGCGGAGCTGTTCGGCGAGGAAGACGTCGCCGAAGAGGCCGTCACGCGGGTCGACGAGCCGATCGCGATCGTCGGCATGGCCTGCCGCTACCCCGGCGGCATCGCCGACCCCGACGACCTCTGGCGGCTGGTCGCCGAGGGCGGCGACGCGATTTCGCCGTTCCCCACCGACCGCGGCTGGGACCTCGAGGCGCTCTACGACACCGATCCCGACGCGCCCGGCACCTGCTACGCCCGCGAGGGCGGCTTCTTGCACGACGCGAGCGCGTTCGACCCCGGCTTCTTCGGGATCAGCCCGCGCGAGGCCGTCGCGATGGACCCGCAGCACCGCCTGCTCCTGGAGGTGTCCTGGGAGTCCCTCGAACGCGCCGGCATCGACCCGGCCACGCTGCGCGGCAGCCGCACCGGCGTGTTCGCCGGCGTCACCTACCAGGACTACGGCGGCCTGCTCGGCGCCGCGACCGACAGCTTCGAGGGCTTCCTCGGCACCGGCAACTCGCCGAGTGTGCTCTCCGGCCGCGTCGCCTACACCTTCGGCCTGGAGGGGCCCGCCGTCTCGATCGACACCGCGTGCTCGTCGTCGCTGGTGGCGATCCACTGGGCGTGCCAGTCCCTGCGGGACAGCGACTGCACCCTCGCCCTCGCCGGCGGCGTGACCGTCATGTCCACCCCGGTGTCGCTGGTCGAGTTCAGCCGCCAGCGCGCGCTGGCCGCGGACGGACGCAGCAAGCCCTTCTCGGCCGACGCCGACGGCGCGAGCTGGGCCGAGGGCGCCGGGATGCTGCTGCTGGAAAGGCTTTCCGACGCCGAGCGCAACGGCCACCGCGTCCTCGCGGTGATCAAGGGCTCCGCGATCAACTCCGACGGCGCGTCCAACGGCCTCACCGCCCCGAACGGACCGTCGCAGCAGCGGGTGATCCGGCGGGCGCTGGCCAACGCGCGGCTGACACCGTCCGATGTGGACGTCGTCGAGGCGCACGGCACCGGCACCAAGCTGGGCGACCCGATCGAGGCGCAGGCCATCATCGCCACCTACGGCCGCGAGCGGCCCGCGGACCGGCCGGTGTACCTGGGGTCGTTCAAGTCCAACGTCGGGCACGCGCAGGCGGCCTCCGGCGTCGGCGGCGTGATCAAGATGGTCCAGGCCATCCGGCACGGGCTGCTGCCGAAGACGCTGCACGCCGAGGTCCCGTCGCCGCACGTCGACTGGGACGCGGGCGACGTCAGCCTGCTCACCGAGACTCGCCCGTGGCCCGAGGGCACGCGCCGCGCGGGCGTGTCCTCGTTCGGAATGAGCGGGACGAACGCGCACCTGATCCTGGAGCAGGTTCCGGAGCGCCCCAATGTGGCCTTGGTTGCGTTGAACGCACCGAAGGCCGCCTTGGGTGCGTTGAACGCACCGAAGGCCACATTGGGGCGCTCGGGGCCGGTGCCGCTGCTGCTGTCCGGGCGGAGCGCCGAGGCGCTGCGGAGTCAGGCTGAGCAGCTGGCCAGCGTCTTGGCCACCGAGGATGTCGCCGATGTCGCGTGGTCGCTGGGGGCCACGCGGTCGGCGTTCGAGCACCGGGCCGTCGTTGTCGGGGCCGACCGGGATGCGCTCCTGACCGGGCTGACCGACCTCGCCGTGCGCGGGGTCGCCGGGACGCCCGGCAAGACCGTGTTCGTGTTCCCCGGCCAGGGTTCGCAGTGGGTCGGCATGGCTCTCGAACTCGCCGAAGCCGCGCCGGTGTTCGCCGACCGGCTCGCCGAGTGCGCCACCGCGCTCGAACCGTTCGTGGACTGGCAGCTGACCGACGTCCTGAGTGACGCCGACCTGCTCCAGCGGGTCGACGTCGTGCAACCGGCCTGCTGGGCCGTCATGGTGTCGCTCGCCGCGCTGTGGGAGTCCTTCGGCGTCCGGCCGGACGCCGTGATCGGGCACTCCCAGGGTGAGATCGCTGCGGCATGTGTGTCCGGCGGACTGTCGCTTGAGGACGGTGCTCGTGTTGTCGCGCTGCGGAGCCAGGTGATCCGGACGTCGCTGGCGGGCCGGGGCGCGATGGCGTCGGTGACTCTGCCGGCCGAGGACGTCGAGCTGCTGCCCGGCCTGTCCATCGCCGCGCTGAACGGCACCACCGCGGTGACCGTCTCCGGCGACCCGGACCAGGTCGACGCGCTGGTGGCCCGTTGCGTCGCCGACGGTGTCCGGGCCCGCAAGGTCCAGGTCGATTACGCGTCGCACTCCGCGCACGTCGAGGCGATCGAGGCCGAGCTTCTGGACGTCCTCGCGCCGGTCACCCCGCGTGAAGCGCGGATCCCGTTCTACTCGACCGTCACCGGCGACTGGCTCGACACCACCGAGCTGACCGCCGCCTACTGGTACCGCAACCTGCGGCAGCGCGTGCTGTTCGCGCCCGCCACCGTGGCGCTCGGCGAGCAGGGCTTCGGCGTGTTCGTCGAGTCCAGCGCGCACCCCGTGCTGGGCACCGCGATCGCCGGGACCCTCGAAGACGTCGTCGTCACCGGATCGCTGCGCCGCCACGAAGGTGGGCTCGCCCGCTTCCTGACCTCGGCCGGTGAGCTGTGGGCGCGCGGCGCCGAGGTCGACTTCTCGTCCGTGCTCGACGGCGGAGTCGTGGACCTGCCGACGTACCCGTTCCAGCGGCAGCGCTACTGGCCGACGCTGCCCGGCCCGGGTGACATCGCCGCGGCTTCCGACGCCGCCGACGCCGGGTTCTGGTCGGCCGTCGAACGCGACGACGCCGGCGAGCTGGCGAAGACGCTCGGACTCGAATCGGGAGCCGTCGAAGGCCTGCTGCCCGCGCTGGCCGCCTACCGCAGGCAACGGCGCGAAGAATCCACAGTGGACAACTGGCGCTACCGCGTCGGCTGGCAGCCGGTCACCGTCGACGCCGCTCCGCGTCTCGAAGGCACCTGGCTCGTCGTGCGTCGCCCGGACGACGAGACCGCGCTGCCCCTGGACCGCTTCGGTGCCGAAACCGTCACCGTCGAAGCCGAAGTCGGGATCAGCCGGGACGCACTGGTCGAGCGGATCGGCGACGTCGAACCGGCGGGCGTCCTGTCCTTGCTCGGCACCGACGAGTCCTACCGCGGACTCGTCGACACGCTCACCCTGATCCAGGCCCTCGGTGAGCTTGACGCTCCCTTGTGGACGTTCACCCGTGGAGCCGTGTCGACCGGCAAAGCCGACGCGCTCCGCAACCCGGCACAGGCGCCGGTGTGGGGCCTCGGCCGCGTCGCCGCCCTCGAACACCCCGGACGCTGGGGCGGTCTGCTCGACCTGCCCGCCGACCTCGACGAGCGCGCGTTCGCCCGCGTGACCGCCGCGATCACCGGGGAGGAAGACCAAGTAGCCGTCCGCGCTTCCGGGGTCTTCGCCCGCCGGCTCCTGCGGTCTCCGCTCGGTTCGACGACCCCGGCACGCGAGTGGACGCCGGAAGGAACGGTCCTGATCACCGGTGGTACCGGTGGCCTGGGTGCGAAGGTCGCCCGCTGGCTGGCCGGCCGCGGTGCCGAGCGGCTGGTGCTCACCAGCCGTCGCGGCGCGGACGCCCCAGGCGCGGCGGAGCTGTGCGAGGAGCTGGCCGGGCTCGGCGCTGAGGCGACCGTCGTGGCCTGCGACGTCGCCGACCGTGACGCACTGGCCGCCGTGCTCGCCGAATATCCGCCGACCGCGGTCATCCACGCCGCCGGTGTCCTCGACGACGGCGTGCTGTCCTCGCTCACCCCGGATCGGCTCGCTGGCGTCCTCAAGCCCAAGGCCCTCGCCGCATTCCACCTGCACGAGCTGACCAAGGACCTGGACCTGTCGGCGTTCGTCTCCTTCGCGTCCACCGCCGGCGTCTGGGGCGGCCCCGGCCAGGGCAACTACGCCGCCGCCAACGCCTACCTCGACGCGCTCGCCGACCACCGGCGCTCGCTCGGGCTGGCCGCGACGTCGATCTCGTGGGGGCCGTGGGCCGACACCGGCATGGCCGACGCCACCGCCGTCGCCGAACGGCAGCGACTGGGCGGCATCCACGCGCTCGACCCGGAGCTGGCGATTTCGGCGCTGCAGCAGGCCCTCGACCACGGCGAGACCACCCTCACCGTCGCGGGCGTCGACTGGGCGCGGTACGTCCCGTCGTTCACCGCCGTCCGGCCGAGCCCGCTGCTGCTCGGCATCCCCGAGGCCCGCGCGGCGATCGAAGCCGCGGGGGAGAGCACCCAGGCCGTCGGGCTGAGCGAGCGGGACGTGCTTGAGTTCGTCCGCACCCAGGTCGCCGGGGTCCTCGGGTACGCCGGGCCGGGCGACGTCGAGCCGAACCGCGCGTTCACCGACCTCGGGTTCGACTCGCTGACCGCCGTCGACCTGCGCAACCGGCTGTCCGCGGCCACCGGGCTCAAGCTGCCCGCGACGCTGATCTTCGATTACCCGACCACGACCGCCCTGGTCACCCACCTCAAGGGCGAACTGGGCGAACCGGCCGAGACCGTGTCCATAGTGGACGTCACGCCGAAGTCCATCGAGGACGACCCGATCGTCATCGTCTCGATGGCGTGCCGGTTCCCCGGCGGCGTCCGTTCGCCGGAGGACCTGTGGGCGCTGCTTTCCGGTGGCGCGGACGCGATCACCGACTTCCCCGACGACCGCGGCTGGGACCTCGACGCGCTCTACGACCCGGACCCCGACCACCAGGGCACGTCCTACACCCGCCGCGGCGGGTTCCTCGACGGCGCGAGCCGGTTCGACGCCGCGTTCTTCGGCATCAACCCGCGCGAAGCGCTGGCCATGGACCCGCAGCAGCGCCTGCTGCTCGAGACCGCATGGGAGGCCATCGAACGCGCCGGAATCGACGCGGCGTCGCTGCGCGGCGGCCCGGTCGGCGTGTTCGCCGGCTCCAACGGCCAGGACTACACCCCGCTGCTCGCGCTCGGCGACGACGAGGGCGTCGAGGGTTACACGATGACCGGCAACGCGGGATCCGTGGTGTCCGGCCGGATCTCCTACGCGCTCGGCCTGGAAGGGCCGGCCGTCACGGTCGACACGGCGTGCTCGTCGTCGCTGGTCGCGGTGCACCTCGCCGCGCGGGCGCTTCGGTCGGGGGAGTGCTCCCTCGCGCTGGCGGGCGGCGTCACGATCATGTCGACGCCGTCCGGGTTCATCCAGTTCAGCCGCCAGCGCGGCCTCGCGCTCGACGGCCGCTGCAAGGCGTTCTCCGACGACGCCGACGGCACCGGCTGGGGCGAGGGCGCCGGCATGGTGCTCCTCGAACGGCTGTCCGACGCGCGCCGCAACGGGCACCCGGTGCTCGCGCTGGTGCGCGGCTCGGCGGTCAACCAGGACGGCGCGTCGAACGGCCTGACCGCCCCGAACGGACCCTCGCAGCAGCGGGTCATCCGCGCGGCGCTGGCCGACGCGCGGTTGAACCCGTACGAAGTGGACGCCGTCGAGGCGCACGGCACCGGTACGGTCCTCGGCGACCCGATCGAGGCACAGGCCGTGCTCGCCACCTACGGGCAGGACCGCGACCGGCCACTGTGGCTCGGCTCGGTCAAGTCCAACATCGGGCACACGCAGGCCGCCGCCGGCGCGGCCGGGATCATGAAGATGGTCCTGTCGCTGCGCCACGGCCTGCTGCCGAAGACGCTGCACGCGGACGTCCCGTCGTCCCATGTGGACTGGACGTCGGGAGACGTGGCGTTGCTGTCCGACGCCGTCGAGTGGTCGCCCAACGGGCACCCGCGCCGGGCCGGCATCTCGTCGTTCGGCGTGAGCGGCACCAATGCCCACGTGATCGTCGAGCAAGCTCCGGAAGAGTCGCCGGTGGCCGAACCGACGTGGTCCGGCCCGGTGCCATGGGTCCTTTCGGGACGGTCCGAAGCCGCGCTACGGTCCCAGGCCGCACAGCTGGCCGACCGCCTCGAAGGGGAGCGGCCGGCCGATGTCGGCTGGTCCCTCGCGACCGGCCGGTCGACTTTCGAGCACCGCGCGGTGGTGATCGGCACCGAAACCGAGGAACTGCTGCGAGGCCTGCGCGACCTCGTCGACGGCCCGCTCCCCGCCACGACGAGCGAAGGCCGGATCGGGTTCCTCTTCACCGGACAGGGCGCGCAGCGGCTCGGCATGGGCCGCGAGCTGTACGCCGAGTACCCGGTGTACGCCGAGGCGTTCGACGCGGTGTGCGCGCACTTCGACACCGAGCTGGACCGGCCGCTGGCCGACGTCGTCTTCGGCGACGAGGACCTGCTGAACGAGACCGGCTACACCCAGCCCGCGCTCTTCGCGGTCGAGGTGGCGCTGTTCCGTCTGCTGGAGTCGTGGGGCGTGCGTCCGGAGTACCTGGCCGGGCACTCGATCGGCGAGCTGGCTGCCGCGCACGTCGCCGGAGTGTTCTCCCTGGCGGACGCGTGCAGTCTGGTCGCCGCGCGCGGCCGGTTGATGCAGGCGCTGCCTCGCGGCGGCGGCATGCTGGCGGTGTCGGCCACCGAGGACGAGGTCACGCCGTTGCTCACGGACACGGTGAGCATCGCCGCGATCAATGGGCCGACGTCGATCGTGGTCTCCGGCGACGACCTCGACGGCATCGAGCAGCACTTCACCGCGCTGGGCCGCAAGACCAAGCGGCTCACGGTCTCCCACGCGTTCCACTCGCCGCTGATGGACCCGATGCTGGCCGAGTTCGCGAAGGTGGCCGAGCAGATCACGTACGCCGAACCGAAGCTGCCGATCGTGTCCACGGTGACCGGTGCGGTCGCGTCCGTGGTCGCGCCGGAGTACTGGGTCGGCCAGGTCCGCGCGGCCGTGCGGTTCGCCGACGCCGTCATGACCCTGCGCGGCCTGGGTGTCAACCGGTTCGTCGAGATCGGGCCGGACGCCGTCCTCGCGCCGATGGTCGACGCGGCCGTGGTGGTGCCCACCCTGCGCAAGGGCCGAGACGAACGCGTCAGCGTGCTGGCCGCCGTCGGCGAGCTGCACGTCCACGGACAGAGTCCTGATTGGACGGCCGTGTTCGCCGGAACCGGCGCGCGCAGGGTCGACTTGCCGACGTACGCGTTCCAGTACCAGCGCTTCTGGCCGCACCTGTCCGGCATGCCCCTCGGTGACGTCACCGCAGCCGGGCTCACCGCCGTGGACCACCCGCTGCTCGGTGCGGCGGTCTCCGTGGCCGGCTCCGACGAGCTGCTGTTCACCAGCCGGCTCGCGCTGTCCACGCACCCGTGGCTGGCCGGGCACGAGGTCATGGGCCAGGTCCTCCTGCCGGGCACGGCGTTCCTGGAGCTGGCCGTCCGCGCCGCGGACCAGGCCGGTTGCGCCCGGGTGGAGGAGCTGACGCTGGCCGCGCCGCTGGTGCTGCCCCAGCGTGGCGGCGTCCAGCTGCAGTGCTCGGTCGGGACGCCCGCGGAAGACGGCACGCGCACCTTCACCGCGCACTCGCGAGTCGAGGGCACCGACGACTGGACCCTGCACGCTACCGGCTTGCTCGCCGTCGACGCCGGTGAACCCGGCGAACCGCTGACCGAGTGGCCGCCCGCGAAGGCGGAACCCATTGCCGTGGAGGATTTCTACGACACGTACGCGGCGGGCGGGTTCGCCTACGGGGACGCCTTCCGTGGCCTCACCGCCGCGTGGCGACAAGGCGACGACGTGTTCGCCGAGATCGCCTTGCCCGAGTCGGCTCGCGCCGACGCGCGCCGCTTCGGCCTGCACCCGGCCCTGCTCGACGCGGCCCTGCAGGCGCTGCTGTACCTGCCTCTGGAAGGGGCCGGGCAGAGCCGGCTCCCGTTCTCCTGGTCGGACGTCACCCTGCACGCGTCCGGCGCCGACGCCCTGCGCGTCAAGCTGAGTCTCGCCGGTGCGGACGCCCTGGCGCTGACCATCGCCGATCCGTCGGGCAACCCCGTCGCGACCGTGGGCTCCCTGGCGATGCGCCAGGTGTTGGCGGAAATGCTGACCGAGCCCAGCCGGCTGCGCGACTCGCTGTTCCAAGTGGACTGGGTCCCACTGACCACCGGGTCCGAACCGGACACCGGAACCTGGGCCGTCCTCGGCCCGGATCCGCACAAGCTCGGCGTCCAGCTCGGCACGTCCGGTCCGCTGAAGTCCTACGTGGACATAGATGCGCTGGTCGCCGAGGGCGGCACGCCTCCGGAGGTGGTCTTCGCTCCGCTGGTGCCGGACCGTGCGGCCGACCTGCCCGGGGCGGTCCGCGCCGCGACCGGCCTGGCCCTGGCCACCGTGCAGCGATGGCTCGCCGAAGACGCCCTGGAAGGCGCGAAACTCGTGTTCGTCACCTCCGGCGCGGTGGCCCACCGCGGCGAGGTGACCGACCTGGCCAACGCCGCCGTCTGGGGCTTGGTCCGCTCGGCCCAGGCCGAAAACCCGGACCGGTTCCTGCTGGTGGACGTCGACGGCAAGGAAGCGTCCTACGGCGCGATCCCGGCCGCGCTGGCCGCCGGTGAGCCGCAGGTGTCCGTGCGCGACGGTGAGCCGCACGCGGCCCGGCTGGTCCGCGCCGAAGCGGCCGGCGGGGTGCTCCGCGCTCCGAAGGACGGGCACTGGCGGCTCGACATCATCGACAAGGGCACCCTGGAGAACCTCACCCTGCTGCCGTGCCCCGAGGTCGCCGGACCGCTGCCGGACGGGCACGTGCGGATCGCCGTCCGCGCGGCGGGCGTGAACTTCCGCGACGTCCTCAACGCGCTCGGCATGTACCCCGGCGAGGCCGGGGCGATGGGCCTGGAAGGCGCGGGCGTGGTCACCGAGGTCGGGCCCGGCGTCACCGGGCTCGCCGCGGGCGACCGGGTGCTCGGCATGTTCCCCGGCGCGTTCGGGCCGGTCGCGGTGGCCGACCAGCGGCTGGTCGCCCGCGTCCCGGAGGGCTGGTCGTTCGCCGAGGCGGCGTCCGTGCCGATCGTGTTCCTCACCGCCTACTACGCGCTGGTCGACCTCGGCCGCGTTCAGCCGGGGGAGACCGTGCTGGTCCACGCGGCCGCCGGCGGCGTCGGCATGGCCGCCGTCCAGCTCGCGAAGCACCTCGGCGCCGACGTGTTCGGCACCGCGGGCGCCGGCAAGTGGGGCGCGCTGCGCGAGCACGGCCTCGCCGACGACCGGATCGCCTCCTCGCGGACACTCGACTTCGAGGAGCGGTTCCTCGCGGCCACTGAGGGCCGTGGTGTCGACGTCGTGCTCGACTCCCTGGCCGGGGACTTCGTCGACGCGTCGCTGCGGCTGCTGCCACGCGGCGGCCGGTTCCTCGAGATGGGCAAGACCGACGTCCGGGTCCCCGCCGACGTCGCAGCCGCCCACCCGGGCGTCGCGTACCAGGCGTTCGACCTCATCGAGGCCGGGCCCGACCGCATCGCCGAGATGCTGCGGGAGATCCTCGACCTGCTCGGCCGCGGGGTGCTGCGGCCGACCCCGGTCACCGCCTGGGACGTCCACCGCGCGCCGGCGGCGTTCAAGCACCTCCAGCAGGCCAAGCACGTCGGCAAGGTCGTGCTGACCGTGCCGGCGCCGCTCGACCCCGAGGGCACAGTCCTGATCACCGGCGGCACCGGCGGCCTCGGCGGGCTGCTGGCCCGGCACCTGGTCACCGAGCACGGCGCGCGGCACCTGCTGCTCACCAGCCGTCGCGGTCTCGCGGCCGACGGGGCGGCGGAGCTGCGGGACGAGCTGACCGGGCTGGGCGCGACCGTCACCGTGGCGGCGTGCGACGCGGCCGACCGCGACGCCTTGGCCGAGCTGCTCGCCGGGATCCCCGCGGAACACCCGCTGCGGGCGGTCATGCACACCGCCGGGGTACTCGATGACGGCGTCGTCGGCTCGCTGGACGCGGCCCGCCTCAACAAGGTGCTGCGGCCCAAGGTCGACGCCGCCGTGCACCTCGACGAGCTGACGCGCCACGCCGACCTCACCGCGTTCGTGCTGTTCTCCGGCGCCGCCGGGCTCTTCGGCGGCGCGGGACAGGCGAACTACGCGGCCGCGAACGCCTTCGTCGACGCCTTCGCCACCCACCGGCACGCCCTCGGGCTGCCCGCGGTGGCCCTGGCGTGGGGCCCGTGGTCGGCCGCCGTCGGGATGACCAGCGGCCTGACCGAGGCGGACCTCGGCCGGATGGCTCGTGCGGGTCTGCTGCCGCTGTCCGCCGAACTCGGCCTCGCCCTGCTCGACGCGGGCGTGGCCTCCGGCGAGGCGGCCGTGGTGCCGATGCGCGTCGACACGGCCGCGCTGGCGTCCTCGGGCGCGGTGGCCCCGCTGTTCCGGGGGCTCGTCACCGCCCCGGCGCGGCGCGCGGCGGCGTCCGTGGCGAAGGCCGAGCCCGTGGGCCTGGCCGAACGGCTGGCCGCGACGCCGGTCGCCGACCGCGAGGACTTGGTGGTGGACCTGGTGACCGGTCAAGTCGCCGCGGTGCTGGGTCATGCGTCCACAGTGGACATCGACCCCGGCAAGGCGTTCAGCGAACTGGGCTTCGACTCGCTCACCGCCGTCGAGCTGCGCAACCGGCTCGGCGCGGTCGCCGGGAAGCGGCTGCCCGCGACGCTGGTGTTCGACTACCCGACGGTCGCCGAGCTGGCGGGCTACCTGCTCGAAGACATCGCGCCGCCCGCACCTTCGGCGAACGGCCTGGTCGACGGCCTGCGTGGTTTGCTCGAAGCTCTGCCCGAGGGCTACGAAGGCCGCGACGAGATCACCGAGCGGCTCCAGAGCCTCCTCGCGTGGTGGACCGGCACCACCCCCGAAGAACCGCAATCGGACGACGTCGCGGCCGCGTCCGCCGACGAGCTGTTCGACCTGATCGACAAGGAGTTCGGGGCGTGACCTCCGACAACGAGAAGAAGCTGCTCGACTACCTCAAGAAGGTCACCACCGACCTGAGGACGGCGAACCAGCGGTTGCGCGAGGTCGAGGACCGGGACGCCGAACCGGTCGCGGTGATCGGCATGGGCTGCCGCTTCCCCGGCGGCGTGCGCACCCCCGAGCAGCTGTGGCAGCTGCTGGCCGCCGGCGGCGACGGCATGGCGGGCTTCCCCACCGACCGCGGCTGGCCGGCGGCGCTGTACTCCGGCGACGCCGACCAGGCGGGCAGCAGCTACGTCCGCGAGGGCGGGTTCGTCTACGACGCGGCGGAGTTCGACCCCGGCTTCTTCGGGATGAGCCCCCGCGAGGCGCTGGCCACCGACCCGCAGCAGCGGCTGCTGCTCGAAACGGCGTGGGAGACCATCGAACGCGCCGGGATCGACCCGCTTTCGCTGCGCGGCACGAAGGCGGGAGTCTTCGTCGGCGGCACGTCCACCGGCTACGGCTCCGGACTGACCGCGCTGCCGGACGGCGTAGAAGGGTACCTGCTCACCGGCAACTCGACCGCGGTGATCTCCGGCCGGGTCGCCTACCAGCTCGGGCTCAAGGGCCCGGCAGTCACCGTGGACACCGCGTGCTCGTCTTCGCTGGTCGCGCTGCACTGGGCCGCCCAGGCGCTGCGGCGCGGCGAGTGCTCGCTGGCGCTCGTCGGCGGCGTGACGGTGATGTCGACGCCCGGCATGTTCCTGGAGTTCAGCCGTCAGCGCGGGCTCGCGCCCGACGGCCGCTGCAAGCCGTTCGCGGCCGCGGCCGACGGCACCGGCTGGTCCGAGGGCGTCGGTCTTGTCCTGGTCGAGAAGCTGTCGGACGCCCTGGCGAACGGGCACCCGGTGCTGGCCGTGGTCCGCGGGTCCGCGGTCAACTCCGACGGCGCGTCCAACGGCCTCACCGCCCCCAACGGCCCGGCGCAGCAGCAGGCCATCCAGGCCGCACTGGCGAGCGGCGGGCTCACACCGTCCGATGTGGACGCCGTGGAGGCGCACGGCACCGGCACCACGCTGGGCGATCCGATCGAGGCGCACGCGCTGCTGGCGACCTACGGCCAGGACCGCGACCGGCCGCTGTGGCTCGGCTCGGTGAAGTCCAACATCGGTCACACCCAGGCCGCCGCGGGCGTGGCCGGCGTGATCAAGATGGTGCTGGCCATGCAGCACGGGCTGCTGCCGCGCACGGTGCACGTCGACTCGCCGTCCCCGCACATCGACTGGACGGCCGGAGCCGTCGAACTGCTCACCGACAACGTCGAGTGGCCGGCGGGGGAGACCCCGCGCCGCGCCGGCGTGTCGTCGTTCGGCATCAGCGGGACCAACGCGCACGTGGTCCTGGAGAGTTACGACGCCGCGCCGGCCGCGGCGACCACGGTCGGCGGGCTGGTTCCGCTCGCGCTCTCGGCGCGCTCCCGCGAAGCTCTGCGCGAACAGGCCGCCCGGCTGCGGGAACACCTGGCGGCGGGCCAGCCGCTCGCGGACACCGCGTTGTCGCTGGTCACGGGACGGTCGGCGTTCGAGCACCGGGCGGTCGTGCTGGCCGCCGACGCTGCCGGGGCGGCGACGGCCCTGGACGCTCTCACTGCCGGCGAGCCTTCCCCGTCCCTTGTGGACGGTGTGGCGGGGAAGGCCGGCAAGATCGCGTTCCTGTTCTCCGGCCAGGGTTCTCAGCGGATCGGCATGGGTGCCGGACTGCGTCGTGAGTTCCCGGTGTTCGCCGAAGCGTTCGACGCGGTGTGCGCAGGCTTCGACTTTCCTCTGGCCGAAGCGATCTCAGGCGAGTCCCTGAACGACACGGGCTACACGCAGCCCGCGCTGTTCGCCGTCGAAGTCGCGTTGTTCCGGCTCCTCGAGTCCTGGGGCGTGAAGCCGGACTTCCTGGCCGGGCACTCCATCGGCGAGCTGGCCGCGGCGCACGTTGCCGGAATCCTCTCGCTGGCCGACGCGTGCAAGCTGGTCGCGGCGCGCGCCCGGCTGATGCAGTCTCTCCCCGCCGGCGGGGCGATGGTCGCCGTGCAAGCGACCGAAGGCGAGGTCACCCCGCTGCTGGGCGAGCGAGTGAACTTGGCCGCCGTCAACGCGCCCGACTCCGTCGTGTTGTCCGGCGACGAGGACGCCGTCCTCGCGGCGGCGGCCGAACTGGCTTCCCGTGGGCGCAAGACCAAGCGGCTCTCCGTGTCGCACGCCTTCCACTCGGTGCTGATGGACCCGATGCTGGACGAGTTCCGCCAGGTGGTGTCCGGGTTGACGTTCTCGGCGCCGAAGATCCCGATCGTCACCGGCGAAGCCGCCGACCTGACCGACCCGGAGTACTGGGTGCGGCACGTGCGCGAGCCGGTCCGGTTCGCCGACCGCGTGGCGGCCCTGGAAGCCCGGGGCGCCGCGCGGTTCGTCGAGGTCGGCCCGGACGGGACCCTCGCCGGGATGGCGGGTGTGCCGGTCGTGGCGATGCTGCGTGCCGGGCGCGACGAGCGGGAGTCGGTCTTGGCCGCGTTGGCCGAGCTGTACGTGCGGGGCGGAGCGCCCGCCTGGACGCCCTTGCTCGGCGGCGCCCGACGGGTCGAGTTGCCGACTTATGCCTTCCAGCGCGAGCGCTTCTGGCTCACCTCGCCGGAGTCTTCCGAGGTCGTGGACACCGGCGCCGAGCAGTTCTGGTCGGCGGTCGAGCGCGAGGACCTCGTCGCCGTGACGAGCGCTCTCGAGGTGCCGTCGGAGACGCCGTTGAGCGATGTCCTCCCGGCGCTGGCCGCGTGGCGCCGTCGTGCGCACGATCAGTCTACAGCGGACAATTGGCGGTACCGGATCGGCTGGCGGCCGGTCACCGGGACCACCGCGACCCGGCTGTCCGGGCGCTGGCTCGTGGTGGGCGAAGGTGCCGACGACGTGGTCGAGGGCCTGCGCGACCGGGGCGCGGACGTGCTGCACGTCCCGGCCGGCGCCGCCCTGCCGGGAGACGAACCCGCCGGGATCCTTTCGCTGCTGGCCGTGGCGGACACGCTCACGCTGGTGCAGATCCTCGGCGCGCTGGGCTGGTCCGCGCCGCTGTGGTGCGCGACCCGGGGCGCGGTCTCCACCGGTCGATCCGATCCGCTCACGCACCCGGAGCAGGCTCAGGTGTGGGGCCTCGGCCGGTCGGCCGCGGTGGAACACCCGCGCCGGTGGGGCGGTTTGGCCGACCTGCCCGCACAGCTCGACGAACGCGGCCTCGACCGGCTGTGCGGCGTGCTCGCCGACGGCGCCGAGGACGAGGTCGCCATCCGGCCCTCCGGCGTCTTCGCCCGGCGGTTCGTGCGAGCGCCGCTTATCGGCGACTGTCCCCCGTGGACGGTCACGGGGACGGTACTGATCACCGGCGGCACCGGTGCGCTCGGCGGCCACCTGGCGCGCTGGGCGGTCGAGCGCGGCGCGTCGCGCGTCGTGCTGGCCAGCCGTCGCGGACCGGCGGCGACCGAACCGGCCAGGCCCGAGATCACGGTCGTGGCCTGCGATTTCACCGACCCGGCCGCCGTCGCCGCGCTGGTGGACTCCCTGCCGGACCTGAGCGTCGTCGTGCACGCGGCCGGGGTCCTCGACGACGGCGTCCTCGACGGGCTCACCCCCGAAAAGCTCGACCGGGTGCTGCGCGCCAAGGCGACCTCCGCCCGGGTCCTCCACGAGGCCACCGCGGACCGCGACCTGTCGGCGTTCGTGCTGTTCTCCTCGCTCGCCGGCACGGTCGGTTCGGCCGGACAGGGCAACTATGCGGCGGCGAACGCCTACCTCGACGCGCTGGCCGCGTATCGGCGATCGCGCGGGCTTCCGGCGACCTCGCTGGCCTGGGGACCGTGGGCCGACGCCGGAATGGCCGCGGACGAGGCGGTCCGCGACCGGCTGCGCCGCGGCGGCCTCACGCCCCTCGGCCCGGAACTCGCCCTGTCCGCGCTCGACCGGGCACTGGGCGCCGGCGACGTCGCGGTCGCGCTCGCCGACGTCGACTGGGCGGTCTACGGTCCCGCGCTCACCGCCGTGCGACCGAGCCGCCTGCTGAGCGAGCTTCCCGAGGCGGCCGGTGCTCCGGTGGTGGAGCTGTCCGATATGGACACGGTGGACATGTTGACCGTGGTGCGGCGCCAGGTCGCCGCGGTGCTCGGCTACACCGAAGAGGTCGCCGCGGACAAGTCGTTCAAGGATCTCGGGTTCGACTCGCTGACCGCCGTCGAACTGCGCAACCGGCTCGGCGCGGCCACCGGGACCGAGCTGCCCGCGACGCTGATCTACGACTACCCGACGGCCGCCGACCTGGCCGCGCACCTCGCGGGCACGACGGACGAAGCACCGGCCGTCGAGCGGGCGGTGGCGTCAACAGAGGACCCGATCGTCGTCGTGGCCATGGGCTGCCGCTTCCCCGGCGGAGTGCGCACCCCGGAAGACCTGTGGGAACTGCTGCTGTCCGGCGGCGACGCGGTTTCGGGCTTCCCCGTCGACCGGCACTGGGACCTCGCGGGCCTCGCGGCGGCCGGGGTCGTCACGGGTGGTGGCGCGTTCGTCGATGGTGTCACGGAGTTCGACCCGGCCTTCTTCGGCATCTCGCCGCGCGAGGCGCTGGCGATGGACCCGCAGCAGCGGCTCGTCCTGGAAACCGCTTGGGAGACCCTCGAACGCGCCGGGGTCGACCCGGCCGGCGGCCCGGACGTCGGGGTGTTCCTCGGCACCAACGGGCAGGACTACCCGGCGGTGCTCGCGGGCTCGGGCGAGGACTTCGGCGGGTTCGTCGGCACCGGCAACGCTGCTTCGGTCGTCTCGGGCCGGGTGTCGTACGTGCTGGGCCTCGGCGGCCCGGCGGTGACCGTGGACACGGCGTGCTCGGCGTCGCTGGTGGCACTGCACCTGGCCGCGCAGTCGGTGCGCTCGGGCGAGTGCGCGATGGCGCTGGCCGGCGGCGTGACGGTGATGGCGACGCCCGGCGCGTTCGTCGAGTTCTCCCGCCAGGGCGGCCTCGCGGCGGACGGCCGGTGCAAGGCCTTCGCCGAGGAGGCGGACGGCACGGGCTGGGGCGAGGGCGCCGGCGTCGTGCTGGTCGAACGGCTCTCGGACGCGCGGCGGCTCGGGCACCCGGTGCTCGCGGTGCTGCGCGGCTCGGCAATGAACCAAGACGGCGCGTCGAATGGCCTCACCGCGCCGAACGGTCCCTCACAGCAGCGGGTGATCCGGGCGGCACTGGTGAACGCGGGCCTGACACCGTCCGATGTGGACGTCGTGGAAGCGCACGGGACCGGCACCGCCCTGGGCGACCCCATCGAGGCGCAGGCGTTGCTGGCGACCTACGGCCGGGACCGCGAGCAGCCGTTGTGGCTGGGGTCGCTGAAGTCCAACATCGGGCACACGCAGGCGGCGGCCGGGATCGCCGGCGTCATCAAGATGATCCTCGCGCTCGAGCACGGCGTGCTGCCGAAGACGCTGCACGCGGACCGGCCGTCGCGGCACGTCGACTGGGACAGCGGCGCGGTGGCACTGCTGACTTCGACCACCCCGTGGCCGCTTTCGGAGCGGCCGCGGCGGGCGGGCGTGTCGTCCTTCGGCTTCAGCGGCACCAACGCGCACGTCATCCTCGAACAGCCGCCTGCCTCCGAAGTGGTGGACGCGCCCGCCGCGGACGTCGTCTGGACGCTGTCGGGCCGGTCGGAGGCGGTACTGCGCGAGCAGGCCCGGCGGCTGGCGGAGTTCGTCTCAGCCTCGGACGTCGCCCCGGCGGATGTCGCCCGTTCGCTGGCCGCCCGGGCGGTGTTCGACCACCGGGCGGTCGTGACGGGCGCCGACCTGCTCGCCGGGCTGGCCGCCGTCGCCTCGGGCGCGAAGCACCCCGGCGTGGTCGCCGGACACGTCGCCGACGGGGCGACGGCACTGCTGTTCGCCGGACAGGGGTCGCAGCGTGTCGGGATGGGGGCCGAGCTGTACGCGCGGTTCCCGGTGTTCGCGGACGCGTTCGACGCGGTGTGCGCGGTCCTCGACCCTTCGCTGGATCGGCCGTTGCGTGAGGTCGTGTTCGGTGACGCGGTGGCGCTCGACCAGACCGGCTACACGCAGCCCGCGTTGTTCGCGATCGAGGTCGCGCTGTTCCGGCTGCTGGAGTCGTGGGGCGTCAAGCCGGACTACCTGGCCGGCCATTCGATCGGCGAGCTGGCGGCGGCGCACGTCGCCGGGGTGTTCTCGCTGGCGGACGCCGGCAAGCTGGTCGCCGCGCGGGCGAGCCTCATGCAGGCGCTGCCCGGCGGGGGCGCGATGCTCGCCGTGCAGGCCGCCGAGCAGGACGTCCTCGAGGTCGCCGCGGGCCGCGCGGACCTGGCCGCGGTGAACGGGCCCCTGGCCACGGTGCTCTCCGGCGACGCCGAGGTGTTGGCCGAGATCGCCGCCGAGCTGACCGCGCGCGGCGTGAAGTCTAGGGATTTGCGGGTCTCGCATGCGTTTCACTCGGCACATATGGACGCGATGCTCGAGGAGTTCGCCGAGGTGGCGCGCGGGATCGGCTATGCCGGGCCGCGCATCCCCGTCGTGTCCACGGTGACCGGGACCGCCGACTTGACGGATCCGGAGTACTGGGTGCGGCAGGTGCGCGAGCCGGTGCGGTTCGCTCTGGCTGTCGAGACGCTGCGCGAGGCCGGGGTGACGCGGCTGGTCGAGCTGGGCCCGGACGGGACGCTGAGCGCGCTGACGGGGGCCACCCCGATGCTGCGCAAGGACCGCCCGGAGGTCTCGACGGCGCTGCTGGCGCTGGCTTCGCTACACGTCAGCGGGGCCGCCGTGGACTGGGCGCCGTTGGTCTCCGGCAACCGGAACATCGCGCTGCCGACCTACCCGTTCGAGCGTCAGGTGTTCTGGCCGGAGCCGCTGGTTCCGGTCGCGGCGCCGGCGGACAACAAGCAGTACCGAGTGTCGTGGCGCCCGATCCCGGACCAGCCCCGGGTGCGGCTGCCGGGTCGCCGGCTCGTGGTGGTTCCGGCAGGGTATGAGAAGGAGCCGCTGGTCAAAGTGGTATTCCCGGCGCTGGCTGAGGCGGGTGCCGAAGTGGTCCGGGTGACGCTGAGCGAGCCCGATCGCGAGGCTGTCGCCGCCGAGCTGCTCGGCGTCGGACAGGTCGTCGGCGTTCTCTCGTTGCTCGGCCTCGCTGTCCACGCAACGCCGGGCCAGCCGTCTGTGCCGCTCGGCCTCGCGCTGAGCACCACCCTCCTCCAAGCCCTCGGCGACGCGGGCCTCGACGCGCCGCTGTGGTCGGTCACCACCGGCGCCGTCGCCGTCGAGTCCGAGACTCCCGCTCAGCCGCTGTCCGCCGGGATCTGGGGCCTCGGGCGGACCGCCGCACTGGAGCACCCCGACCGCTGGGGCGGCCTCGCGGACCTGCCCGCCGAGCCCGGTGAACCCGAGCTGACCCGGCTGATCGCCGCCCTCTCCGGCACCTCCGGTGAGAACCAGCTCGCGATCCGCCCGGGCGGAACCTTCGCACGGCGGCTCGTGCGCGCCCCCGTCGAGGAGCACGCCGAGCCCTGGACCCCGACTGGGCCGGTGCTGGTCACCGGCGGCACCGGTGCGCTGGGCGCCGAGGTCGCCCGGTGGCTGGCGCGCACCGGTGCGCCGCACGTCGTGCTCGCCGGCCGGCGCGGACCCGCCGCGCCCGGGGCCGCCGAGCTGGAAGCCGAGCTCAGCGCGCTGGGTGCCAAGGTGACGATCGCCGCCTGCGACTTCGCCGACCGGGACGCCGCCGCCGAACTCCTCGACTCGCAGCCCGACCTCGACGCCGTCGTGCACGCCGCCGGTGTCCTCGACGACGGCGTCCTGGACTCCTTGACGCCGCAGCGGCTCGCGACCGTCCTGAGGTCCAAAGTGGACTCCGCGGTCAACCTGGACGAGCTGACGCGCGATCGCGACCTGTCGGCGTTCGTGCTGTTCTCCTCCCTGGCCGCCACCCTCGGCGCCGCCGGGCAGGGCAACTACGTCGCGGCCAACGCCGTGCTGGACGCGCTCGCCGAGCACCGGGCCGGCCTCGGCCTGCCCGCCACCTCGATCGCCTGGGGCCCGTGGGCGGGCGCGGGCATGGCGGCCGGAAACAGCGCCCGCTCCGAACGCGGCGGGATCCGCCCACTGGCTCCGGACCTGGCCACCGCGGCCCTGCGCAAAGCCATGAGCGGAAATGAGCCCGTCGTCGCCGTGGCCGACGTCGACTGGGCCGTGTTCGCCACCACCGTCCCCACCGCGCGGCTGCTCGACGACCTCCCCGAGGCGCGGCGCGCGCTCACCACGGTGGAGAAGCCGGACCTCCGGGCGAAACTCGACACGCTGACCGGGCCCGAACGAGAGCGCGCGCTGCTCGACCTGGTGCGCGCCGAGGTCGCTGCTGTGCTCGGGTACGCGAGCCCGTCCACAGTGGACCCCGGACTCGCGTTCAAGGAGCTGGGCCTCGACTCGCTCACCGCGGTCGAGCTGCGCAACGGGCTCGCCGCCGTCACCGGTCTGTCGCTGCCCGCGACGCTCGGGTTCGACTACGCCACCCCGGCGGCGCTGGCCCGGCACCTCGGCCGCGAGCTGGGTCCGGCCGACCCGGCCGCGGCGGCCGAAGCCGAGCTGGACCGGATCGAGGCGGCCTTCGCCGCACTGACCGCCGAGCAGCTCGCCGGCACCCGGGTCACCGCCCGGCTGCAGGCACTGCTGGGCCGGCTGGGCACCGGCCCGGCGGAAGACACGCGGCAGAAGCTCGAGACGGCCAGCGAAACCGAGATCTTCGACTTCATCGACAACGAGCTGGGACTCGCGTGACGCGCGGGTTCGCCGGCGGGCGGGGTGCGACGTGAACGAGGAGAAGCTGCTCGGGTACCTGCGCAAGGTCACCGCCGACCTGCACGAGACCCGGGAACGTCTGCGGGAGGCCGAATCCGCGACGTCCGAGCCGATCGCCATCGTGGCGATGGCCTGCCGGTTCCCCGGCGGCGTCGAGACGCCCGAGGACCTCTGGCGGGTGCTCGAAGCCGGCACCGACACGCTGACGGACTTCCCGGACGACCGCGGCTGGGACCTCGACGCCGTCTACCACCCGGACCCGGAGCACCCCGGTACGAGCTACGTCGACCAGGGCGGGTTCGTCCGTGACGCGGGTGCGTTCGACGCGGCCTTCTTCGGCATCTCACCGCGGGAAGCCCTGGCGATGGACCCGCAGCAGCGGCTGCTGCTCGAGACGTCGTGGGAAGCCGTCGAACGCGCCGGGATCGACCCGGCGTCCCTGCGGGGCGAGGCGGTCGGCGTGTTCGCCGGGACCAACGGACAGGACTACCCGGGCCTGCTCAGCCTCGCGCCCGGCGTCGGCGACGGCTACGAGAGCACGGGCAACGCGGCGAGTGTCCTTTCCGGACGGATCTCCTACGTGCTCGGCCTGGAGGGCCCGGCCGTCACCGTCGACACGGCGTGCTCGTCCTCGCTGGTCGCGCTGCACTGGGCGGCGCACGCGCTGCGCGAGGGGGAGTGCGGGCTGGCGCTCGCCGGCGGCGTCACGGTCATGACGACGCCCGGGGCGTTCATCGGCTTCAGCCGGCAGCAGGGCTTGGCCGCGGACGGCCGGTGCAAGGCGTTCGCCGACGGTGCGGACGGCACGGGCTGGGGCGAGGGCGCCGGCGTCGTGCTGCTGGAACGGCTGTCCGACGCCCGGCGCAACGGCCACCCCGTGCTCGCGCTCGTCGCGGGCTCGGCGATCAACTCCGACGGCGCGTCGAACGGGCTCACCGCCCCGAACGGCCCGTCGCAGCAACGCGTCATCCGCGCCGCGCTCGCCGACGCGGGCCTGTCACCGTCCGATGTGGACGCCGTCGAAGCGCACGGTACGGGGACGAGCCTGGGCGACCCGATCGAGGCGCAGGCCCTGCTGTCCACCTACGGCGAGCACCGGCCGGCCGGTCGCCCGCTCTGGCTCGGGTCGATCAAGTCGAACCTCGGGCACACCCAGGCTGCCGCCGGCGTGGCCGGGATCATCAAGATGACCCTCGCGTTGCGCAACGGCGTCCTGCCCAAGACCCTGCACGTCGACCAGCCGACGTCGCGAGTGGACTGGTCGGCCGGCGACGTCCGCGTGCTGACCGAACCGGTCCCGTGGCCGGAAGACGGACGGGTGCGCCACGCGGGCGTCTCGGCGTTCGGGGTGAGCGGCACCAACGCACACGTGCTCCTGGCCGCACCCCCGGCCGAAGAAGCCGCACCACAAGGCGAAACCACACCGTCGGTCGTGCCGTGGGTCCTTTCCGGACGGTCGGAGGCCGCACTCCGGGCCCAGGCCGCTCGGCTGGCCGCGGTCGACGGAGACCCCGCCGGGATCGGGCTCGCGCTCGCCACCACCCGGTCGGCCTTCGAACACCGGGCCGTGCTGGTCGGCGACGCGGCCGAACTGGCCGACGGCGTGCGCGCGCTCGCGAAGGGCGACGACGTGCCCGGGCTCGTCCGCGGCGCGGTCGCCGAGGGGCTGACCGCGTTCCTGTTCACCGGCCAGGGCGCGCAACGCGGCGGCATGGGACGCGAGCTGCACGAACGTTTCCCGGCCTACGCAAACGCTTTCGACGAGATCTGCGCGGAGTTCGACCGGCACCTCGACCGTCCACTGAAGACGGTGATCTGGTCCGGTGACACCCTCGACGAGACGGCCTACACCCAGCCCGCGCTGTTCGCGGTCGAGGTCGCGCTGTTCCGCCTGCTGGAGTCCTGGGGCGTGACGCCCGACCACCTCGCCGGGCACTCGATCGGCGAGCTGGCCGCCGCGCACGTCGCGGGCGTGTTCTCCCTCGCCGCCGCCGCCGAGCTGGTCGCGGCGCGCGGGCGGCTCATGCAGGCGCTGCCGAGCGGCGGGGCGATGGTCGCCGTCCAGGCCAGCGAAGACGAGGTGACGCCGCTGCTGACCGGCGCCGTCTCGCTCGCGGCCGTCAACGGCCCGGACTCCGTCGTGGTGTCCGGCGACGAAACGGCCGCGGGAGAGATCGAGCGGCACTTCACCGCCCTCGGCCGCCGGACCCGGCGGCTCACCGTCTCCCACGCCTTCCACTCCCCGCTGATGGACCCGATGCTGGCCGAGTTCACGCAGGTCGCGGCGCGGATCACCTACGCCCGGCCGCGGCTCCCGATCGTCTCGACCGTGACCGGGGCGCCGGTGACCGACGAGCTGGCCACGCCGGACTACTGGGTGCGCCAGGTCCGGGAGCCCGTCCGGTTCGCCACCGCCGTCGCGGCGCTCGCGGACCTCGGGACCACCCGGTTCCTCGAGCTGGGCCCGCACGGCGTCCTCGCCGCGATGACCGAGGAGTGCCTGCCCGGCGCGACCGTCGCCTCACTGCTGCGCAAGGACCGCGACGAGGTCCGGACCGCGCTGACCGCCGTCGCGACGGTGTACGTCCGCGGCGCGCGGGCGAACTGGGGCGAGCTGTTTCCCGGCGCGCGGGCGTGCGAACTCCCGACCTATGCGTTCCAGCGCGAGACCTACTGGCCGGAGCTGCCCCGCCCGGTCGGCGGCGCCACCCGCGACAGCCTGCTCAAGCTCGACTGGGTGCCCGTCCCGGCGGGGCAGCCCGTTCCCGCGGCGTGGGCCCTGCTCGGCTCGGGCAACCGCGAACTCGGCGCCGCCCTGTTCGCCGAGCTGGGTGCGCTGGCTTGCCACCCCGATCTCGACAGCGTCGCGGAAGCGGGCGCGCTGCCTGACGTCCTGGTCGCCCCGTTCCGCTGTGTCACGCCGGGGGAGGCGGCTCGTCGCGCGCTGCGGCTCGTGCAGTCGTGGCTGGCCGACGAGCGGTTCGACGGCCGCACCCTGGTCGTGCTGACGCGGAACGCCGCCGTCGCCGACGGAGTGGCGGACCTCGCGCAGGCCCCCGTGTGGGGGTTGGTGCGCTCGGCGGCGGCCGAGAACCCGGGCCGGTTCGTGCTCGCCGACGTCGACGACCTGGCGGCCGCGCGCCTGCTGCCCGCCGCGCTCGCCACCGGCGAACCCGAGTTCCTGCTGCGCGACGGCGAGATCCGGGCCGCGCGCCTGGCCAAGCTGACCTCGTCCGAAGCCGGACCGTCCGCGTCCTTCGGTCCGGATGGGACGGTGCTCGTGACCGGCGGCACCGGGGCGCTGGGCGCACTCGTCGCCCGCCACCTGGCCACCCGGTACGGGGTACGGCACCTGCTCCTGGCCAGCCGTCGGGGCCCGGACGCCGACGGCGCGACCGAGCTGATCGCGGATTTGACCGAACTCGGCGCCGAACCGGTCGTCGCGGCCTGCGACGCCGCCGACCGGACAGCCCTGGGCGCCCTGCTGGCGGACATCCCGGCGGACCGGCCGTTGACCGGCGTCGTCCACGTCGCCGGCGTCCTCGACGACGGAGTCGTCTCCGCGCTGACTCCCGAGCGCCTGGACGCTGTGCTGCGCCCCAAGATCGACGCCGTCACGAACCTGCATGAGCTGACCGCCGAGGCCGACCTGACCGCGTTCGTCGTGTTCTCCTCGATCTCCGGCACGCTCGGCCCGGCCGGGCAGGCGAACTACGCGGCGGCCAACGTCTGGCTCGACGCGCTGGCCCGGCACCGCCGCGACCACGGCCTGCCCGCGCTCTCGCTCGGCTGGGGGCTCTGGGAGCAGGCCGGCGGCATGACCGGCACCCTCGCGGACCGCGACCGGCGCCGACTGGGCGCCACCGGCATGATCCCGCTGTCCACCGGGGAAGGTCTCCGGCTGTTCGACGCGGCCTGCCGCGCCGGGGAGCCCGCGGTGCTGCCGATCCGGTTCGACTTCGCCGTGCTCGGCGCCGCTCCGGCCCTGCCGCCGGTGTTCGCCGGGCTCGTCCCGCCGCGACCGGTCGCCGAGCCGGCCGCGGACCGGCCGGCCGACGTGCTCGACGTCGTCCGCACCGCCGTGGCGCTGGTGCTCGGGTACACGAACGCGGCGGCCGTCGAGCCGGACCAGGCGTTCAAGGATCTCGGCTTCGACTCGCTGACCGCCGTCGAACTCCGGAACCGGCTGGCCGCGACCACCGGGCAGCGGCTGCCCGCCACGCTGATCTACGACTACGCCACTCCGAGGGCCTTGGCGGCGCACCTGACCGGCGACACCGGAACGGCGGCGCCGGTCTCCGTCACGACCCGGACCGACGACGAGCCGATCGCGATCGTGTCGATGGCTTGCCGGTTCCCCGGCGGCGTCCACACCCCGGACGAGCTGTGGACGCTGCTCGCCGAGGGCCGCGACGCGATCGGCGGCTTCCCGGCCGACCGCGGCTGGGACCTCGACGCCCTCTACGACCCGGATCCCGACAGCGAGGGCACGTCGTACGCCCGCGAAGGCGGTTTCCTCGACGACGCCGTCTTGTTCGACCCGGCCTTCTTCGGGATCTCGCCCCGGGAAGCCCTCGCCATGGACCCACAGCAGCGGCTGCTGCTCGAGACGTCCTGGGAAGCCCTCGAACGTGCGGGGATCGACCCGGAGTCGCTGCGGGGACAGCCGGTCGGCGTGTTCGCCGGGACCAACGGCCAGGACTACCCGGCCCTGCTCGCGCTGTCGCCGAAGAGCGCCGAAGGCTACCTCGGCACCGGCAACGCCGCGTCCGTGCTCTCGGGCCGGATCTCCTACGCACTCGGGCTCGAAGGTCCGGCGGTCACCGTGGACACGGCGTGCTCGTCATCGCTGGTCGCATTGCACTGGGCGATCCAGGCGCTGCGCACCGGGGAGTGCTCGCTCGTGCTCGCCGGTGGCGTCACCGTGCTGTCGACGCCGGGCTCGTTCGTCGAGTTCAGCCGGCAGCGGGGCCTGTCGCCGGACGGCCGGTGCCGCGCGTTCTCCGACGACGCGAACGGCACCGGCTGGGGCGAGGGCTCCGGAATGCTGGTGTTGGAAAGGCTTTCCGACGCGCGCCGCAACGGCCACCCGGTGCTCGCGGTCGTGCGCGGCAGCGCGGTGAACCAGGACGGCGCGTCGAACGGCCTCACCGCCCCGAACGGTCCTTCGCAGCAGCGCGTGATCCGGGCGGCGCTGGCGAACGCCGGTCTCGAACCGTCCGATGTGGACGCCGTCGAGGCACACGGGACCGGCACGTCGCTGGGTGACCCCATCGAGGCCCAAGCGCTGATCGCCACCTACGGCCGGGATCGTGACCGTCCGCTGTGGCTCGGTTCGATCAAGTCCAACGTGGGCCACACGCAGGCGGCGGCCGGTGTCGCCGGGGTCATCAAGATGGTGCTGGCCCTGCGCCACGGCCTGCTACCGCAGACCCTGCACGCCGACGTGCCCTCGTCGCATGTGGACTGGTCCGGCGGTTCCGTGCGACTGCTGGCGGAGTCCGTGCCGTGGCCGGACGACGACCGTGTGCGCCGCGCCGGTGTCTCTTCGTTCGGGGTGAGCGGCACCAACGCCCACGTCATCCTGGAGCAGGCACCGGAGCGCCCCAACGTGGCATTGGGTGCGTCAGACGCACCGAACGCCACATTGGGTGCGCCTGACGCACCGAACGCCACATTGGGGCGCTGGGTGCCCTGGACTGTGTCGGGTCGCACCCCGGAAGCCTTGCGCGCGCAGGCTGAGCGGCTGCTGAGCCACGTCGCGGCGCACGCGGCCGAGCCCGCCGAGATCGGCGCCGCGCTGGCGGGTCGTACGGCCTTCGCGCACCGCGCGGTTGTCGTGGGCACCGACCGTGAGGAGCTGGTGCGGGGGCTGGCCGCCGTGGCCGCCGGCCGTCCCGCGCCCGGCGTCACCACCGGCGTGCGTGCCGAGGGTGCCACCGCGTTCCTCTTCACCGGCCAGGGTGCGCAGCGGCTCGGCATGGGTGCCGGGCTGCGCCGCGAGTTCCCGGTGTTCGCCGAAGCCTTCGCCGAGGTGTGCGCCGAGTTGGACACCCACCTCGATCGGCCGCTCGCGGAGATCATCGACTCCGAGCTGCTCGACCAGACCGGCTACACCCAGCCCGCGCTGTTCGCGGTCGAAGTGGCCCTCTTCCGGCTCCTGGAATCCTGGGGCGTCCGCCCGGACCGGCTTGCCGGGCATTCGATCGGCGAGCTGGCCGCCGCGCACGTCGCGGGCGTGTGGTCGCTGCCCGACGCCTGCGCGGTCGTCGCCGCACGAGGCCGCCTGATGCAGGCTCTCCCGACCGGCGGCGCGATGCTCGCGATCGAGGCGACCGAAGCCGAGATCGTCCCGACGCTGCCCGCGGGGGTCGGACTCGCCGCGGTCAACGGACCGGCGTCCGTGGTGATCTCCGGCCCCGAGGACGGCGTCCTGGCGGTCGAACGGCACTGGGCCGGGCGCAAGACCCGGCGGCTGCGCGTCTCGCACGCCTTCCACTCGCCGGCCATGGACGCGATGCTCGCCGAGTTCGGTCGGGTTCTCGCCGGGGTCACCTTCGCCGCGCCGGCGATCCCGATCGTCTCGACGCTGACCGGCGAGCCCGCTACCGAGCTGACCTCGCCGGAGTACTGGCTGCGCCAGGCCCGGGGGACCGTCCGGTTCGCCGACGCCGTCACCACCCTCGCCGGGCTGGGCGTGACCCGGTTCGCGGAGCTGGGCCCGGACGGCGTCCTCACCGCGATGACGGCGTCCACACTGGACGACCAGGCGCTGGTCACCGCACTGCTGCGCAAGGACCGCGACGAGCCTCAGGATCTGCTGGCGGCGCTGGCGAAATTACACGTCAGCGGATCCACCGTGGACTGGGCGACTGTCCTCGGAGGACCCGGCGATCCGTCCGAGCTGCCGACGTATGCCTTCCAGCACGAGCGGTTCTGGCCCGAGTTCTCCCTCGCGCCGGCCGGCGACGTCACGATGGCGGGCCTCGATCGCCCCGACCACCCGCTGCTGGGCGCGTCGGTCACGAACGCCGAGGACGGCGCCGTGGTGTGCACGGGCCGGATCTCGCCGCGCACCCACCCCTGGCTCGCCGACCACGTCGTCGCGGGCAGCACGCTCTTCCCCGGCACCGGGTTCGTCGAACTGGTCCTGCGCGCGGCCGAGCAGGTCGGCGCGGGAGGCATCGACGAACTGGTCATCGAAACGCCGTTGCCGCTGCCCGCCCGCGACGGCGTCCAGCTGCAGGTCGTCCTCGGTGTGCCGGACGAGACAGGCATACGCCCGGTCACCGTCCACTCGCGACTCGACGACGAGTCCTGGACCCGGCACGCCAGCGGCCGGCTGACCGCCGAACCCGGTCCGGTCCCCGAAGACCTGACGGAGTGGCCGCCGGCCGGGGCCGAGCCCCTGGACCTCGACGGCCTCTACACCGAGGGCCCGGACGGCGGGTTCGGCTACGGCCCGGCCTTCCAGGGGCTGCGCGCGGCCTGGCGGCTCGGCGACGAGGTGCACGCCGAGGTGGCGCTGCGGCCCGAGGAGCGCGCGGACGCGGCCCGGTCCGGCCTGCACCCGGCCCTGCTGGACGCGTCGCTGCACGTGCTCGGCACGGTCGCCGAGTGGGCGGGCCGCAACTACCTCCCGTTCTCCTGGAGCGGGGTGACGCTGCACGCGAGCGGTGCCACCGCGGTCCGGGTCACGGTGACCCCGAACGGCCACGACACGGTGAAGCTGAGCCTGGCCGACCCCACCGGCCGTCCGGTGGCGTCTGTCGACGCGCTGGTGCTGCGCCCGCTGGTCGCCGGTGCGGTGCGCCCGGTCCGGAAGGCGCACGAATCGTTGTTCCGGCTCGACTGGCGGCCGGTCCCGCCGGCCCCGGTCGACGCCGTCACCCGGCGATGGGCCGTCGTCGGCGAGGACGAACTGAAGGTCGGGCCGGTGCTCGACGCGTCCGGCGTCACGTGCGAGTCCTATGTGGACCTGACGGCGCTCGGTGCCGCGACCGGCCTCGGCATGGCCGTGCCGGAAGCGGTGCTGGCCGTCCGCACCCCGGCCGCGGGCGCACTGCCGGACGTCGCCCGGGCGACCGCGCACGACGTGCTCTCCCTGCTGCAGGAGTGGCTGGCCGACGAACGGTTCGCCGCGTCCCGCCTGGTGGTGGTGACCCGGGGCGCGGTGGCCGCCACGGCCGGCGACGACGTCCCCGACCTGGCGTGCGCGCCGGTGTGGGGCCTGGTCCGCTCGGCGCAGTCCGAGCACCCCGGCCGGGTCCGGCTCATCGACCTCGACGACCACGACGAGTCCGTCGCGGCTTTGCCGTCGGCCGTTCTCGCCGACGAGCCGCAGCTCGCCGTCCGCGAAGGTGCGCTGCTCGCCGCCCGGCTGACCCGGGCGACCACCGAAGCCGCCACCGCCAAGCGCCCGTTCGGGCCGGACGGCACGGTGCTGCTCACCGGCGCCACCGGCAGCCTGGGCCGCGTGCTGGCCCGCCACCTGGTCACCTCGCACGACGTCCGGCGGCTCGTGCTGACCAGCCGTAACGCGTCCGGCGCCACCGAACTGCGGGCCGAGCTGACCGCTCTCGGCGCCGACGTCCGCCTCGCCGCCTGCGACACCGCGGACCGGGCCGCGCTCGCCGAGCTGCTCGCGGATGTTCCCGACCTGGCCGGGGTCGTGCACGCGGCCGGCGTGCTCGACGACGGTGTCCTGTCCTCGCTCACCCCCGAGCGGATGGACGCCGTGCTGCGGCCCAAGGTCGACGCCGCCTGGCACCTGCACGAGCTGACCGCGGACCGGAACCTCTCGGCGTTCGTGCTCTTCTCCTCGGTGTCGGCCACCTTCGGCGGACCCGGGCAGGGCAACTACGCCGCGGCTAACGCCTTCCTCGACGCGCTCGCCGCCCACCGGGCCGCCCGCGGCCTGCCCGCCCAAGCGCTGGCCTGGGGCCTGTGGGAGACCGGGATGAGTTCCGCGCTCGACTCCGCCGACCGGAAACGGATGTCGCGCGGCGGCGTCCACGCGCTGCCGGTCGAGCAGGGGCTGGCGTTGTTCGACACCGCCACCGCGCTCGCCGAACCCGCGCTGGTCCCGGCGAAGCTGGACCTGACGGGGCTGGGCGACCAGGTCGCCTCCGTCCTCAAAGGACTGGTGCGCCCGGCCAGGCGGGCCGCGTCGGCTGCCGCTCCGGTGTCCGGCGAGGCCGCCCTGCGCACCGCCCTGGCGGGGAAACCGGAGCCGGACCAGCAAGCGATGCTGCTGGACCTGGTCCGGGTCACCGCGGCCACGGTGCTGGGGCACGCCGGTCCCGAGGCTGTGCGCCCGGACGTCGGGTTCCTCATCGCCGGCTTCGACTCGCTGACCGCGGTCGAGCTGCGCAACGCCCTCGGCGCGTCCACCGGCCTGCGGCTGCCGCCGACGCTGGTCTTCGACTTCCCAGCGCCGGCGGACCTCGCCGCACACCTGCGGGCGGAGCTGAACGTCAGCGCGACCGCGGCGCCGAAGAAGTCCACTGTGGACTCCGGGGAGACGCTGAGCGCCTTGTTCCGCACGGCCTGCGAGCTCGGCAAGATGAAGGAGGGCTTCGAGCTGCTGCAGAACGCGGCGCTGCTGCGGCCCACCTTCGACGCGGCCGCCGACCTGGCCGAGCAGCCGGGCTCGGTGCAGCTCGCGGCCGGGGAGCGCACGCCGAAACTCATCTGCTTCAGCTCGTACGTGGCGCTGGCCGGGGTGCACCAGTACGCCCGGTTCGCCTCGCCGTTCCGCGGTGACCTCGACGTGCACGCGCTGCCGGCGCCGGGGTTCGTCAAGGGCGAGGCACTTCCGAACAGCGTCCGCGCGGTCGCCGAGGTGCAGGCGGACTCGGTGCTGCGCGTCGCAGACGGCGCGCCGTTCGTCCTGCTCGGATCCTCTTCGGGCGGGATGCTCGCGCACGCCGCCGCCGAGCTCCTCGAAGAGCGGGGCACCCCGCCACTGGCCGTCGTGCTGCTCGACAGCTACCTGCCGCGCGAGGACTCGCCCCTCGATCGGTTCCGCGACGAGCTGTTCGGCGGCATGTTCGACCGCGAGGAGGTGTTCGCGCCGATGGACGTCGCCCGGCTGTCGGCGATGAGCTGGTACTTCCGGCTCATGGCCGGCTGGTCGCCCGCGAAGCTCTCGGTGCCGCTCCTGCTGGTCCGCTCGTCCGAGCCGCCGGTCGCCGACGAGCGGCTGGCCCCCGAGGAGTGGCAGACGCACTGGGCCACCGCGGACTTCGTCGTCGACGTGCCGGGCAACCACTTCACCATGGTCGAAGACCACGCCGCCACCACCGCCGAGACCGTGCGCGGCTGGCTCGGCACCACCCTGAAGACGGAGTTCACGCATGACTGAGAACCCGGAGCTCTGGCTCCGCCGCTACCACGACGCGGACGAGGGCGCCGTCCAGCTGTTCTGCCTGCCGCACGCGGGCGGCTCGGCCAGCTTCTACTTCCCGATGTCCGCCGGGCTCGGCCGCTCGGTCGAGGTCCTGTCCGTGCAGTACCCGGGCCGCCAGGACCGCCGGCTGGAGCCCGGGATCGACACCCTGCCCGAGCTCGCGGACCGGGTCGCCGAGGTGCTGGCGGACCGGACGCGGCGGCCGTTCGCGCTGTTCGGCCACAGCATGGGCGCGACGCTGGGGTTCGAGGTCGCCGCCCGGCTGGAGCAGGCGGGGGTGTCGCCGCTGCACCTGTTCGCCTCCGGCCGGCGGGCGCCCGCGTGCCGCCGCGACGAGTCCGTGCACCTGCTCGACGACGACGGCGTGATCGCCGAAGTGCGCAAGCTCGGCGGCACCAACGCGGCCGTGCTGGGTGACGAAGAGATCCTGCGGATGGCTCTGCCCGCCATCCGAAACGACTACAAGGCCGCGGAGACCTACGTCAAGCAGCCGGGACCGAAGCTCGCCACGCCGATCACCGTGCTGACCGGCGACGCCGACCCGAAGACCACGCTGGACGAGGCACGGGCCTGGCAGGAGCACACCGACGGCGAGTTCGAGCTGAAGGTGTTCGCCGGCGGGCACTTCTTCCTCGCCGACCACCAGCCCGAAGTGCTGCGGCTGATCTCCGCGCGGCTCGCGGGCACGTTCTCCGGCCACCACTGAAAGGCATCCTGCCGTGCGCGTGTTGTTCGTGACGCTGGACGAGAAGTCCCACCTGTACTGCATGGTCCCGGCCGCCTGGGCGCTCGTCGCGGCCGGGCACGAGGTGCGGGTGGCGGCGTCGCCGGGGTTCGCCGACGTCATCACCGGCACCGGGCTGACCGCGGTCCCGGTCGGCGTGGACAACACGATGCACGAGGGCATGAAGCAGAACCGCGACGCCCAGGAAGCCGACATCGCGAACTGGAACGACACGGACCCGGCGTCGCACACCTGGGAGGCCCTCCACCAGCGCTACACGTTCACCGTGTGGGCCGGGTTCGCCATCTACAACGACGAGATGGTCGGGGACCTGGTCGCCCACGCTTTGTCGTGGAAACCCGACTTGGTCGTCTGGGACGCGCTGACCTACGCCGGGGCGATCGCGGCGAAGGCGTGCGGCGCCGCGCACGTCCGGCAGCTGTGCTGGGCCGACGTCTGGTGCGCCATGCGCGCGACCTTCCTGAAGGTGATGGCCGCACAGCCGGCCGAGGAGCAGGAAGACCCGCTTTACGACTGGCTGGAGCTGACCGGCCAGCCGTACGGGGTGGACTTCGACGAGGAGCTGGTCACCGGCCAGGCGACGATCGACCCGCTGCCGGAGTCGCTCGGCGCGCGCTCCGGCGTCCGGCGGCTGCCGGTGCGGCACGTGCCCTACAACGGCCGGGCGGTCGTCTGGGACTGGCTGCGCGATCCGCCGTCGCGGCCGCGGGTATGCCTGACGCTGGGTTCGTCCAACACGGACGCGTTCGGCGGCGACTACGTTTCGATCCCCGAGATCCTGGCCGCTTTGTCTACTTTGGACATCGAAGTGATCGCCGCGCTGGTGCCCGAGCAGCGGAAGCTGCTGGACGAGGTCCCCGGCAACGTCCGCGTCGTCGAGTCGGTCGCGTTGCACACAGTGCTGCCGAGCTGCGCGGCGATCGTGCACCACGGCGGCTTCGGCAGCTACGGCGCGGCGCTGGTGGCCGGGGTCCCGCAGCTGACGGTGACCACGCCGATCGCCGACCACCTCCTGCGTCCCCAGCGCCTGGTCGACGAGGGCGCGGGACTGTTGTTCACCCACAACGGTTTCACCGCCGATGACCTGCGGTCCGCGGTGGCCCGGCTGGTCGGGGAACCGGAGTTCACGGCCAACGCGCGTCGCCTGCGCGACCTCGCGCTGGCCCAGCCGACCCCGGCCGAGCTGGTCGCGGATCTGGAGAAGCTGGTCGCCGAACGGTCGTGAGTGAGAAACAGGGTTAGAACACTGTTTCTCACTCACGACCTCTTCTAACCCAGGCGGCGGCGAATCTCGGGCGCGTGCTCGATCGCGAAGGCCACGATCGCCGAAACCTCGCGGACCTGCGCACTCGTGACCGAAGGTCCGGTCGGCAGCGTCAGCACGCGCGCGGAGAACGCGTCGGTGGCGGGCAGCGACACCGGACGCTCGGTCCGGTAAGGCTCGCACTCGTGCACACACGGGGAGAAGTAGCGCTGCGCCAGCACGTTGTCCGCGCGCAGCAGGTCGAGGATGGTGTCACGGGACAGGCCGCACACCTCCTCGTCGACCTTGACGACGTTGTACTGGTAGCTGTTGCGGTTCTCTTCGTCGTAGCGGTGCATCTCCAGGCCGGGCAGCCCGTCCAGCTCCGCGGTGTACTGCTCGTAGTGGGCGCGGTTGGCGGCGATGGTCGCGGGCAGTGCGTCGAGCGAGGTCAGCCCCATGGCCGCCGACGCCTCGCTCATCTTGGCGTTGGTGCCGGCGAACTCGGTGACGTGCTCCTCGCCCCAGCCGAAGTTGTGGGTGTAGCGCGCGAGCTGGGCGAAGTCGTCGTCGTTGGTGACGATCCCGCCACCCTCGAAGGTGGTGACGACCTTCGCCGCGTGGAAGCTGAACATCTCGGCCTTGCCGAACCCGCCGAGGGGCTGGGAGCCGAAGCTGCAGCCGATGCCGTGCGCGGCGTCGAAGAAGAGGGTCAGATTGTGCAGCTCGGCGATCTTCTCCAGCTCCTGGACGGCGGCGGGCTGGCCCCACAGGTGCACGCCGACCAGCCCGGTCGTGCGCTCGGTGATCAGGCGCTCGACCTGCTCGGGGTCGATGCAGCCGGTGGCCGGGTCGAGATCGCAGAAGACCGGCGTCAGGCCGAGGTAGCGCATCGCGTGCGCGGTCGCGACGTAGGTCATGGACGGCATGATGACTTCGCCGGTCAGCCCGGCCGCCCGGGCCATCACCTCGAGCGCGATCGTCCCGTTGCAGGTGGCGACGCAGTGCTTCGCCCCGGCGTGGTCGGCGATCCGCGCTTCGAACTCCTTGACCAGCGGGCCGCCGCTCGTGAGGCGCCCGCTGTCGAGGGCCACTTCGAGCCGCTCGTAGAACTTCGCCCGGTCCCCGGTGCTCGGCTTCCCCACCACCAAGGTCTTTTCGAAGGCCATCGGGCCGCCGAACAGTGCCAGGTCGTCAACGCTCGTCTTCATGAAAGGTCCTTCCCCAGGGTCGCGGTCTGCCCTTTCCCGCGATGACGTGCATTTCGTTGCTTTGCAACAGCTGTTGAGACCCCCCTCGTACGGTCGTCTGCAGGATAGGTACGCCGCGGGGGAGTGACGGATCTTGCCGGGAAACTCTGTGGAACCCCCTAGTCGTCCCGGCGTAGAAACGTTCAAAGCCGTTTTGGGGGGAAATAGCCAGAACTTGCGTGGTAGCCGGTGCGTCCCGGCGTCCCGGTGCCCGACGATGCAGCGGTGAGCAGGCACATCGCCGTCTTCAGTTTCCCCGCGTACGCCCACGTCGCGCCGATCCTCCCGATCGTCGCCGAGCTGGTGCGCCGCGGTCACCGGGTCACCTTCGCCGTGGTGGACGAGTTCGCCGGGACGGTGGCGGCGACCGGCGCCGAAGTACTGCCCTACACCTCGACGTTCCCGTGGGCGACCGGGCTGGGCGACACCGCCTCCGAGGGGTACGCGCTGCGGGCCATGCTGGCGTTCATGGGCGAGGGCCTCGCGCCGCTTCCCGCGGCGATGCAACGGTTCGCCGACGACCCGCCGGACCTGGTCGTCCACGACTTGGCGGCGTCCGAGACGGCGCGGCTGATCGCGTGCAAGTGGTCGGTGCCCACGGTGCAGTCGTGCCCGGAGTTCGCCTCCAACGAGCACTTCCGCCTGAACGAGGCGCAGGCCGAGTCGGACTCCGCCGGGCCACCGGACCTCACCGACCCCGCGTTGACGACGTTCGTGGAGGAAACCCGGCGGTTGCTGGCCGAGCACGGCCTGTCCGATGTGGACACCAGTGGCGGCGACCCCGGTTACCATCTCGTCTACCTGCCGAAGGCGTTCCAGATTCGCGGCGAGACCTTCGACGACCGCTTCGCCTTCATCGGACCGTGTTTCGACCGGACGGTGCCACCGGGGGAGTGGACCCCGCCCGCGGACGGCCTGCCGCTCGTGCTGATTTCGCTGGGCACCTCGCGCAGCCGGGAGCAGGTCGGCTTCTTCCGCAAGTGCGTGCGCGCGTTCACCGGGCAGCCGTACCACGTCGTGCTGACGCTCGGCCGGTGGGTCGACCCTGCTGAGCTGGGCCCGTTGCCGGCCAACATCGAGGCACACTCGTTCGTCGCGCACGCGGCATTGCTGCCGCACACCCGGGTTTTCGTCACCCACGGAGGGCTCGGCAGCACCATGGAGGCGCTGCACTACGGCGTCCCGATGGTGATGACGCCGTCCCAGAGCGACCAGGTGGTGACCGCGGCGCGGGTCGCCGACCTCGGGCTGGGCCGGGTGGTGTCGCGCACCGACGTCACCGAGGCGGAACTGTTCGAAGCGGTCACCGCGACCGCGTCCGATCCCGTGGTCGCCCGGCGCGTCCGGTGGATGAGCGAGCAGGTCGCGCTGGCCGGCGGGGAAACCCGGGCGGCCGACGCCGTCGAGTCGTGGCTGCGAGCGAAAGTGGAGGCGAAGTGAAGCTGGCGGAGGTCTACCTCAGCGGGATCGGCACGTACGTGCCGCCGACCACCGGCGTCGAGGCGGCGATCGAGCAGGGGTGGATGACCGCCGAGGACGCCGAGACGTCCGGGCTGACCGGCGCGGCCTGCGCTGGCGAGACCCCGGCCCCGGACATGGCGCTGTGGGCGGGGCAGGAAGCCGTGGCCCGGGCGGGCGTCGACCCGGAGGCGCTGGACGTTTTGCTGTACGCGGACAATTACCACTCCGGCCCCGACGGCTGGTTCCCGCAGTTCTGGCTGCAGCGGCACCTGGTCGGCGGTGATCTGCTGGCGGCGCAGCTGCGCCAGGGTTGCAACGGCATGTTCGGGGCGCTGGAGCTGGCGTCGGCGTACCTGATCGCCCGCGGCGGCGGGACCGCGATGACGGTCGCGTCGGACAACTCGACGTCCCCGCTGGTGAACCGCTGGCGTTGCCTGCGCCCGGACTTCGTCATCGGCGACGGCGCGACGGCGGTGGTCCTGAACACGACATCCGGCTTCGCGCGGTTGAAGTCGGCTAACTCGATCACGGTGCCGGAGCTGGAGGGCATGCACCGCGGCGACGAACCGATGTTCCCCCCGGGCGCGACGATCGGCCGGTTCATGGACTTCGCCGAGCGCATCGACTTCTTCGGGTTCGAAAACCGCGACACGATGCTCCACAGTGGCCTGAACCTGCTGAAGACGCGCTCGGAGCTGATCGACCGGGTGCTGGCCGAGGCGGGCATCGGCATCGACGGGGTCAGCCGCATCGCGTACAACCACGGCTCGCGCAAGTACGTCGAGGACGGGTTGCTGGCGATGCTGGGCATCCCGCTGGAGAAGTCCAACTGGGACTTCGGGCGCGGGCTGGGGCACCTCGGGGCGAGTGACCAGGTGGCGTCGCTGGCGAACATGCTCGGGACGGGGCAGCTGGCGCCGGGGGATCACGTGCTGATGGTCGGGATCGCGCCGGGGGTCAGTGTGGCTGGTGCGGTCGTCGAGATTCTGGATGTGCCGGAGTGGGCTGGGCCGGTCGTGCCCAGGGGCTGAGGCAGGCGGGTCTCAGGTCGCCTTCACCGGACGCGGTTCGGTGGCGGCGGCCTTTCGCGTGCGCGGGTGCGGCGTCGGGGTGCGATGGGCGAGGCTTGCATGGTCGGTGCGGCGGTGCGGCGGTGCGGCGGTGCGGCGGTGCGGCGGTGCGGCGGTGCGGCGGTGCGGCGGTGCGGCGGTGCGGCGGTGCGGCGGTGCGGCGGTGCGGCGGGTTAGGCGGGCAGGCTTGCTGCGGCCCGAAACCCTCCCGAGCGTGCGAAGCCGGCTTCACCGGCGCCGCGGACTCCACCGGGGCGAGTTTCCCGCCGGCGGAGCAAGCCGCGACCGGCCGCCACGTCCTGAATGAGTCATTCAGGACCTCCCAGGCCCTGAATGACTCATTCAAGACACCGCGGCAGCCGCCGGAGGAGCGCGGCAGTCGGTGAGAGCGGCGGTCCGGACGTCATGAAAGGGTCGTTCACCTCGCCGGACGAGGTGAACGACCCTTTCATGACCTTCGCCCGCACGACCGCCACTGACCCGCCCGGGCTACCCCGCACCCACCCGTACGGACCACGCCGGACCCAGCCCTGAACCGCCCACGCCGGCTACTCCGGGTATGACCACAGCTGCCGCACAGTAGCCAGACGCCGCGGCGGGTGGAAACTGACCAACAGTCCGTGAACATCTCGTACGAAACCTCCGGAAACGCGAATCGGGTGGTCCGAGGTCTCCCTCGGCCCACCCGATTCACTTCGTCGGCTGTGCGTGCCGGATCAGCCGCCGCTGCCGCCGCCGTACGCGCCGCCCAGAAGGCGGCTGCGGCGCTTGCGGTTCTTTTCGTCGTCGGCTTTGGCGTTGTCCGCCTTGGAGTCGGAAGGCTTCTTCTTGGAATCGTCTTCCTTTTTTCCGAAAATACCCACTGCGCCTCATCCCTTCTTTGCGTCGGCCGCTGAGAAAATCCACCCCAGCGTTAGAAGGATAGCGCAGGGTACTGCCGGGCGCACCCTTCGCGACCCGCATTCGAGGGGATTTCCACCCCGCGGGAAAGGGCCGGCCGGGCACGCCGGGGCGGTGTCGATACCGGTGCAAACCGGACATCGATCCCGCCCGGGCGTGCCCGGCCGGCCCTGGGGAAAGCGTTCAGCGGATGTACTGCGGGGTGACCTTCGGCGGCCACTGGCCGATGCACAGGATGCCCTGCGAGTACGCCTTCGAGACCAGCGCCGAACGGTTCGGCGACTTGAACTGCCGCAGCATCGCGCCGACGTGGTACTCGATGCCCTGCCTGCTCAGGTACAGCTTCGAGGCCAGCTGCACGGTCGAAATCCCGGCTGCGACGCCCTCGAGGACCTTCGCGTCCAGCTCGCTGAGGAGCTTGGTCTTCTCGATCGCCGGCCGCGGGGTCTCCGCGGCGCGGTCCGGCTTGATCAGCACGACGATCGTGGTGACCTGGCCGGACTTGCTGCGCACCGCGATGCCGGTCAGCCCGCCGGAGAGCACCGGCTGCGCGGGCCGCACGCCCACGAGACGCGCGCTGAAGCGGTCCCGGCGGCCTTCGTTCAGCCGCGCCAGCTGCTGGAGGGTGAACTGTTCGGCACTCGGGTGCACGAAGTCCACAAAGCTCTGTCCAAAAACGTCGGACGCGGTTCGGCCCAGCTGACGGAGAAAATCGCCATTGGCCTCGATCACCCGGAGGTCGGGTCCCAGATTCGCGATGCAGACATCGGACAGGTCGAAGGCGGGGACGTTCTGGTTCTGTCTTTCGGCGACGGCCGGGAGGCCGTGCGGGACCGCCGCCGGCCGCTCGACCAAGGAATCGACACGCGTGTTCATCGAGTTCGAACCCCCAGATTCGTTCTACGTTTCGAGGCATTGTCCACGGACAAAAGGCGTCAACGACCCCCGAGCTCCCCTCAAGAGGGTCAACGGCACCTGTCCGGATGGGTTATTCACACCACCCCAGCGGAAACCTCGAGCCCTTCCCCAGAAGGATCCTCGAGTCCACCCGAACAGGTCCGCTTCGGTCCGTTTCGTTGGAAACAAACCAAACGACGTCTCGTACGCTAGCCAACGGGGTATGGCCCGTCAATGCCGGTCGGAGGGTTGAGGGCTAACACTGGGGTCCGCCCGGCCGGAGGTACGGCACCCCGCGGCGCACCTTCGGTAGTGCGGTACCGGCCCGCCACGGCGCGTTCACCCTCCGCTCGGGAGCAGTTTCGCGCGACGCCGGCCGGCGGTCAGCGGGCGGTCGTCGTGACCGGCAGCTGCTGGACGCCGAACACGCCGCCGGCGTGGAACGGGACCTCCGCACCCGGGGCGACCCGCAGGTGCTCGAAGCGCTCGAACAGCAGCTCCAGCGCGATCCGCCCCTCGAGCCGCGCCAGCGGCGCACCCAGGCAGAAGTGGATGCCGTGCCCGAACGCGGCGTGCGCGTTCGGCTTGCGGGTCAGGTCGAACCGCCAGGGGTCGGTGAACTCGCGCTCGTCGTAGTTCGCCGACACCACCCAGGCCCAGACGATCGAGTCGGCGGGGATCACCGTGCCGGCCACCTCGGCGTCGGCCGTGGTCACCCGGACCACCCGGGGGAACGGCGGCCGCAGCCGCAGCACCTCCTCGAGCAGCGGCTCCACCAGCGACGGGTCGGCCCGGACCTGCTCGTAGACACCGGGGGCGTCCTCCAGGCAGAGCAGCACGTTGCCGAGCAGCATGGTGGTGGTGACGTGCCCGGCGAGCAGCAGCAACGCGGTGAAGTTGCCGACCTCCTCGTCGGTCAGCCGCTCGCCGTCGATCGACGACTCCACCAGCCGCGTCAGCAGGTCGTCCCGCGGCTGGGCACGCCGGTCGGCGATCTGGGCGTTGAGGTACGCCTCCATCTCCTCGATCGCGATGGCCAGCTTCTCGCCGGTGCTGGGGTCGTCGACCTGCAGGGCCATCAGCGCCTCGGCCCAGCCCCGGAACAGCGCGCGATCGCCGGCGGGCACGCCCAGCAGCTCGGCGATGACGATCACCGGCAGCGGGTAGGCCAGCACGTCGACCAGGTCGAACGCCGTCGCGCCCGGCTCGACCGCGGCCAGCAGCTCCCGGGTGAGCTCGGTGATCCGCGGCGCGAGGTCGGCGACCACCTTCGGCGTGAACGCCTGACTGACCAGGCGGCGCAGCTTGCGGTGCTCGGGCGGGTCGATGACCAGCAGGGTGCCCGGGGGCGCCTGGTCACCGGGCGAGGTCAGGCGCGTCGTGTCCGAAGAGAACAGCTGCGCGTCGGTGCTGACGCGGCGGACGTCGGCGGACCGGAAGACGTGCCAGGCGCCGGCCTCGTCCTGCCAGACGGGCGTGTCGGCCCGCATCTTTTCCAGCCAGGTGAGCAGGGAAGCGCCGCCGTCCGGGGCGATTTCCGGGGCAGCGGTCGGCTCGGTGGTGTCCACGTGGAAATCACTCCCAGGTCAGTCGGGCCTCGACGCGGTCGGCGGCCGCCGCGGCGCCCCCGGCGTCGATGATGTGCTCGCGCATCCGGGCCACCCGCTCATGCGCGCCGGCATCCTCGGCGAGTCCGGTGACGGCCTTCCACAGCGACGCCGCGTCGACGTCGTCCGGGTTCAGCCGGACCCCGAGACCGAGCTCGGCGAGCCGGTCGGCGACGATCTCCTGCTCCAGCGTGCGGGGCACGACCACCGGCGGGACGCCCAGGGCGAGCGACTCCATGGTGCTGCCCATGCCGGCGTGCGAGACGAACCCGCTCGCCCGGCTCAGGACGGCCGGCTGCGGCACCCACGGGTGCAGCTCGAAGTTCGGCGGCACCGGGCCCAGCTCCGCCGGCGAGACCAAGCGCCCGATCGTCATGACGACGTGCCACGGCGACCCGGCGAACGCTTCGAGGCACGAGGCGAAGAACTCGCGCTGGTGGTGGTAACCGAAGCTGCCCATGGCGATCAGCAGCACCGGCCGGTCGTCCGGCGGGGTCCAGCCGCCCGCGCGGTCGCCGAGGCACGGCCCGACGAAGGCGAACCCGTCGTCGAACGTGTCGCCGCCGGGCTGGAACTCCCGGGGCAGGAACACGAGTTTGGTGTCCTCGCGGGCTTCCGCGAACTCGGCCGCGGACGTGCCGGGCAGGTGCTCGGCGAGCACGTCCCCGACGACCGACGCGGCCTTGGCCAGCGCGGGGTGCGCCGGATCGGGCGCGGGGACCTTGCCCGCCATCGAGGCGTACGGCGAAAACTTCTCGTTCGCGACGAACGTCGAGCAGAGCAGGAGAGCCGGGATCTCCCACTTGCGCGCCAGCAGACGTCCGGTGGGGTAACCGAAAGCGTCGTACAGGAACACGTCCGGCCGGTCGGTCTCGAAGGCGCCGAGCGCGGTCCGCAGCGGCGCGAAGCCTTCCAGCGCCTGGGCGAGACCCGCCTCCGCGACGACGTCACCGGTGATCTTTTCCGGGATCGCCACGGTGTCCCACGACTTCGGCACGTGGGACTCGTACGGCAGCACGGTGGCACCCGTGGCGCGCACGGCATCGGCGTACTGCTCGGCCACGACGTAGCTCACCCGGTGGCCGCGCCGCACGAGCTCGGCCGCGACGGGCAGCGTCGGGTTGAGGTGCCCGTGGGCGGGATAGGTGAGGAAGGCGACGTGGCTTCCCGGCGGGGGAGTCATGTCTCGAAAGCTAGTCGGGCCCGGCGGCCAGTCAACCATGTCTAGGCGAACCCCTCGGGTCGCGCGGTGAGCAGGGAAAAGGGGATTCGCCGTGTGCTACCCGTAGACATGTCCGATTCGGCGAACTGGAGGAACCGGTCGTGATCCTGATCGTGCACCCGATCTCCGGCAGGTTCGCGCCGTGACCGGCACGCTGCCCGTGGTGCCGGCGCCGGTCGCCGCCACCGCCGACGTCATGGTCGAAGTCGAAGGGGTCACGAAGAACTTCGGCAACGTCCGCGCGCTCGACGACGTCAGCCTGCAGGTGCCGCGCGGCACCGTGTGCGGGCTGCTGGGCCACAACGGCGCGGGCAAGACCACGTTGGTCAACGTGCTGACCACCTTGGTGACACCGACTTCCGGCCGCGCCAGTGTCGCCGCGCTGGACGTGCAGCGCGACGCCGTGGCCCTGCGCAGCCGCATCGGCCTCACGGGCCAGTTCGCGTCGGTGGACGAGCAGCTTTCCGGCTTCCGCAACCTGATCCTGATCGCCCGCCTGCTCGGCGCGTCCACCAAGGCGGCCAAGGAACGCGCGGACGAGCTGCTGACCGCGTTCGGCCTGCGCGACGCGGCCGGTCGCCCGGCGAAGACGTATTCCGGGGGCATGCGGCGGCGGCTCGACCTGGCCGCCAGTCTCGTCGGCCACCCCGACGTGATCTTCCTCGACGAGCCGACGACGGGCCTCGACCCGGCCGCCCGGATCGCCATGTGGGAGATCGTGGAACAGCTCGTGCGCGACGGCTCGACCGTGCTGCTCACCACCCAGATGCTCGACGAAGCCGACCGGCTCGCCGACAAGATCGTCGTGCTGGCCCAGGGAAAGGTGATCGCCGCGGGCACCTCCGCCTCGCTCAAGGCGCAGGTCGGCAAGCGCACGGTCACCCTCACGCTGGCCGACGCGGCCGACGCCGAACGCGCCGCGGACGCGGTGCGCCTCGCCGGGATGGACCCGCGGGTGTCCGGAGTGGACGAACTGGCCGGGCTCGCGCTGACGGTGCCGGTGGAGAAGTCCACCGACCTCGTGCGTGTCGTCCGGGCGCTCGACGACGTCGCGGTCGAGCCGGTCGAGCTGGCGCTGGTCGACCCCCGGCTCGACGACGTGTACCTCGCGCTCTCCGGCGGGCCACGGGATTCCCACACCGACACCGAGAGGCACTGACCCATGAGCGCACCGACGACACTGTCCCCTTCGGACCGGTCCACTGTGTCCGGTCCGGCCGCGGGCGGTCCCTGGCGGGGCACGAGCGTGCCGATGCAGATCATCATCCTGACCGGCCGCTCGCTGCGGGCGGTCGTGGCGTCCCGCGCGCTGGTGCTGCTGGGCCTGCTGCAGCCGCTCATCATGCTGATCCTGTTCAGCCAGGTGTTCGCGAGCCTGGCCGGCACCAGCTCGTTCCCGGCCGGGGTGTCCTACATCGACTACCTGATGCCCGCCGTGCTGGTGATGGGGTCGCTGTCGGTGGCGCTGCAGTCGGGCGTCGGCCTGCTCGACGACATGCGCAACGGCGTCGTGGCCCGGTTCCGCACACTGCCGATCGCGTCGGCGTCGGTGCTGGTGGCCCGCAGCCTCGCCGACGTCGTGCGGCACGCGCTGCAGCTGGCGATCATGCTGGTGCTGGCGGCGACGCTGTTCGGGTTCTCGCCCGGCGGCGGCTTCACCGGCGTGCTGCTGGCGTGGCTGATGTGCATCGCGGTGGGCTGGTCGCTCAGCTGGATGTTCATGGCGATCGGCGTCTGGATCAGCAACGTCGAGGTGATGCAGGGGGTGACGTCGATGGTGATGTTCCCGCTGATGTTCGCGTCCTCGGCGTACGTGCCGCTGTCTTCGCTGCCGGCTTGGCTGCGCGCGGTGGCGACGGTGAACCCGCTGACCTACTCGGTGGACGCGTCGCGCAACCTGGCGCTGGGCAACCCGGTGGGGATCGGCGGCCTGGCGGCGCTGGGCGCGGCCGGCCTGATCGGCCTCACCGGCGCGATCGTCGCCACGCGGGGCTTCCGCCGCTCCGCCTGACCCCCTAAGCAGTCTGCCGCGGCGGGGTCGAACGCTTGCGCATCGCTATCCCTCGGATGCCGCAGCGATCCACCCCACCT
>NZ_JBFBAG010000047.1:0-92405 GCF_040682155.1 Amycolatopsis sp. NPDC051371
GTCGTGAGTGAGAAACAGTGTTCTAACCCTGTTTCTCACTCACGACCAGCCGCGGCAGACTACTTAGGGGAGCAGGGCTTCGAGGGCGTCGGCGGCTGCGGCCGCGCCGCCCGCCTGCTCGATCTCCTTGGCCATCAGCGCGAGCCGGGCGGTCAGCGAGTCGTCCGCCGCCATCGCCTCCACCGTGTCGAAGATGGCCTGCCCGCTCGCCTCGGTGACCGGGATGTGCCGGCCCAGGCCCAGCTCCGCGACGCGGTGGGCGTTGGCCAGGGTTTCGCCACTGTGGGAGACCGCGACGATCGGGACCTCGTAGCGCAGCGCCTCCAGGACGCTGCCCATCCCCGCCTGGCACACCAGCGCCGACGCGTGCGTCAGCACCGACGGGTGCGGCATCCAGTTGTGCGCCTCGACGTTCGGCGGCAGCTCGCCGAGCGCGGCCAGGTCGGCGCCGCGGCCCAGCGTCAGCACCACGTGCCACGGCTTGCCGCGGAAGGCCTCGATGCAGCCGGTGAAGAACCCGAGGTCCTTGCTCATCGACGTGCCCAGCGAGATCAGCACCACCGGCCGGCCGTCGCCCGGCGGGGTCCAGTGGCCTTCGAGGGGACGGCAGTCCGCGGTCGGGCCGACGAACAGGTACCGGGAGCCGAACGTCTCGCTCCCGTAGTGGAACGCCTTGGGGATGTAGACCAGACGCGGCTCGTCGCCGGCCGGCGTGAGGCTCTCCATCGCCAGGCGCGGGTCCAGCCCGTGCCGCGTGAGCAGTGCCGAGACGCCCGCGCCGAACTCTTCGCCGAACCGCGCCAGGCGCGGGTCCTCGTGGTCGAAGCCGGTGGCCGCCGGGTGGTCCTCGGGCGGTTGGGGCGAGCCGGGGATCTCGTCGTCGTCGTTCTCGATGAAGACGGGACAGCTCTCGACGAGCGGGACGTCCCAGGCGCGGGCGAGCACGCGGGCGGCGTTCCCGCTGATGGTGTCGTGGACGATGAGGTCGGGCCGGTCGCCGGAAAGCCGCTCCAGCGCCGGCTCGAGCGCCGCGAAGCCCTCGCGCATGAGGTCGATGATCATCGTCACCGCGTCGTCGGCGCTGTCGACCTTGGTGACCGACGCGGGGAAGTCCGAGTGGTACGGCAGCACCTCGGCGGGGCTGTCGCGCAGCAGGCCCGCGAACTGGTCGGCGACGGCGAACGTGACGCGGTGGCCCCGCTCGGCGAGCGCTTCGACCGGGCCCAGCATCGGGTTGATGTGCCCGACGCCCGGAAAGCTGAAGAACATGATGTGCCGGCCCTGGGTCATGGCTGGATTATCGCGAGAAACCGCAGCTCAGAGCCGGTTCGTAAGCGAAGTCTAGGGGAATCGCTACCCTCACGTTCCGTGCTTAAACATCACTTCTGAGTGACTACGAAGGTTGCGGATCCGCGCGGCTCGCGCGACTTTCGTTGCTCGGGTCGATGACTCCCGGCCGTCGAAAACGCAAGGTCCATCCGGGTCTACTTGAGCCATGACCCTTACCAGTGGAACCACCGACAGCCGGCCGGGCCGCACGCGCCCGGCGTTCGCGCGGACCCCGGTTCTCCTGATCGCGGGAGTCGCCGGAGCCCTGCTCCTCGTCGCCAGCCGGAACTACGGGTTCTCCTTCGACGAGGCCTACTTCGTGGTCGCCGGCCGCGACCACCCCGCGTGGGGCTACTTCGACCAGCCGCCGCTGGTGCCCTTCCTGGCCGCGGGGCTGGACCACCTGTTCCCCGGCTCGCTGACGGCTCTGCGGCTGCCCGCCACGCTGGCCGCGGTCGGCGGGATCGTGCTGAGCGCGCTGATCGCCCGCGAGCTGGGCGGCCGCCGGGTCGCGCAGACCGTCGCCGCGGCGGCGTACGCGATGTCCGGTGCCACGCTGATCTGCCACTACCTCGCGACCTACTCGATCGACCCGTTCTTCTGGTCGCTCATCGTCTGGCTGGTCGTGCGGTGGATCCGGGTGCGCGACGACCGGCTGCTGTTCGTCGCCGGGCTCGTCACCGCCGTGTCGCTGCAGACGAAGTTCCTGGTGCCGGCGCTGTGGGTGGCGCTCGCCGCCGCGTCGCTGGTCTTCGGGCCGCGCGACCTCGTGCGCCGCCCGCTGCTGTGGGCGGGTGCGCTGGTCGCGACGCTGACCACCGTGCCGACGCTGGTCTGGCAGGCCGCCCACGGCTGGCCGTACGCCCGGATGTCCGAGGTCGTCGCGGCCGAGTTCCCCGGCACCGGCCCGTTCCTGCTCGAACTGCTGTCCGGGCCCGGCCTGGTGATCGGCGTGCCGCTGGCGCTGTTCGGCTTCGGGCGCCTGCTCGCCGGCCGCGACCTGCGGCCCTACCGCTTCCTCGGCGTCGCGTTCCTGCTGCTGGTCCTGGCCTACCTGCTGACCTCCGGCCGGTCCTACTACGTCTACAGCCTCTACGCGCTCCTGTTCGCGGCCGGCGCGGTGGGTCTGCAGGACGTCAAGTGGCCCACGGCCGCGAAGGCGCTCGGCTGGCTGCTGGTCGCGGCGTCGGTCGTGCAGGCGCTCGTCGCGCTGCCGATCTACCCGAAGTCCTGGGCCGAGCGCATTCCCGACGTGCCGCTGGTGCCACTGACGGCGAAGGTCTTCGTGCAGTCCGACGGTCAGCTCGGCCAGCTCTCCGACGCCGTCGTGCAGGCCTACCGGTCGCTGCCGCCCGAGCAGCGCGCGCGGACCGCGATCATGACCGACAGCTACGCCTTCGCCGCCGACCTCCAGCTCTTCGGTGCCGAACGCGGACTGCCGGCCGTCTACAGCGCGCACCGCGGGTACTTCTACTTCGGGCACCCGGACGAGAGCGTCGACAGCGTCCTGTTCGTCGGCGACGCGAGCCCGCTGGTGGCCGGGGCGTTCGCCCGCCGGCAGGACGTGGTGCCGCAGCTGATGACCGTCTTCAGTGGACGGAACACCGCGTGGGACGCCCTGTGGCCGCAGTTGCGTACCCAGTAGCTCACCCCTTGAGCGGCTCCCACCAATCGCGGTTGTTCTTGTACCAGTCGACCGTGTCGCGCAGGCCGGTGTCGATGTCCACCTGCGGGGAGTAGCCGAGCTCGGTGGAGATCTTCGTGATGTCCACCGAGTAGCGGCGGTCGTGCCCCTTGCGGTCCTGCACCGGCCGGATCGCGGTGTGGTCCCGGCCGGTGATCGAGAGCAGCCGCTCGGTGAGCTCGCGGTTGGTCAGCTCGGTGCCGCCGCCGATGTTGTAGACCTCGCCCGCGCGCCCGCGCTCGGCGACGAGCTGGATGCCGCGGCAGTGGTCGTCGACGTGGAGCCAGTCGCGGACGTTGAGGCCGTCGCCGTAGAGCGGGACCTGCAGCCCGTCGACCAGGTTGGTGACGAACAGCGGGATGACCTTCTCGGGAAACTGGTACGGCCCGTAGTTGTTGGAGCAGCGCGTGATCGAGGCGTCGAGCCCGTGGGTGATGAAGAAGGAGCGGACCAGCAGGTCGGAGGCCGCCTTGGACGCCGAGTACGGCGAGTTGGGGGCGACCGGGTGGTCCTCGGGCCAGGAGCCCTCGTCGATGGAGCCGTACACCTCGTCGGTGGAGACGTGCACGAACTTGCCGACCTCGCGCTCCAGCGCGGCCTGCAGCAGGGTCTGCGTGCCGAGCACGTTGGTGCGGACGAACTCCGCCGAACCGGCGATCGAGCGGTCCACATGGGACTCGGCGGCGAAGTGGACGACGAGGTCGGTGCCGGCCAGCTCCCGCTCGACGACCTCGGGGTCGCAGATGTCGCCGACGACGACGCGCAGGCGTTCGTCCCCGGCGACGGGTGCCAGGTTCGCGCGGTTGCCCGCGTAGGTGAACTTGTCCAGCACGACCAGCTCGTCCGGCTCGAAACCGGGGTACCGGCCGGAAAGCACGGTGCGGACGTAGGCCGAGCCGATGAAACCGGCGCCGCCGGTGACCACCATGCGCATGGGAAGGATCCTCCGGGGTTCAGACCGTGGTGAGCGGCCGCGCGCGGCGCGCGAAGTCCATGACGTACTCGCCGTAGCCGGAGCTGCCGATCCGCTCGCCCAGCGCGTAGCACCGGTCGGCGTCGATGAAGCCCATGCGCAGCGCGATCTCTTCGAGGCAGGCGATCTGCACGCCCTGGCGGGCTTCCATCGTCTGCACGTACTGCCCGGCGTCCAGCAGCGACTTGTGCGTGCCGGTGTCCAGCCAGGCGAAACCGCGGCCGAGGTCGACGCAGCTGGCGCGGCCCCGGTCGAGGTAGACGTTGTTGAGGTCGGAGATCTCCAGCTCGCCCCGGGCGGACGGCTTCAGCCCCTTGGCGATCTCGACGACGTCGTTGTCGTAGAAGTACAGGCCGGTGAGCGCCCGGTTCGACTTGGGGTTGGCCGGTTTCTCCTCGATGGAGATCAGGTTGCCGTCGGCGTCGACCTCGCCGATGCCGTGGCGGTGCGGGTCGGAGACCTCGTAGCCGAACAGGACGCAGCCCTTGAGGTCGTGCGTCGCGGCGCGCAGCACGTCGGAGAAACCCTGCCCGTGGAAGATGTTGTCGCCGAGGATGAGAGCGGACGTGTCGTCGCCGACGTGCTCCTCGCCGATGATGAAGGCCTCCGCGAGGCCGTTCGGGTGGGCCTGCTCGGCGTAGCTGAGCCGCAGGCCGAGCTCGGCCCCGTCGCCGAGCAGCCGCTTGAACGCGGGCAGGTCGTGCGGGGTCGAGATGAGCAGGATTTCGGTGATGCCGGCCAGCATCAGGACCGAGAGCGGGTAGTAGATCATCGGCTTGTTGTAGACCGGGACGAGCTGCTTGGAGACGCCCAGCGTGACCGGATGCAGTCGGGAGCCACTGCCGCCGGCCAGGATGATGCCTTTCATGTGGGCCTCACGTTCTTGGTCGGTAAGGGTCGTGACCGGCCCGACCTTAAGCGCGGGAGTAGTAGGAGAATCTCCAGTCCTGGCCCCGGTGAACGTCATGAACGAGTCGTTCACGTCGTCGGACGAGGTGAAAGAGTCGTTCACGTCGTCGCGCGACGGTTCAGCGGTGGGTGGCCTTCTGCCGGGTCTCCGTCGTCGGCACGTACGCCGGCAGGTCGGCGGCGATGCGGAACCCGCCGTCGAGCGTCGGCTCCGCCTGCAGCGTGCCGCCGACCAGCTCGACGCGGTGGCGCAGGCTCGACAACCCGAGCCCGGAGCCGCTGCCGGCCAGCACCTCGTCCGGTTGCCGCCGGGGCGGGGTGTTGACCACGCGGATGCCGACGCCGTCCGGGCGGTAGCGCAGCTCGACGCGGATCTCGGCGCCCGCCGCGTGCTTGCGGGCGTTGGTCAGCGCCTCCTGCACGATCCGGTGGACCGTGCGCGCGATCGTCGGGGACATCTGCGAGCGCTCGCCTTCGACGTCCAGCTCCACCGGGATCCCGGCCGAGACCGACTCGGCGACCAGCGTGGCGGGGTCGGGCAGCTGCTCCGGCGTGCCCGCCGAGCCGGTCCGCGGGCTCGGGTTCGCCATCCGCTCGGAGAGGTCGGCCGAGGTCGTGTTCAGCACCCCGACCAGGTCGCGCAGTTCGTCGAGCGCCATCGCGCCCCGCGCGCGGATCTCCTCGGCGGCCTTGCGGACGTCGGGTTCCTTCGAGCTGATCCCGAGCGCCCCGGCGTGCAGGACCATCAGGCTGAGCCCGTGGGTGAGGACGTCGTGCATCTCGGCGGCGAGCCGGCGGCGCTCCTCGAACCGGGCTTGCTCGGCCAGCAGGTGCGTCTCGCGTTCCGCCCGCTCCGCACGGTCGCGCAGCTCCTGCAGCAGCTGCTTGCGCGCGTCCAGGTACAGCACGACCGCCGCCGGGCCGATCGTGCTGAGCAGGCCGACCGGGGTGATGGTCCAGCTGGGCGCCCACGGCTCGCTGCCGATGATCGCCAGTGCGCCGATGAAGGCGAACGCGACGCGCGGGTTCTCCAGCCGGACCAGGAAGATCACGATGACCGGCGTGATGCGGGGCAGGATCAGCGGGCTGGCCGGGTCTTCCGGGGAGAGCAGGCCGGGAGCGAGCGAGTCGGCCAGCACCGTCGCGAAGGTGACTGCCAGCGCGATGCCCGCGACCGTCTTCGGGAAGCGCCGCAGCCCGAGCACCGAGACGTCGACCAGCAGCTGGAGGATCAGGTCCGCCCGGGGGCCGGCCCAGCCGACGGTGGGGTGGCTGTTGACGCTGATCGCCACGTCGACCGCGCCGAAGATCACCGCCAGGCTGAGCAGCGTCGCCAGTTCGTGCTTGGGCCCCGCGCGGGTACCGAGGTGCTCACGCAGCGTGGTTCGAGTACCTGGAGTGACGTCCGACACGGGCTCCACGGTAGCTCCCGGGTCCCCCTCCCGGAGGACGACAGCCGGACTAGCGACGAAAGTTGCCCGCCGGGGGGCGGACCGACAACTTTCGTTGGTTCCCCTTCACCCCGTCGGCCCACGGGCAACAAGGGGGACCTCAAGTCTTGGTTAAATGTCCAGTTTTTGGCGCTCGGTAATGCTACAAGTGTCTCACCCGTCCGGGTGGTGGTCTTCGCTGACAGCATGCGTCGCGCCTGGTACGGTCACCTGTTAGTGGAGGAAGTGGCACAGATCGGGCACCGACGGTGGTTTTCATCCCGGCGGCGGTGTCGATAGCGTTCGGACGGTCAGATCCTTCGGCGGCTCTGGGGGCTGCGGAATGGGCTCGGTTTTGCCGGGCTTGCAGGAAAGGTCGATGGCGGCATGTCGGAATCCACTCCGAATCCGGTCTTCGCCGGGAACTCGGGCGCATTGTCCCGGTGCGCGGTACTCGCGTGGACGGAGTCCGCGCAGGCAGCGCTGGTGGACGGGACGCCCGACGGCGGCGTCCGCGCCCTGCTGACGGGCTTCGAAAGGTCGGAAACGGGCCGGTCCGCGAATATTATTCGTCTTTCCGGTGGCGGCGTCGCCGACGCTCCCGAGTTCCACACGCTCACCGAACTGTTCGCGGGTCACGCCGATCCGGGCGGGGCCATTGCGCGCACTCTGGAACTGCCCGCGGAAAACGGTTCCGCGCTCCACCGGAAATTCCGCACGCTGCGGTCGCTGTTGGTTTCCGGGCCATTGCGGAAAAAGAATGTCGTGATCGTCGTCGAAGACGCTCAGTGGTGCGACGAATCGTCGGTGCGGTTCTTCGACTTCCTGCTGCGGTGCGGCCGCGGAGAGCGGTTTCTGCTCGTCCTCTGCCGCCGCCCCGACGAGCCCGGTCCCGGCACCTGGGCACTGGGGCAGATCGGGGCGCAGGACCGGTGCCACCGCTGGGAAGTCGCCGCGTCGAGCCTGGTCGACGCGCTGGCCGGACTGTCCGCGCAGGCACGGACGGTGGCCACCGCCGTCGCCGTCCTCGACGAACAGGACGTGACGAGGGTGGCCGCTTTGTGCGGGCTGCCCGCACGGCCGGTGCGGATCGCCATCGACGGATTTCGACGCGCGAATCTGTTCGCCGGAAGCGTGCTCGACCGGTCGGTCCGAGCCCGCCTGCTCGCGGAAACGCCCGCCGAAGAACTCGCTCACCTGCATTTGCGCGCGGCCCGGGTGCTCAACGACGACGCCCGGCCCGCCGCCGAAGTCGCCCCGCACCTCGGCGCGCTGCCGCGGCTCGACGAGCGCTGGATGATCGACCTGGCGCTCGAAGCCGCGGCCGCCGCGGACCACCGGGGCGACCCCGCGACCGCGGTCGCCCACCTGTCCCGCGCCGCCGCCGCCGAGCCGGGCCGGCTCGACGTCCGGCTGGCCCTGGCCGCCGCCCGGCTCGAGCTCGACCCGGAAGCGGCGATGACGGAGGTGCGCACGGCCGCCGGCCAGGCGCGCGACCCGCGTGAGCACTGCGCGGTGGCCGTGCTGTTCGCGCTCGCGGCCACCGCCGCCGACGCCGCGGGCCGGCGGCAGGCGCCGCTCGGCGGCATGGTCGACCGGCTGGCCGCGCGGCTCGGCACGGACTCGCCCGCGGTGCGCGTGGCGGCGCTCGCCGCCGCGGCCACGACCCGGGAGGCCGCGCGCGGCCTGCTGCGGGAACGGGCCGCGACCGCCCCCCGCGCGGCCGCGGCCCGCCACCCCGGTGCCCGGGACCTCGCGGACCGGTCCGCCGCTCTCGCGCTGGCCGGGCGCGGCAGCGAGGTCGCCGCGGCCTGTGCCCGCGCCGTGGTCCGGCTGCCGGTGGCGGCCGCGTCGAGCGACGACCTGCTCGCCGCCGCGCGGACCCTGCGGCTGGTCGACGACGCGCCGAACGCCTTGCGGGCCCTCGACCGGGCGGTGGCGGAGGCTGCCGTGCGCGGCGACCGGGCCGGCCTCGGCCGGGCGCTGGCCGCCCGCTACCGCGCGCTGCGGGAGAGCGGTGACCGCGACGGCGCGCTCGCCGACGTCCGCGTCGCGGCGCTCGCGAGCGCGGGACAGCGCCCGGGGCTCGCGGTCCGCACTGCGCTGGCGACCGCCTTGTGCGACGACGACGAGCCGGCCACCGCCGAAGCGCTGCTGCGCGCGGCACGCCCGGACGAACTGGCCGCCGCGCCGGCGGAGCACCACCTCTGGCTGCTCGGCCTGGCCAGGGCCCGAGTGCTGCGGTCCGATGTGGACGGTGCACTGGAGCTGCTGCTCGAATCCGGCCGCCGGCAGGACGAAGCCGGCATCGGCAACCCGGTGTTCGCGCCGTGGTGGTACGCCGCCACGCTGCTGCTCGCCGCGCAGGGCCGGCACGGGGAAGCCGCCACCTACGCCGAACGCGGGCAAGTGCTCGCCGAGAACTGGCAGACCCCGACCGCCCGCGGCCTGGTATTGGTCGGCCGCGGTGTGGCCGCGTCGGGGACGCGGTCGGTGGAGCTGCTGGCGGAAGCGGGCCGGGTCCTGGCGACGTCGCCCTGCCGGATCGAGTACGCGCGGGCGGAGTACCTGCTGGGCAAGGCTTTGACGGGCGTCGGCGACCACAAGGCCGCGCGCCGGCACCTGCGCCAGGCGGCGATGCTGGCCGCCTGCTCGGGGTGGCGCTCGATCGGCGCGCTCGCCCGGGAGCTGCTCGAGGAGTCGGGCGGCCGGCTGCGGAAACCGGGTGCCGACGTGCTGACCCAGCGCGAACGCGAAGTGGCCGAGCTGGTCGCCGGCGGGGCGAGCAACCGCGACGTCGCGGGCACTCTGTTCGTCTCGCCGCGGACCGTCGAGCTGCACTTGACCAACGTCTACCGGAAGCTCGCCGTGGACAGCCGGGCCGAACTGGCCGTCGCGCTGCGGACGAGCCCGGGATCCACCGCCCCCGGGGCACCGAAGAGGACCCATGGGCTCGCCGGGTAGCGAAAACCTCCCGGTGCGCACCGAGCGGACGCCGCCGGCAGCGGCCGGTGTGCCGCCCCAGCGCGGCGTGCCCGGGCCCCGGCTGGCCGAGCGGGACGAGGAGTCTGCGCTGCTGACCGGGCTGGTCCACGACGTGCGTGACGGACGTCCGGCGGTCGTCACGGTCACCGGCGCGCCCGGCGCCGGCCGCAGCGCGCTGCTGTCCGCCGTCGCCGCGACCGCCCGCCACGAGCGGCTGCGCGTCGCCCACGTGCCGTGCTGCCCGTCCGACGGCACCCAGCCCTTCACCGTGCTGCACCAGGTTTTCACCGCGTTCGGCGGCGCACTTCCCGCGGCCGCGCTCGGCGAAGACGGCGAGACCGTGCCGACCGAAAGTGTCCTCTTCGGACTGTGCCGGGACCTGGCCGTCGCGACCGACGGCCGGCCGCTCGTGCTCGCCGTCGACGACCTGCACTGGGTGGACGCCGCGTCCCGGGCGTGGCTGCACGCGCTTTCCCGGCTCTCGTGCGGGATTCCGGTGCTGCTGGTGGTCAGCCAGACCAGCGGGCTGGACACCTGGCGTCCCGCGGCCGCCGCGCACGGCATCCGGCTGCGCCCGCTCGGCGACGCCGCGGTGGCCGGCCTGGCGCGCGAGCGGCTGGGCGCGGGGGTGGACGAGCAGCTGGTCGAGCACGCCGTGCGCGGCAGCGGCGGGAACCCGGCGGTGCTGACCGAAGGCCTGAACCGGCTGCGCATGGAACCCGGACTCGCGCGGGAGCGGGCGTCGCTGTTCACCAGGATCGCCGGGGAACGGCTGCTGCGCCTGGTCGACGGCCTGCCCGCCGAGCTCACCGCCGTGCTGCGTGCCGTCGCGGTCTGCCAGGACGGCTTCGGCCCGGCGCTGCTGGCCGAGCTCGCCGGGTGCCCGCCGGAGCGGCTGGCCGGGGACCTCGCGCGGCTGCGGGCGATCGGCCTGGTGACGGCGGACGGCGGCCTGGCCGGACCGGACGCCGGCCAGCGGGTGCTGGGCCGGCTGAGCGAGGGTGACCGCGACGCCTTCTTCACCCGCGCGGCGAAGCTGGGCTTCGAACACGGCGTCGCGAACGCCGCCGTCGCGGCGATCCTGCGGCGGACCCGCGTGATCGGCGAGCCGTGGGTGGTGGAGGTGCTGCGCGCGGCGGCCCGGCTGGGGCAGGCCGGCGGCCGCGACGGGCAGGCGACGGCGTCGCTCAAGCGCGCCCTGCAGGAACCCCTCGACCCGGCGCGGCGCGCGGCCGTGCTCCTCGACCTCGGCGCCGCGGAACTGCTGCTCGACCAGGACGCGGGTGACCGCCACCTGGCCCAGGTACTGTCCGAATCGGACGGTGCGGGCCCCGGCGGGCACCGGCTGGCGGCCGCGGACCTGCTCAACGCCCGCGGCGGGCTGAGCGCGCGCACCCTGATCGCCGCGTTCCGCCGGCCGGACGTCTCGGCGGCCGAACGAGACACCCTGCGCGCCCTGTACTGGCTGGCCGACGGCGACCCGCAGGACCGGTCGACCATCGGCGGCTACGGCATGCCGCCGCTGCCCGACCGGCCGTCGGACCCGGCGCAGGCGGCCGTGGCCGCGGTGCTGCTCGCCCGGCGCGGTCTGCGGCCGGCCCGGGTCCGGGGGCTCGCGCGCGCCGCGCTGGCGCAGCCGATGGCGGAGGTGAGCTCCCTGACCGTGCGCGCCGCGGCGGTCCGCGCGCTGGTCCTCACCGGGAACCTCGCCGAAGCGGAGACCCACGGCGAAGACGTGCTCGCGCAGGCCCGCCGCCAGTGCTCCCGGACGCTGGTCGCCCGCGCCCTGGCCGAGCGCGCCGAACGGCACCTCGCGGCGGGGACCCTCGACGAGGCGGCGGCCGACCTGGCCGGCGCGCACGAGCTGGTGCCGCCCCGGCACTGGCACCCGACGCTGCGCGCCCGGGTGGTCGCGACCGAGGCGCGGGTGCACCTGCAAGCCGGCCGCGCCGACCTCGCCCGGCGGGCGCTCGAGCGCGACGTGATCGAGCCGGGGCCCGGGCTCGGCAGCGCGTTCCTGTTGTACGCCCAGGGTGCGGTGCTGCTCGGGGAGGATCGGCCCCGTCCGGCGCTCGCGCCCTTGCGCGAGTGCGGCCGCCGGCTTTCCGCGCGGGGCTGGGAAAACCCGGAAGTCCTGCCCTGGCGGTCGGCCGTGGCGAAGTGCCTGGTGGCCGCCGGCGAGCGGGAAGCCGCCCGGCTGCTGCTCGGCGAAGAGCTCGCCGCCGCGACCGCGTGGGGCACCCGGGCCGCCGTCGGCGGCGCGCACCTGGCCGCCGCGCTCACCCTCGGCCCCGCGGACCCCGGCAGCGCCGGGCACCTCGGGCAGGCCGCCGGGCTGCTGCGCGGCAGCGGCAGCCACCTGCGCCACGCGACGGCCCTGGTGGAGCTGGCGGCGACCGGCGGCGACGCGTCCGGCGATCACCTCGCGGAGGCGGGCACCCTGGCGGCGCGGTACCGCTGGCCGGCCGTCCTCGGGCGGCTGCGCGAGCTGACCGGCCGTCCCGTGGCAGGCGGCGGGCTTTCCGAGGCGCAGCGCCGGGTCGCGAAGCTGGCCGCCGCGGGCACGTCCAACGCCGGGATCGCGGTGGAGCTCGCGGTGACCCGGCGGACGGTCGAGCTCCACTTGACCAACGTCTACCGCAAGTTGGGCATCGACGGCAGGCGGCAGCTGGCCGCGGCGCTCGCGGGTACTGGCGGGGAAGGGTAGGCGTGGTGTCGCACGGACCGACAGGTCACCGCCACCGAGGAGCGCTGGCGGGGATGTCCGGTGCCGGGATCGTGGTGACCGGGTTCCGCTTGACCAACGTCTGCCGCAAGTTGGGCATTGATGGCAGGCGCAGCTCGCCGCGGCGCTCGCGGGCACTGACGGGGAGGGGTAGGCGTGGTGTCGCACGGGCAGGCAGTTCGCGGCCACCGGCGAGGAGCGCGGGTGGGGATGTCCGGCGCTGGGATCGCGGCGACCGGGTTCCACCTGACCAACGTCTGCTGCAAGCTAGGTATCGACAGGCGGCAGCTCGCGGCGGCCGGCGGGGAGTGGTAACCCTGGTGTCGCACGGGCAGGTAGGTCGCCGCCACCGGCGAGGAGCGCGGGTGGGGATGTCCGGCGCCGGGATCGTGGTGACCGGGCTCCACCTGACCAACGTCTACCGCAAGCTGGGCATCGACGGCAGGTGGCAGCTCGCCGCGGCGCTCGCCGCCACCGGCAAGGAGGGCTAGCCGTGGCGCTGCCGGAACGCGAGACCGAGCTGCGCCGGCTGCGCGGCGCGATCGCCGCGGCCGGGGCGGGGGAGGGTTCGGTCACGGTCGTCACCGGGCAGCTCGGCGTGGGGAAAACGGCGCTGCTCAAGGAAGTCCTGCGGTCGGCCGAGGCGGACCCCGGCGGGCCGCGCGTGCTCACGGCGGCGGCGAGCCGGACCGAACAGGACTTCGACTTCGGGATCGCCTGCCAGGTGCTCGAGCCGCTGGTCGCCGAGGCGGACGCGCTCGAGGCGGACCGCTGGTTCGGGGGGACCGCGGGGGCGGCGCGGTGGCTGTTCCCCGGCGCCCCGGGCTGGCCGGGGTGGGAGCCGGGCGACCACCACGACGTGCTGACCGCGCACGGCCTGGTCGGCCTGCTCGCCGCCATCAGCGCCGACCGGCCGCTCGCCGTCCTGGTCGACGACCTGCACGTCGCCGACCGGCAGTCGCTGACCTGGCTGCGGCAGTGCGCGCGGCGGATCCACGACCTGCCCTGCGCGCTCGTCGTCACGGTCCGCGAAGGCGACCCGGGGGCGGACCGGCCCGCGATCCGCGAGCTGTGGGAGCTGGCGACGACCCGGATCCGGCCGGCGAACCTGTCGGAGGACGGGGTCGGGGCGGTGCTGCGCGCGGCGTCCGACGGCCGGGCCGGCGATCCGTGCGTCGTCGCCGCCTGCCACGCGGCGAGCGCCGGAAACCCCTTGTACCTCAACGAAGTCGTGCGAGGCGGCCATGCGCACCGCGGCGGGCCGTCGGTGCTCAAGGAACGGCTGGCCGCCCAGCTCGCCGTGCTGCCCCCGCAGGTGGGCGACTGCGCGCGGGCGATCGCGGTGCTCGGCGAGCACGCCGAGCCGTGGCTGGTCGAACACCTCACCGGCGCCGACTCGGTCGCCGTCGCGGAGGCCGTGCGGGTCCTGGGCCGGCTGGGGATCCTCGCCCCGGCGTGCCCGCTCCGGTTCGCCGCGCCCGTGCTGCGGACCACAATCGAGGCGTCGATGACCGCGCAGGAGGACCTGCGGCTGCGGGTGCGCGCGGCGACCGTGTTCCACGAGGCCGGGTTCGCCGCCGAGACGGTCGCCGCCCAGCTGCTCGAGGTACCCGCACCGTCGCCGTCGCCGTGGATGCCGGAGGAGCTGCGCACGGCCGCCGACGCGGCGACCCGGCGCGGCGAGCCCGAGACGGCGGCGCGGTACCTGCGCCGCGCGCTGCTCGACCTGCCGCCCGACGGCCCGGAGCGCGGCTGGCGGCTGGTGGACCTGGCGCTCAGCGAAGCCGCCTTTGACGTCTCCGCCGCGATCCGGCACCTCACGCAGGCGATCGGGCTGCTGCCGACCCCGCGCGAACGGGCCGAAGCGGTCACCCTGCTGCCGCTCTCGGCGTTCCTCCGGCCGGAGGCCGCCGTCCTCACCGGCCGCGTCACCCCGGAGGACGCCGGTGGCCAGGCCGGGCTGCGCCTGGAGGCGCGGATCCGGCTCACCCGCTGCGAAGACCCGGCGCTGCTCGCCGGCGCGGTCGACCGTCTCCGCGAGCTGGGCCCGGAGCCGCCGATCGGCACCCTCGCCGAACGCGAGCTGCTGGCGGTCCTGCTGCACGCGGCCACGCTGAGCGCCGGGATGCCCGCCGCGATCGTGGCGGGGCTGACCGACCGGCTGCTGCGCTGCGCCCCCGCGTCGTCCGAGGAGTTCGCCGGCACCGCGCCGCTGCTGATCATCTCCGCGCTCACCGCGGGTGCGCTCGGCCCGACGTCGTCCTGGCTGGAGAGCGCGGCGGGCGAGCCGGTCCGCGGCCGGCCGGCGCGCCCCGCGTCGCTGATCGCCGCGCGTGGGGCGGTGCTGGCCCAGACCGGGCAGCTCACCCGCGCCCGGTCCGCGGCCTGGGAGGCCTACGAGCTGATCGGCGGGAACCTGGGCGAGGCACCCGAGTCCCTGGTGATGGCGCTCGTCGCGATCGCGGTGGTCACCCGCGACGAGCGGCTCGCCACGACGCTGGTCGAGCACTACGACGAGCACGCGCTGGCGCGGGCCGGCCTGCACATCCGGGCCGCGCTGCTGATGCTGCGCGGCGCCGCGACGGCGGTCGAGGACCCCCGTGGCGCGCTGGCCCGGTTCCTCGACTGCGGCGCGGCCCTGCACCGGGCGGGCTGGCGGAACCCGGCGCTGTTCCCGTGGCGGACGTGGAGCGCGTGGCTCCAGCGGCGGCTCGGCGACTGCGTGTCGGCCGGCGAGCTGATCGACGACGAGATCCGGTGGGCGCGGTGCTGGGGCGCGCCGGCGCCGCTCGGCCGCGCGCTGCGGATCAAGGCGTCGCTGTCGACGGGCGCCGAGGCCGACCGCATGGTGGCGGAGTCGATCGAGACGTCGCGGGCGTCGGGGGACCGGCTGGAGCTGATCCGCGCTCTGCTGGCGGAGGGCGCGCTGCTGCGCTGCGACGGGAAAGCGGGGGCGGAGGACCGGTTCCGCGAGGCCTACCGCCTCGCGGAGGGCTGCGGCGCGCCGTGGCTCACCGGCCGCACGGCCGAGGAGACGACCGGCCCGCGGACGGCCGCCGGGCCGTCGGCCGCGCTCAGCGAGGCGGAGGGCCGGGTGGTCGCGTTCGCCCTCGACGGCCTGACCAACGGCGAGATCGCGGCCGAGATCAACGTGACCCGGCGGGCGGTCGAGAAGCACCTGACGAACTGCTACCGGAAGCTGGGTATCTCGGGCCGGGCGGAACTCGCCGAGGTGTTCGGCGCGTGGGGTTTCGGGGCGCGCAGCAGCGCGTGAGTCAGCCCGCGAGGCCCGCTTCGTGGGCCAGCAAACCCGCCTGGGTGCGGTTCGCGCAGCCGAGCTTGGTCAGCATCCGCGAGACGTAGCTCTTCACCGTCGCCTCGGACAGGTGCAGCTTGGCCGCGATGGCGGCGTTCGACATGCCCTCGCCGAGGCAGACCAGCATGTCGAGCTCCCGGTCGGTGAGGTCGGACGTGCGCTCCCGGGCTTCCTGCGAGCGTTCGTGCTCGCCGGCCGACGCGGTGACCATCCGGCGCGCGGCTTCCTTGGACAGCACCGTGTGCCCGTCGGCGGCGACCCGGACGAGCCCGATCAGGTCCTCCGGGGGCGTCGACTTCAGCAGGAAGCCCGATGCCCCGGCCCGCAGCGCCTTGAGGACGTAGCTGTCGGTGTCGAAGGTCGTGAGCGCGACGAGGGCGGGCGGGTCCGGGAGCTTGACGATCCGCTCGATCGCGGTCAGCCCGTCCACGCCGGGCATCCGCAGGTCCATCAGCATGACGTCGGGCCGGAAGCGCCCCGCGGCCTCGACCGCCTCGGCGCCGTCCTGCGCCTGCCCGACGATCTCGATGTCCCCGGCGGAGGTCAGCACCGTACGCAGGTGCGCGAGCACCATCGGCTCGTCGTCGACGATCACCAGGCGGATCACGCTGCCGTCTTTCCCTTGTGTGCGCACACCCCGCAGTATCGCACTGTCCGGGCCGCCTCCGCCCGGACAGTGCGACGCGGTGTCGATCAGCCCCGGGCGACCAGGTCCAGCAGCTTGCCGGTGAGGTCGAGGTGCTCGTCCACGCTGCTCGTCAGGTAGGCGAGGTCGACGAAGGTGTGGTCCGGTTCGAGGGCCGCGACGATCTTCACCACCGACTCGGCGATGAGCTCCGGTGCGGTGCCCGGCGCGGCGTTCACGCGCAGCGCCGCGCCGATGGCCTTCGGGTCCCGCCCGGCGGCTTCGGCGTCGGCCCGGATCTTGGCGAGGGTCGAGGTGAGCACGTCCGCGGGGAACTGCTCGGGGACCGACCAGACGGGCAGCCAGCCGTCGGCGCGCTCGGCGACGCGGCGCAGCGACTTCTCGCCGAACCCGGCCAGGTGCACCGGCGGCTTGCGCACCGGCTTGAGGTGGACGTGGGACTCGGCGATGGCGTAGCCGATGCCGTCGTGGGACACGGTGTCCTTGGTCCACCAGGTCTCGAGCAGGTCGAGCAGGTCGTCCAGCCGCTTGCCGCGCTCGCCCATCGGGATGCCGACGGCCGTGTACTCGTCGGGCGACCAGCCGATGCCCAGGCCGGGCAGCAGCCGCCCGTTGCTGGCGACGTCGATGCTGGTGAGCAGCCGCGCGAAGTTCGCGGGCTGGTACTGGGTGGCGTTGATGGTGCTGGAGCCGAGGACCGCGGTCTCGGTCACGGCGGCGGCGACGGCCAGCGCGGTGAACGGGTCCTGGACGGTGTGGAACTCCTCGGGCATGGTGTCGTAGCCCGGGTAGGGAACGACCGGGGCGACCGGCGACAGCAGCCGGTCACCGACCCAGAGACTGGCCGCCCCGGCTCGTTCGGCTTCGCGCGCGTACCGGGCGATCCCGCCGGGTGCGGCGGCCGCCTTGCCGAAAACCGGAAGGCTGAACCCCAACTGCATGAATTCTCCCCTGAAGAGCGAATGGATCTTCCTGTAGCCAGTAGTACTCGCGTTTAGTTGCCCGTTCAAGTACAGCGGCCGGAACGGTCCGTACCTACCAATCGATCTTCGCGAACAGGAACGGCTCGTTCTCCGGCGCTTCCTTCCGCGCCCGCAAGGCCTTCTCGGCGGGCGCCCCGACCGGCACGCGCAGCGGGGGCGAGGTCTGTTCGATCGTCGTCGCCACCGTGACGGCCACTTCTTCGGGCGTCACCACCTCGCCGCGCAGGGCGGAAAGCTGTTCGTAGAGCGGGGTGTACGGGTCGTCGTCTTCGAAGAAGACCTTGGCGCGTTCGCCGCCGCCCGAAGAAACCGCGCCGGGCTGCACGATGCTCACGTCGACGCCGAAGTGGCCCGTCTCGATGGCGAGCGTTTCGGCGATCGCCTCCAGAGCCCACTTGCCGGCGGCGTACGGGCCGATGATCGGCAGCACCAGCCGGCCCTGGATGCTCGAAACGAAGACGAGGTGACCCGATCCGCGGACGCGCATCGCGGGGAGCACGGCCTGGGCGACCCGCAGCGCGCCCACCGCGTTGAGCCGGAAGAGCCGTTCGACCTCGTCGAGCGGAACGGTTTCCAGTGGGGCGCGCACGGTTCGCCGGCGTTGCTGATCAGCACGTCGATCTCGCCGGCGTCCCGGATGGCGCGGTCGACGCTGTCCTGGTCGGTGACGTCGAGGCGCAGCCGCTGATCGACGGGGAGGTCGGCGAGCGCGTCCGGATTCCGCGCGGTGGCGATCACCCGGTGGCCGCGGCGGGAGAGTTCGAGGGCGATCGCGCGGCCGATGCCCTTGGACGTGCCGGTGATGAGTACGGACGACATGGTGGTGCTCCTCAGGGAACGAAGTAGGGGCCGTTGGTGGCGAAGGTGTCTTTCTGCGCCAGCACGAACTGCTCGACCGACTGCGGAGTCCGGCCGCCGACCTGCTCGACGACGTCGTTGGTGCCGGCGAAGACGCCGTTGCGGTAGTCGACGGCGACGTTGCCGAGGTGCTGGACGAGGTGCGCGGGCAGCCCGCGCGCGGTCATGGCCGACGTGAACTCTTCGACGCCGATCGGCTCGTAGCGCACCGGGACGCCGAGCGTGGCGGCCATGATCCGGGCGATGTCGTGGTGGTCCAGCTCGACCGGGCCGTGGAGGGTGTAGGCGGCGCCGTCGTGGGGCTCGGGGTCGGTCAGGACCGCGGCGATCACGTGCGCCTGGTCGGCCGACGCGATCGGCGCGTGCCGTCCGTCGCCGAACGGGAGGCGCAGGAGGCCTTCGCCGTCGCGCAGCTCCCACCACGTGGTGAGCCACTCGGCGAAGAACGTCGGCCTCAGGTGGGTGGTGAGCAGGCCGGTGCGCTCCAGCACGCGTTCGGCGAGCCAGTGCTGCCGGGCCGCGTTGCTGCGCGCTTCGCGGCGAGCCGAGATCTGCGACATGTCGACGAGCGAGCGCACACCGCTTTCCGTTGCCGCCTGGGCGAAGTTGACGGTCGCTTCGAGCAGGCCTTCGCGGATCGGGTAGCAGAAGTAGGCGCCGCTGACCCCGCGCAGCGCGGCGGTGACGCCGTCGAGGTCGAGGAAGTCCGCCTGGACCACCTCGGCGCCGGCCGCGGCGAGCGCCTGGGAGCGGTCGTCCTCCTGCCGGACCATGGCGCGGACGCGGTGGCCGCGGGCCAGCAGCAGGTCGATCGTGGCGCCGCCGGTCTGGCCGGTCGCGCCGGTGACGAGGAAGAGCCGGTCGTCGTGGGACACGGGAACTCCATTCGGGCCTGAAAGTAGTTCATTCATTGAACTAGCTCACCGTAGCACGAGGCAGTTCAATGAACGAACTGTCCGGTGTACGCTGGGCCCATGGCTCTCCCCAGCACCTACGCGGACCGCAACTGCTCGCTGGCGCGTTCCCTGGAGGTCGTCGGCGAGCGGTGGACGCTCATGATCGTCCGCGACGCGTTCTTCGGGGTCCGGCGGTTCGGGGACTTCGCCGCCCAGCTCGGGATCCCGCGCGCGGTCTTGACCAGCCGCTTGAAGTCCCTCGTGCAGGAGGGCGTGATGATCCGCGAGGAGGACGGCGGAGTCGTCGAGTACCGGCTGACGGAGAAGGGCGTCGCGCTCTGGCCGATCGTGCGGGCGCTCATGGGCTGGGGCGACGCGTTCTACTCCCCGGCCGGTGAGAAGCGCACGACCCGCCACGACGAAGACGGTGGCCGCCTCGACCCGGACGGCCGCTGCGAAGAGTGCGGGGCGCTGGTCCCGGTCCCGGAGATCCGCATCGAACCGGGCCCCGGCTACGAGCCCCAGCCGGGCGGGCCGGACCCGGTATCGGCCGCGTTCGCCACGCCACGCCGGCTGCTGGAGCCGGTCATGAGGCAGCCGGCCGGGTGACCCGCGTCATGCTCTGTCACAGCCACGGCGTACCCGGTGTCTTGAGGCCGACCAAGGGAGACCTCATGAACATCGCACTCTGGATCGCCGCCGGGCTGCTCGCCGTCGTCGCCCTGACCGGGGGTGTCAGCAAGGCGTTCGTGCCCAAGGCGAAGCTCGCCGCGACGCCCGGCGGGACATGGACCGGCGAACGCAGCGATGGCTTCGTCAAAACGCTCGGCGTCCTCGAACTCCTGGCCGCCGTGGGCCTCATCCTGCCCGCGGCCCTCGGGATCGCCCCCGTGCTGGTCCCGGTGACCGCCGCCTGCTGGGTCCTGCTCATGATCGGTGCCATGATCACGCACCTTCGCCACGGCGAAGCGAAGTTCGTCGCGCTGAACCTGACCTACCTCGCCATCGCGGCCTTCGTCGCTTGGGGGCGCTGGTGAACGCCACCGAAGCCTTCGTCGCCCACCGCAACCTGCTCTTCACCGTCGCCTACGAGATGCTCGGCTCGGCGGCCGACGCGGAGGACGTCCTGCAGGAGACCTGGCTGCGGTGGGCCGACATCGACCTGGGGCAGGTGCGCGACCAGCGCGCCTACCTGGTCCGCATCACGACGCGGCTGTCGCTCAACCGGCTGCGCACGGTGAAGCGTCGCCGCGAGGCCTACGTCGGGCCCTGGCTGCCCGAGCCGCTGCTCACCGCGCCCGACGTCGCCGAGGACGTCGAACTCGCCGAGAGCGTGTCGATGGCGCTGATGCTCGTCCTCGAGACGTTGTCGCCGACCGAGCGCGCCGTCTTCGTGCTGCGGGAGGTCTTCGACTTCGGCTACGACGAGATCGCCACCGCCGTCGGCAAGACCCCCGCAGCCGTCCGCCAGATCGCGCACCGCGCCCGCAAGCACGTCGACGCCCGGCGGCCGCGCGAGACGGTCTCCGCCCGCGAAACCCGGGCCGCGCTGGAGTCGTTCCGGCGAGCGATGGAAACCCGGGACCTGCAGGGCCTGCTCGACGTCCTCGCCCCCGACGTCGTCCTGGTCAGCGACGGCGGCGGCGTCAAGCAGGCGGCCCTGCGGCCGGTCACGAGCGCCGGCAAGGTGGTCCGGTTCATGCTCGGCGGCATCGGCCGGACCGAAGCGCAACTGACCAGCGCCCCCACGATCGTCAACGGCAACCCGGCGCTCGTCCTGCACCTGGACGGCGAGCTCGACGGCGTCATGGCGGTCCGCGTCGAGGGCGGCCGCATCACCGGCCTCTACTACGTGCGCAACCCGGAGAAGCTGACCCGCGTCGAGTCGGAGACCCCGCTGACCCTGCGGTGACCGCGCTCAGACGTGCGTGGAGCTCACGGCGAACGCGGTGATGTGCTCGGCCAGGGCGCGGACCGCCGGGTGGTCCCGGTGCTGCTCCGCCACCAGCTTGAGGGGCCGCAGGCGGTCCTTGGTGCGGACGGACTTGAGCGTCTCGGCCGCGTCGACCGCTTCGGTGCCGATCTCCGCGCCGCGCTCGAGGTCGCCGTCGAGCAGGTGGTTCACGGCCAGCATGGCGAGGCAGAACGACCGGCTGCGCGCCATGTCCGGGCCGTAGCGGCCGACCGCGTCGGTCAGCGCCGCGATCGCCGTCCGGGCGTGGCGGGGCCGGCCGCGCAGGGCCAGCTCGGTGCGCACCGTGCCGGTCATCGCCGAGACGTCGGTCTCGGTGAAGAACCCTCGCCCAGTCCGGCGGTTCGGCGGGCCCGGCCGCCTCGAACTCCTCGGCGGCCCGGCCGAGCAGGTCGAGCGCGAGCTGTTCGTCGCCCTTCTCGGCGTAGGCCCACGCCTGGTTCGCGCTGAGGATGCTCGCGGCCAGTGAGGAGCCGGAGCGCCGCGCGGCCAGGCGACCGTGCTGGAACTGGGCCAGCGCCTCGTCCGCCACGCCGTGGTGCAGGTGGATCCGCCCGCGCCGGTAGCGGATGTTGGCCGCGAGCTCGTCGTTGCCGCCGTGCCCGGCCAGCGTGAGCGCCAGGTCGAGGTGGTGGTGGGCGGCGCCGGCGTGCCCGCTGTCGAAGCTCGCCCACGCGGCCAGGTTGTGCAGGTCGGCCACCGCCGAGAACAGCCTCGACCGCACCGGCTCCGCGGGAGCCGCGCCGAGCAGCTCGTGACCGCGGTGGATCCGCACGAGCACGGCGTCACGGCACATACCGCCGCCGTTGCGGTAATCGACCGCGCGAAGCGCCCGCGTCTGCGTCTCCAGCTGCTCGACGTCGGACAGGCCGGGGCGATCGGGGAGGGCCTGGCGGAAGGTGAACTCGGCATCGGTCATGGCGACTCCTGGCAGCACCATTTCGTGGCCGCAAAGCCTACTCGCCGGGTCGGCCACGGGCGACCACCGCGACGGCGGACAGTAGCGCCGCGGGCGCGGCACGTGAGGGCGGACAGGTATGGAGTCAGGTACTTGTACGGGTGTGGTGACGCGCGCCCCGGCGCAAGCTGGTCCGGCCCCCGATGACCGCAGGAGGTCGGAAAACCCATGGTGCACGGCCGGTCGCGTCCCCTCCTCCGGGTCGTTTCCCCCACGAGCCTCCCGGAGCCGCGACCGGCCCCCTCGGGGTCTCGCGACCGCTACGCCGACCTCGACGACCGGCGGCTGGCCGCCATCCTGGCCGCCGAGGACACCGCGGAAGAGCACGGCCTCAACCCGCACACCCGCAGCACCTGCTACGTCCACCGGTGCTGGGCGCACCAGTGCGTGGGCCACTCGCTGCACGTCCTCGTCGTCACCGGGCACCGGTGGTGCCGCCGCTGCGAGTGCCCGGTCGACGTCGCCGTCGACGAGACGGCCCCCGGTGCGGTGCACCTGTACTGCCCGCGCTGCGGCCAGGCCGACTCGGCCGCCAACCGCGAGGTCCGCCAGGCCTGCCGCACGAGCCTCTCCGCGATGCACGGCGGCGACACGCCCACGCTGTACCGCCTCCCCGACGCCTGAGGTTGCTACCTCCGAGGGGTCCGCATTGACCGGCCCGCGCGGACGTCCTTACGGTGCACGGGTGGGGAAGTCCGGCGTGACGTGCGCGAGGGGGAACCTGCCCGCGGACACGACGAGTTTCGTGGGACGCAGGTCCGAGGTGGCCGAGGTCAAGCACCTGCTGACGCGGGCCCGGCTGGTCACCTTGACCGGCGTGGGCGGGGTCGGCAAGACGCGGCTGGCCGTGCAGACGGCCGCCGGGCTGTCGCGCGCGTTCCCCGACGGCGTCTGGCTGGTCGAGCTCGCCGGGCTGCAGGACCCGGCGCTCGTCGCGCACACCGTGCTCGAAGCGCTGGGCGTCCACGACGAAACCGGCCGGGCACCGGCGCGGGTGCTCGCCGAGCACCTGCGGGACCGGCGGCTGCTGGTGATCCTGGACAACTGCGAGCACGTCCTCGACGCCTGCGCCGCGCTGGCCCACGACCTGCTGCGGGCCTCTCCCGGTCTCCGGCTGCTCGCGACCAGCCGGGAGCGGCTCGCGCTGGCCGCCGAACACCTCTGGCCGGTGTCGCCGCTGCCGCTGCCGGAACCCGGCCGTCCGCTGCCCGGCGGGGCCTGGCTGCGCTATCCCGCGCTGACGCTGTTCGCCGAACGCGCGGCCGCCGTCGACCCGGGGTTCGCCGTCACCGCGGAGAACCAGGAGCGCGTGGCGCAGGTGTGCCGGCTGCTGGCCGGCATCCCGCTGGCGATCGAACTGGCGGCGGTGCGGCTGCGGGTGCTGACGCTGGCGGAGCTGGAATCCGGGCTGGGCGACTGCTTCCGGCTGCCCGGGACGGTCAAGCGCGGCGGCGAGCCCCGCCACCAGACGCTCCTGGCCGCCGTCGACTGGAGCTTCACGCTGTGCAGCCCGGCCGAACGGCGGCTGTGGGCCCGGGCGTCGGTGTTCGCGGGCGGCTTCGACCTGCCGGCGGCCGAGCGCGTCTGCGCGGGCGAGGACGTCCGGGCCGGGCTCGCCGGGCTGGTGGAGAAGTCGGTGCTGATCCGCGAAGCCGGCCGGTTCCGGTTGCTGGAGCCGCTGCGGCAGTTCGGCCGGGAGAAGCTGACCGAGTCCGGCGAAGCGGACGCCGTCCTGCGGTCCATGCGGGACCACTACCTCGACGTGGCGGTGCGCAGTGAACGGAAGTGGTTCGGCCCGGAGCAGGCGGAGACGTTCCGCCGGACCCGGATGGAGCACGCGAACCTGCGGGCCGCGCTGGACTTCAGCCTGACGGTGCCGGGCGAACTCGAGACCGGCCTCCGGCTCGCCTCGACGCTCTGGTTCTACTGGGCGGGCTGCGGGGTGTTCGGCGAAGGCCGCCACTGGCTCGACCGCGCGCTCGCGCTCTCCCCCGAACCGGGCGGGGAACGCGCGAAGGCGTTGTGGGTCAACGGCTACGTCGCGACGTTGCAAGGGGACAACGCCGGCGCGGTCGCGATGCTGGAGGAGTGCCGCGCGTACGCCCGCCAGACCGGCGACGACGTGGCGCTGGCGTACGCGACGCACCGGCTCGGCTGCAACCTGCTGGTCGGCGACGACGTCGGCGACGCGAAGACGCTCTTCGAGGAGGCGCAGGCCCGGTACCGGCAGCTCGGCGAGCTCAACAGCAACGTGATGCTGGCCGGTATCGAGCTGGCGGTCGCGTCGATCTTCCTGGGCGACCTCGATCGCGCGGGCGAGTTGTGCGAAGAGGCGTGCGCGACCGGTGTCGCCCACGGCGAGCAGTGGGCACAGGCGTACGCGATCTTCGTCCAGGCCCTGGTCGCCCTGGGCCGCGGCGACTTCGCCCGCGCGGCCGAGCACGGGCGGCACTGCCTGCGCGTCAAGCGGAAGTTCCACGACCTGCTGGGCATCGTGCTGGCCATCGAGGTGCTGGCCTGGAACGAGGCGGCCCGCGGCCGCTGGGAGCCGGCGGCGACGATGCTCGGGTCCGCCCAGCCGATCTGGCAGGCGGTCGGGTTCCCGATGTTCGGGTCGCGGTATTTCGGCGCCCCGCACGGAGAGTGCGAGACGCAGGCGCGCAAGGGGCTCGGCGAGGGCCCGTTCGACGTGGCCTTCCGCCGCGGGCGCGAGTTCGGCCTGGAGGAGGCGATCGCCTACGCGCTGGGGGACGCGACGCCGTCCCCGGCCCCCGGCCCGGCGCGGTCGACGCCGCTGACGGACCGGGAACACGAGGTGGCGCTGCTCATCGCGGACGGCCGGACCAACCAGGAGATCGCGGACAAGCTGGTCATCTCCCGCCGGACGGCCGAGGGGCACGTGAACCGGATCCTGCGGAAGCTGGAGTTCGACTCGCGCAGCCAGGTGGCCGCCTGGGCGGCACAGGTCTCACGGCTTTAGCCCGGCCTCCCGAACGTCATGAAAGGGTCGTTCAGGTCGTCGGACGCGGTGAACGACTCGTTCATGACGTCGCGGCCGGCCGCCGGCGGCGCTAGCCGAGTCGTTCGTCCCAGTCGGCGAACGCCGCCACCAGGTCGGCGGGCGCGTCGATCTCCTTCAGCTGCCGCAGCTGGTCCTCGATGTAGTACCGGTACAGCGGAACCAGCCCCGCCGCCAGCTCCGGCCGCAGCTCGTCGGCGTCCAGCGGATGCCCCTCCCGGACCTTCAACGCCAGCCGCACCAGCGACTTCGCCGGGGCGTCCGGCCGGGCCAGGTACCACTCGATCGCCTCGTCGTTGTTCGCCGCACGACCGGAGGCCAGCGTTCCCGAGTACAGGAAGCGGACCGGGAACAGCACGGCCTTCGTGAACCACACCGTGTCCACCAGCAGCCGGCGCGGCTCGCGGAACTCCGCGGTCACCTCGGGCGTCGCCAGGACCGCGATCGCGAACCGCGCGCTCTCCAGCAGCAGCTCCGCGGCCGCCGGGCGGGCGATCTCCGCGAGGACGTCCGAGCCGAGCAGGACCCGGCCGTGGTCGGCCAGCTGCAGGCGGTCCAGCGCCGGGAAGCGGCCGTCGTCACGGCCTTCGCGCAACGCCGGCAGCGACGCCCAGAACACCGACAGCTTGCGGTGCAACGGACTCCGCTCCTGCAGCGCCGCCGTCGTGTCCGCGATGGACGAGCCGTCGGCGTCGGCCAGGACGAGCGCCAGGTCGATGTCGCTCGCCGCCGGGGCGTAGCCGCCGTAGGACAGGCTGCCCAGCAGGTAGGCGCCGATCAGGCGCTCTCCCAACGCTTCCTGGTACGCCTGCGCGGCCTCGGCGGCGATTTCGCGAGCGGCCGAAGCCGGGTCGGTGGAGGTCATGCGGCCACCGTATCGCGGCGGGCGCACTCGGCGATGCGGTCGGAGACGACGCCGATCACCTGCCACGCCCGGTCGAGCACGTCGACGACCGCGTCGACCGTCCAGTCTTCGCGGCGGCGCAACAGCTCGTAGCCCATCTCGAGGTGCTCGACGTCGGCTTCGTCGTGCAGGTCGAAGTATTCGTCCTGGGGGAACGCCCGCGTGCCCGCCTGGCTGAACACCAGGCTGCCGGCTTCGAGGGCCAGGTGCGCCAGCACCGCGCGCTGCACGCCGGGCAGGATCCCGAACTGGTCGACGAACCACGACGCACCCGCTTCGATCACCGGGTCCCAGACCAGCTGCCGGTCGTCCGCGCGGCTGCGGGCCAGGATCTTGTCGTGCCCGATCTCCTCCTCCTGGTGTTCCAGGGCGAGCGCCCGCAGCTCCGGATCGCTCTCGAAGGTGACGCGGGCGCTGATCATCCGCTGGAACGCGTTCGACCACGGCTGCAGGTACGTGAGCACCGCCTTCTTCGTGTCGTCGGTGGTGCTCGCGTCGGTCAGCAGCCGGATGAGGTCCGACGCTTCGTACTCCCGTTGCCGCTGCTCGTTGTGGCGGGCTACGCGCTCGACGTCCTGCTGGGTCACGATCGGCTCCTTACCGGGGTGTTGCGGGAGATCATCTTTCCGGTGACGCTACGCAAGATCGACAGGGGTGAGGGAGCGGTCGTACACGGGGAACCGGAAGTAGGTGGTGACGTCGCCGCGGCGGCCCGCTGTGCGGTAGCTCACCAGCTCGAGGATGCTCGTCGTGGCCAACGGTCCCGGCGCCAGCGCGGCGGTGAGGAGGCGGAACCGTCCCGGGTCGACGCCTTCGCGGTGGAGCAAAGCGGCGGTGCGCTCGACGGCTTCTTCGTCACTGGCAGCGAGATCGGGCAGGCGCAGGTACGTCGTGGACTCGGCCGCGCGGTCCGGTCCGGGCCGGAACGCGAGGCAGCTCAAGGCCGCTTTGCCGGCGTCTTCGCGGTCGCCGGCCAGGGTCCGGTAAGCGACGCGCGCGTCGTCGGCGTCGTGGCGCAGAGCGACCGAGGCGACGCGGTTCACCTCGGCGAGGCCGGCGCCGTGGTTGCGGTAGTAGATCTTCACCCGGGCCTCGGCCTCGTCGGCCAGGTCCACCGCGAAGAACTCGATTTCGCGGGTGCCGTCGACGTTTTCGACCTGGCGCCGGGTGGTGTCCCACGCGTCCGCCATGCCGAGCCGGGCCATGGCTTCGGCGACGGCGGCTTCACGTTGGGCGTGCGGCCAAAGATAGAGCCCGAAGTACGTCTTGTGGACGACTCTCGACGGCGGACGCCAGGCGATGGAGTGCCACAGGGGAGCGGGCGACGGCCGGCCCCCGCGCGGCGTGAAGATCTCGTGCACCCGTTGCAGCCTGCTGAAATCGCTCTCCGCGGGAGAGCCCGTGTCGTGGCCGAGGCTGTCGAACAGCACGCGCAGCTCCGGGTGCCGCCCCGACCAGTTCACCGACATCTCGGCGGGGAACCCGTCGTCCGCCACATAGGACGGGTGCGCCGGCGCGGCCTCGATCAGCTCGTGCGACCACGGCGGCAGCAGGGCGCGCAGCATCCGGGTGGTCCGGACGGACTGCTCGACCGGAACCTCGAGCGCTTCACACGCGGTAGACCAGAGCCCGCACAGGAAGTCACCGAAGAGACGACCCTGAGCCGGGTAGTTTTCCCTTGTATATTCAGGAAACTTCGGCACGTGAATCGTCACGTGCGGATGCTATCAGTTTGATGCTTGCTCAACTAAAAAGCTGCACCCGGGTGGTCCAACCAATTGCGCCATGTGGGTTTGCCGGTGTCCGAGGTGGACACGCTCGGACACCTCGGACACCGGCGTTGTCCGGTCGGGACATCCGGCGGACACCGAGTGGACAAAGCGCAGGTCTCAGACCCGCACCGGCGCCACCGTCATCGCGTGCTTGACGAGCCGGATCAGCGCGAGCTTGCTCGAGTCCCTGTCACGCGCGTCACACATGACGATCGGCACCCGATCCGGGACCACGAGGGCCTCGCGGACCTCGTCGGCGGTGTAGCGCGGAGCGTTGTCGAAGCAGTTCACCGCGACGACGAACGGGATCTTCCGGCGCTCGAAGAAGTCGATGGCCGCGAAGCTGGTCTCCAGGCGGCGGGTGTCGACGAGCACGATCGTCCCGATCGCCCCGCGCGCGAGGTCGTCCCACATGAACCAGAAGCGCGCCTGGCCCGGCGTCCCGAACAGGTACAGCACGTGCCGCGGCGAGATCGTGATCCGGCCGAAGTCGAGCGCGACCGTCGTCGTGGTCTTGCGCTCCACGCCGGACAGGTCGTCCACCCCGGCGCTCGCCTCGGTGAGCACCTCCTCGGTGGTCAGCGGCGGGATCTCGCTGACCGAGCCGACCATGGTGGTCTTGCCGGCGCCGAAGCCGCCCGCGACGATGATCTTGACCGGCGTGGGGACCATGTCGGCCCCGGTCCCGTCAGTACTTGATGAGGCCATCGAGAACCGCCTGGAGAGTTTCGAGGTCCGGCGCCTGGGCCGGGTTGTGGGTGGGGGAGCGCGTGATCACGAGGCCGCGTTCGATCAGGTCGCCGACGAGCACGCGCACGACCCCCAGCGGGATCTTCACGTACACGGCGATCTCGGCGACCGAAACCGGGTGGCGGCACAGCTGCACGATCGCGTTGTGCTCCGGGCCCAGCCCGACCGGCTCCTGCTCGGAGCGCAGGGTCATCACCTGCGTGGACAGGTCGAGCCGCGACGCGTCGGACGGCGTCCGGCCGCTGGTGATCGTGTACGGCCGGACCAGTGGCCCGGCGGCCTCGTCGTACCAGCCTTCGTCGGTGCTCATGTGGCCTCCCGTAGGACGTTCGCCGCTTCACGCGGCGCGGACGCCATGTAGTCCCCGACCCGCTTGACCAGCCGGCTCATCTCGTAGGCGATCATCTCGACGTCGACGCTGTCCGCCGCCAGCACGGCGAGGCACGCGCCCTGCCCGGCCGCCGAGACGAACAGGTAGCCGCGCTCCATCTCGATCATGTTCTGCAGCACCGGGCCGCGGTTGAACTGCTTGCTCACCCCCTTGGCCAGGCTCTGCAGGCTGGAGGCGATGGCCGACAGCTGGTCGGAGTCGTCCTTGCTCATGCCGGCCGACTTGCCGATCAGCAGCCCGTCGGCGGACAGCACGATGGCGTTCTGCGCGCCGACCACGCGGTGGACCACGTCGTCGAGCAGCCAGTTGAGATCGGGTTTGGGGTTCCCGTACTCGTTCATGCGTCAGAGACCTTGACTTTCCTCTGTGGACTTTCGTGTGTGCTGTCGCGGACTACGCATCGTCGTCCGGCCCGCCCCGCCCCCGGCGTGTGCCCTTGTGGAACGCCGCGAGGGTGCGCGCGGTCCCCTCTCCGGGCGCGACGACGACGTCGCTGTCGTCGGGTTCGGTTTCGAGCTGGGCGACGAGGTTCTGCTGGGGTTCGCGCCGGGGCAGCCGGGGCCGGTCGTCGGCCGGCTTGGCCTGCCCGGCCGGTGCTTCGGCCGGTGCCGGTGCCGGTGCTGGGGCGGCCGGGGTGGCCGGCGGTGCGGCCGGCACGGCGGGCAGCGGGTCCGGCGGGGTGAGCGCGCGTGCCGGGTACGGCCTCGGCTTGGCCTCTCGCTTCATCGGGATCTGGCCGGTGAACGAGCTGGGCGTGTCCATGGAACCGAGTGAGCTTTCTGCTTCCTGCGGCGCGGGTGCGCCCACCGGGGCGAGGACCGCGGTGGTCTCCGCCGGGGAGGTGCCGGGCTCGCCCGGGAGGTCCTCCTGCTGGCCGGCCAGGTGCTGGGAGGGGATGAGCACGGTGGCCCGGAGACCGCCGTAGCGGGACGGGTCGAACGTGACCGTCATGCCGAGCTTCGCCGCCAGGCGCGCGACCACGAACAGGCCGAGGCTGGAGTCGGCCCGCAGGGCCATCGCGTCGAACTCGGGCGCCTCGGCCATCATCGAGTTCGCCCAGTCGCGGACGCCGTCCTTCATGCCGAGACCCTGGTCCGACACGTCGACGACGATCCCGCGCGCGACCGCGCGGCTGGTGACCTCGACCGGCGACCCGGGCGGCGAGAACGACGTCGCGTTGTCGACCAGCTCGGCGACGAGGTGGATCGTGTCGGCCACCGCGGCGCCGACGATCGCGACGTCGGGTACCTGCTCGACCTGGACCCGCGCGTACTGCTCGGTTTCCGAGACGGCCGCGCGCAGGACCTCCATCAGCGCCACCGGCTTGCGCCAGCGGCGGCCCGGCTGCTTGCCGCCGAGGATGATCAGGTTCTCGGTGGTGCGGCGGGCGCGGGCGGCGAGGTGGTCGAGCTGGAACAGCGAGGCCAGCTGCGTCGAGTTGTCCTCGCGGGCTTCCATCTCGTCGAGGATCTGCAGCTGCTGGTGGACCAGGACCTGGTTGCGGTGCGCGATGCCGAGGAACACGTTGTGCACGCCGCTGCGCGCTTTCGCTTCGCTCGCCGCGGCGTTGACCGCGGTCAGCTGGGCGGTGTTGAACGCCTCGGCCACCTGGCCGATCTCGTCGCGGCCGTGGTCGAGCTGCGGGAGCTCTTCCTTCAGGTCGACGGGTTCGCCGTTCTTCAGCCGCGCCACGATGTCCGGCAGGCGGTTGCGGGCGAGGTCGAGCGAGTCGTTGCGCAGCCGGGCGAGGCGCGTCATCAGGGTGCGGTCGACGAGCGAGCGGGACACCCGCACCGCGACGATGATCGCCACCAGCGACGCGAGCAGCGCCAGGATGCTGCCGATGATCACGTTGCGCAGCTGGGCGTCACCGGAGTCGATCGCGGCCGCGGAAACCTTGTCCGCCTGGGTGATGGCGAGGTCGTTGAGGGACTGGGCGACCTGGTTCGTCGCGTTCTGCCAGTCCGTTTCGGACACCGGCACGGTGTTCTGGTCGCCGGGGGCCCACGGGCCGTGCTTGACGATCGCCTCTTCGGCGGTCGCCAGCTGCTTCCAGGCCGCGCTGTCGGTCAGGGCCTGGTACCTGGTGCGCACGCCCGGGTCGAGGAACGGCGCGATCTGCGCCAGCTGGGTCCGGTAGAACCCGGACAGCTGGGCGAACTGGGCGAAGTCGTCGGGCGCGAACGTGCCGGCCGAGAACGCCGTCGACACCAGCGACGTCTCGCGCGACATCATGTCACCGGCGCGGAAGACCGAGGTCGCCGTGATGCCACCGGTCGCCGCTTCGGCGTCGGGCACGACACGGGCCTGGGTGTCGAAGAGGTTCGACGCCGCGTCCATCACGCCGTTGTAGTAGTTGTTGACCTGCGTGCGGTCGATGCTGCGGAAGCTGATCTGCGAGCGCAGCACGGGCAGCTGGTCGAACTGGGACTTCAGCGCGTTGACCTTGGCGGCGATCTCGTCGGGGGCGTTGGAGATCGTCGCGGCGAACGCGTCCTGCAGCGCGCCGAGCTTTTCGTCGGTGGCCCGCTGCTGCACCTGGAGCCGGCCCGGGCCGAGCGCCGGGTCGTCGAGGTACTGCAGCGCGGTCTGGCGTTCCTTCTGGAACTCGGCCAGCGCGGTGGCGGCGGGGATGGACACCTCGCGCACGGACGCCGCGACCAGCCGGACGTAAACGCCGTTGAAGAGGAAGTAGGAGGAGACCGCGATCCACAGCACCAGCAGGGTCACGCTGGGAATGAGAACGGTCCTGGTCAGCCTTTTGCGGATCGACTTGTCGTACGGCTTGTCCGACTCGTCCTGAGCGTCTTTGTTCTGCACGGCGGTTCACGAACTCCTGAGTGACGGTCGGCGAAAAACGGGGACCCGGACGAGGAAGCGGACACGACGATGGGACACAGCTGCCGCCGTCACCCGTCTTCGCCTCACCCTCCGTGTTGCCGCGGAATCGATCAGGGTCCGTTTTTTACCACGAACCACTCAGGAGCGGTGGTCCTGGCCCGGTCCGCGGACGGTTGTCCGGCAAGGCGCGAACGGCGTTTACCGAGTGCGTCCGGGCGGTTACCGGTATTTCCTCTGGTAACGGGCCCGAGCGGTATTTCGGGCTCTTGCACGCTGGGCCGAACGGGTGAAAGTGAATTCGCCCGACTCGGCGCGTCGCGGCTTCGCGGACTGGGAAAGAGCCGGCATCGGCATTGTCCTGACCGCTCCCTTCGGCGACCTGTCGGTGACGACAGAGCGTGCTGTGCGACGGAAGATGATCTTCGTCACGAGCGACCGGTCAGGGGTGTCCGCGGCCGGGTGCCGGGACCCTTCGGATCTTTACATTGAGCGAGCTGTTGTCAATCAAGCTCGACATCCTCTATCGTTCTGTAAACCCAGCCAACGGAGGAGGGTGTGATGAGCGGAGCAACGATCCCCGCCGGGTCGACCGAGCGGTGGCGCGACCGCAAGCGCTACCTGTGGCTCATCGGCCTGGTCGTGCCGTCCCTGGCGTTCCTCGCCATCGGCCTGCACGCGGCGACCGGCTGGGGCGGCTGGTTCTGGATCGGGCCCGTCGTGATCCTCGTGATCGTGCCGCTCATCGACCTCTTCGCCGGGCTGGACCGCAGCAACCCGCCCGACGACGTCCTCGAGCGGCTGGAGAAAGACCGCTACTACCGCTGGATCACCTTCGCGTTCCTGCCCGTGCAGTACCTCGGCTTCGCCGCCGCGTTCTGGCTGGTCGCCCGCGGCGATCTGAGCGTCGCCGACAAGATCGGGCTCGCCGTGTCGATCGGGTGCATCGGCGGGATCGGCATCAACACCGCGCACGAGCTGGGCCACAAGAAGGAGAGCCACGAGCGCTGGCTGTCGAAGATCGCGCTGGCGCAGAGCTTCTACGGCCACTTCTACATCGAGCACAACCGCGGTCACCACGTCCGCGTCGCCACTCCGGAAGACCCGGCGAGCAGCCGCGTCGGCGAAAGCTTCTACCGCTTCTGGCCGCGCACGGTCTTCGGCTCGCTGCGGTCGGCGTGGCGCCTGGAGCGCAAGCGCTACGCCCGCCGCGACAAGCACCCCTACCGCCTCGGCAACGACGTCCTCAACGCCTGGCTGATGTCGGCGATCCTCTGGGGTGCGATGATCGCGTGGCTCGGCGTGGGCGTCCTGCCGTACCTGGTGATCCAGGCCGTCGTCGGGTTCTCGCTGCTGGAGGTCGTCAACTACATGGAGCACTACGGCATGCTGCGCCGGCGGGTCGGCGCCCCGGGCAAGCGCCGCTACGAGCGCGTGGATCCCAGCCACAGCTGGAACTCCAACAACATCGCCACCAACGTCCTGCTCTACCACCTGCAGCGGCACAGCGACCACCACGCCAACCCGACGCGGCGCTACCAGACGTTGCGCGACTTCGCCGAGTCGCCGGTGCTGCCCACCGGGTACGCCGGGATGATCGTGCTCGCGCTCATCCCGCCGGTGTGGCGCCGGGTGATGGACCCGCGCGTGCTCGCCCACTTCGACGGCGATATTTCGCGCAGCAATATCGAGCCCGCCAAGCGCGAGAAGGTCCTCGCGCGGTACGGAACCCGCGTCACGGCCGAAACGCGGGAGGCGGCCGACACCCACGGCGACGCCACCGAGGGCGGCATGTGCCCGGGCTGCGGCTACGTCTACGACGAGAAGCTCGGCGATCCGCGCGAGGGTTTCCCGGCCGGCACGCCGTGGCCGGCGATCCCGGACTCGTGGTGCTGCCCCGACTGCGGCGTGCGCGAGAAGGTCGACTTCGTCGCGCCGGGCCGGGTGGGTGCGTGATGCGGATCGAAGCGGACCGCGGCAAGTGCGACGGCCTGGGCATGTGCGAGGCGATGGCGCCGGACTTCTTCGAGGTCGGCGACGACGGCACGGTCGTCGTGCTCGACGACCGCCCGGGCGAGGAACACCGGACGGACCTCGCCGCGGCGGTCGACTCCTGTCCCGTGCTGGCCCTGAAGCTGCTGTGACTCTCGTCGTCGTCGGTGCCTCCTTGGCGGGGCTGCGCGCCGTGGAGTCCGCGCGCCGTACCGGGTACCGCGGCCGGATCGTGCTCATCGGCGCCGAGGAGCACTTGCCGTACGACCGGCCGCCGCTGTCGAAGGCGTTCCTCGACGCGGACGGTCCGGGCGAGGTGACGCCGTTCCACTCCGAAACCGTGCTGCGGGACGAACTCGGCGTCGAACTGATGCTGGGCGCGCCCGCCGAGAGTCTCGACACCGGCGCGCGCGAAGTGACCGTCGCGGGGGCGCCCGTGCGCTACGACGCTCTCGTGATCGCCACCGGCGCGACGGCGCGCCGTCTCCCCGGGGCGCGCACGCTGCGTACGGCCGAAGACGCCGTCGCGGTGCGCGCGGCGCTGGACGACGGCGCCCGCACCGTCGTGATCGGTGCGGGGTTCATCGGCTCGGAAGTCGCGTCGGCGGCGCGCAAACGCGGCCTGCCGGTGACGATCGTGGAGGCCTCGGCCGTCCCGCTCGCCCGCGCCGTCGGGGAGGTGGCCGGGGCGGAGCTGGCCGGGCTGCACCGCGCGGCCGGCACCGAGCTGCGGCTCGCCACCGAGGTCACCGGCGTCGCGGACGGCGTCCGATTGTCCACCGGCGAGGTCCTGCCCGCGGACCTCGTGGTCGCCGGTATCGGCGCGGTGCCGGCCACCGGATGGCTCGAAGGCAGCGGGCTCACGCTGCACGAGCGCGACCGCGGCGTGGTGTGCGACGCGACGCTGTCCGCCGGACCGCCGGGCGTCTACGCGGCGGGCGACGTCGCGCACGTGGCGAACCCGCTGTTCGACGGCGAGCCGATGCGGCCGGAGCACTGGACGAACGCGGCCGAGCAGGGTGCGGCCGCCGCTCGCCACGCGCTCGACCCGGCGTCGGCGCGCGCCCTGGAAGCCGTGCCCTACTTCTGGTCCGACTGGTACGGCCACCGGATCCAGTTCGTCGGCACCCCGCGCGCCGACGAAGTGGTGTCCGCCGGCGGCGTGACGCTCTACCGCCGTGGCGACCGGATCGTCGGCGCGCTCACCGTCGACCGCCCGCGCGAGATCATGAAGTACCGTCGGCGGGTCGCGGCGCGGGCCGAGTGGGGAGAAGCGCTGGCCTTCGCGGGCGCGGCCTAGGATGGCGACCATGAGCGCCGCACTCCCGGCCCCCCTCGCAGGGGGTCAGCACCGGCGGCCGATCATCACCGCGGCGATCGAACTGACCGCGCGGTCGGGCTGGCCGTCGGTCACGATGGCGCGGCTGGCCGAGGTCGTCGGCGTGAGCCGCCAGACCGTCTACAACGAGATCGGGTCCAAGGCCGCGCTGGCCGAGGCGATGGTCGCGCACGAGCTCGACCGGTTCCTCACGGTCGTCGGCGCCGCCTTCGACCGGCACGAGGACGACCTGGTCGAGGCGATCTACGATGCCGTCCGCGCGGTCCTCGAGCTGGCCGACGACAACATCCTGCTGCGCGCGATCGCCTCCGCCACGCACGGCACCGCCCCCGAGCTGCTCCCGCTGCTGACCACTGACGCGGGCCTGCTGCTCACGCAGGCGAAGGCGATGCTGACCGCGCGCGTGGCCGCCTACGGGCCACCGTTCTCCGGCGAGCAGCTCGGCGTGCTGATCGACCTGGTCGTCCGCACGGTGCTCAGCCACGTCATGCAGCCGTCGGACACCCCGGCCCGCACCGCGGACGCGCTGGCGTGGGTCGCGGCCCGCGTCCTCGGCGTGGACGCGACCCCGCCGCTGCGGCACCGCTGACTCACCGGAGGCCGTGCCGGTCCAGCCACGCCGAGATCTCGGCGGCGATCTCCTTCGGCCGGTCTTCCTGGGCGTGGTGCCCGGCCTCCCCGCAGGCGACGACGTCGAGCGTGGCGATGTTCTTTTCGCACCACCGGGCCATCTCCGCGCTGATGGACAGCGTCGGGGAGCCCTCGAACGTCATCAGCAGCTTCGGCGTGCCGGTGCTGGTGGCCAGCCACTCGTCGTAGGCCTCGATGCGCGGGATCAGCTCGGCCGGTTCGCCGCCGAGCGGCATCTGCCTCGCCCACGCGAGGATCGGCCGGCGGCTCTCGGGTGTGGGGAACGGCGCGAGGTACGGTTCGAGGTCCGCCACCGGCGTGCGCACGCCGCCGGTGAACGCCTTGCGGACGAACAGGTCCTGCGCCAGCACCAGCTCTTCGCCGACGCCCGGCGTGCGGATCTGACGCGTCCGCTCGACCGCCTGCGGCGACAGGTCGTCCCAGGCCAGCGGCTTGACGATGGTTTCGAAGAACGCCACCCCGCGGACGCGGCCGGGGTGCCGGGTGGCGTGGTCGAACGCGAGCGCGCCGCCCCAGTCGTGGCCGACGAGGACGACGTCGTCCAGGCCGAGCGCGTCGAACCAGGCGTCGAGGTGGCGGGCGTGGTCGTCGAAGGAGTACGCGATGTCGGGCTTCGGGGACCGGCCCATGCCGATGAGGTCGGGCGCGAGCAGCCGGCCGCCGCCGACGTGGGGCAGGACGTTCCGCCAGCCGTGCGACGAGCCGGGGTTGCCGTGCAGGAAGACGATCGGGGTGCCGGAGCCGGATTCTTCGTGGTGCAGGTTCATGTTCTGTCCCTTCAGGGATCCAGTGGGGTGTCGAGGAGGAGGGTGAGCTCGCGGGCGAGGGCCGCGGTGCGGTCGCCGTCCCGGCCACCGAGCGGTGCGAGGAGCCGGTCGAGCAGCTCGGCCACGGTCGCGATCGCCGGCTCGACGACGGCACGCCCGCGGGTGGTGAGGCTCAGCCGGATGGTGCGGGCGTCGGCGGGGTCGCGGACGCGTTCGACGAGACCTTCGGTGTCGAGGGTGCGCGCGAGTTTCGAGACGTAGAGCGCTTCGAGCCCGGTGTGGTCGGCGAGTTCTCGCTGGCTCGGGCTCTCTCCGGCGCGCTCCAGGCCGAAGAGCGAGGACAGGAAGACGTACTGGGCGTGCGTCAGCCCGGCCGGCGCGAGGGCGCGGTCGACGGCCACCCGCCACTTCATCGACAGCCGCCAGACGAGGTGCCCCGGAGTGCTCATGCCGGATACAGTACATGGCTACTAATTACATGGCTACTATTCTGGTCCGGGCTGTGGCAGGCCGCTTAGGCCGAGAGTTCGCGGATGCGGTCCATGGCCGCGCGCACCTCGGTGAAGCCGGTGGTGAGCGGGCTCAGCCCGACGCGGATGCCGTCGGGACGGCGGAAGTCGATCAGCACGCCGTTTTCGATGAGCACCCGGGAAAGCCGTTCGGCGTCGGGGTGGCGCAGGGTGACGTGCCCGCCGCGGCGGGCGTCCTCGCGCGGCGACGCCACCGAGAAGCCGAGCGGGACGAGCCACGCGTCGGCCAGGTCGAGCACCCACCGCCCCAGCGCGACGGCCTTGGCCCGCACGCGCTCGACGCCGGCTTCGGCCAGCAGCGCGACGCCTTCCTGCACGCCGACCATGCCCAGCACCGGCGGGGTGCCGGACAGCGCGCGGCGGATGCCGGGCGCGGGCACGTAGTGCTCGGCCATGCCGAACGTGTCGGCCGCGCCCATCCAGCCGGTGATCGGCTGCCCGAACTCCGCGTGGTGGCGGGAGTTCACGTAGAGGAAAGCGGGCGCGCCGGGGCCGGCGTTGAGGAACTTGTACGTGCAGCCGACGGCGAAGTCGGCGCCGTCGGCGTCCAGCTCGACCGGGATCGAGCCGACGCTGTGGCAGAGGTCCCAGACGGCGAGCGCGCCGCGGTCGTGCACCAGCCGCGTGATCCCGGCGAGGTCGGCGATCGCGGCGGAGCGGTAGTCCACATGGGACAGAACCACGGCCGCGGTGCGTGGCCCGGTGACCGCCGCGACGTGCTCGGGGCGGACGTCGCCGGCTTCGATCCACCGCACCGTGTGGCCGAGTTCGGCGGCGACGCTCTCGACGAGGAACCGGTCGGTGGGGAAGTTGGCGGAGTCGGTGACGATCTCGTCGCGCCCAGGCCGGAGCGCGGCCGCCGCCCGGAGCGTCTTGTACAGGCAGACGGACGTCGAGTCGGCGACGATCGTCTGGCCGGGCGCGGCGCCGAGCGCGACGCGGCCCAGCTCGTCGCCGATCCGCTCGGGCAGCTCGAGCCAGCGCTCCTCCCAGGAGCGGATCAGCCGGGCGCCCCACTGCTCGGCGACGAGTTCCTGCAGCCGCTCGGCCGTCGCGCGCAGCGGACGGCCCAGCGAGTTCCCGTCGAGGTAGGCGACGACACCGGGGTCGGTGATCGGGACGAAGCGGTCCCGGAACACCGCCAGCTCGTCCCCGGCGTCGAGGCGCTTCGCCTCTTCGAGCGTGGTCAGTGGTCCTTCTCCTTGACCCGCACGGTTTCCTTGCGCACTTCGGCCTGGGTGGCGCGTTCCCGCACCAGCCAGTCGGGGTTCTCCGTCTTCAGCGCGTCGATCTGCTCGGTGGTGAGCGCGTCGGTGATCCCGCCGCGGGAGAGGCCGCCGATGGAGATGCCCAGCTTCGCCGCGACGACCGGCCGCGGGTGCGGGCCGGTGCGGCGCAGCTCGCGCAGCCACTCGGGCGGTTCGGCCTGCAGCGCGTTCAGCTCGTCGCGCGAGACGACGCCCTCCTGGAACTCCGGGGGCGTGGCTTCGAGGTACACACCCAGCTTCTTCGCCGCGGTCGCGGGCTTCATCGTCTGGGCGGTCTTGTGCGACGTCATGCCGTCCAGGGTAGCCAGCGCCCCGCCCGGTAGCCTGACCCGGTGACCTCGTTCCGTCTCGCGTACGTCCCCGGTGCGACGCCCGCCAAGTGGGTGCGGACGTGGGCCGAGCGGCAGCCGGGCGTGCCGCTGGAGCTGGTCCCGGTCGCCGCGGCCGACGCGACGGAGCTGCTCCGCTCGCGCGGTGCGGACGCGGCGCTGCTGCGCTCCCCGATCGACCGCGACGGCCTCCACGCGATCCCGCTCTACACCGAGACGACGGTGGTGCTGGTCCCGAAGGACCACCTGGTCGCGACCGCGGACGAAGTGTCCACAGCGGACTTGGCGGACGAGGTCGTGCTGCAGCCGCTGGACGACACGATCGAGTGGTCTTCGCTGCCGGGCCGGTCCGCCGTCTCCCGCCCGGAGACGACGGCGGACGCGATCGAGCTGGTGGCCGCGGGGGTGGGAGTGCTGGTGGTCCCGCAGTCCCTGGCCCGCCTGCACCACCGTCGCGACCTGACGTACCGGACGGTGACGGACGCGCCCCAGTCGAGCGTCGCGCTGTCGTGGCTCGAGGACGAGACGACGGACCTGATGGAGACGTTCATCGGGATCGTGCGCGGGCGCACGGTCAACAGCACGCGCGGCCGCCAGCCGGCGGCGCCGGAGGAGAAGAAGCGCCCGGAACGCAAGCCCGCACCGGCGAGGTCGGCCGGGAAGCAGCCGGTCCGGCGAGGCGGCGGTGCGCCGAAGCGCGGGAAGCCGCGCCGCAAGTCCTGACCGGCGCCGCGCCGGTCAGTTCGTCGCGTAGACGCAGTTGCCGTCGACCCGGTCCGGCAGGTCGGGGTCGTCGAACCAGAAGCCGTCCTCGCCGAGGTACCGGAACTCGAGCACCGTCCCCGGCGGCACCTCCACCGAAGCCGACCGGCGGCCGTTGGAGCGCGTGGTGAGGTGGTGGCGGCCGGGCGTCCAGTCGTTGAACGTGCCCACCACGCTGACGCGCCCGGGCGGGGCCCCGGCCGGGAGGCTGAACGTCACTCGCTGGGTGCCGGCCCGGCTCTTGCTGGTCTTGATCACGCTGCGACGGCCTTTCGGAGAAGGAGAACGAAGGGGGCGTGCTCGGCACTGAGCGCCGACATGATGACACACCAGTGACCGTCCGGTCACCCGCAGTGCCCGAAGGAATTACCCAGCCGCTCAACGGTTCGCCACCGACCGGGTGGTCCTGCCGCGAACCATGATCATCTTGCTGCCGGACGTGCATTCCGGTGCGAGACTGTGTGCCGTGACCGTCGCCGCCGATCGTCAAGTCAAGGACACGTGTGCCTGGCTCAGCGCCGTCACCCTCGAACTCGCCGGCGTTCACCCCGCCGACACCCGAGGGGTGCTCATGACGGTGTGGGACGGGCTGGTCGCCGCTCGGATCGCCGGGCTGCATGCCGCCGCGGCTTCACCCCGCTGGCGGGCCCGGCAGTGCCACGCCGAAGCGGTCGAGTTCGACCTCGCCGTCCAGCTGGCCCGCACTTGCACCGCCGGCCCCGGCCTGGCCATCCCGGCCGGGCTGCCGGGAGCCGCGGTCGTCTGGCCCGTGGAGCGGGCCGACGCCGCCGTCGCCGCGATCATCTCCTACTGCGCCACCGCCGAAACGATGCTGCGCCGGGCCGGCGAGCTCACCCCGGTGTGGGAGGACAGCCTGCTCGGGCCGGTCCTGCTGACCCGGTGGCTCGCCGACTCCTGGGCGGGCCGCCACACCGGCTGCCCGCTGCGGCTCCCGGCGCCCCCGCCGGCGTGGTGGCGCTGACGCCGTCCGTCAGGGGAAGGCTGGGCCGGCCGAACCCGGCGCCGGGCGAAAGGAGGCCGGGGTGGCCGCATCAGCTGTCCCGCCCATGAGACTTCCGCACGAGACCCGGACGGCCGTGCACGCGGTACTGCTGGCGGAGCTGGTGTCCGCGGGAACGCGGGCGCGGGTCGCGGGCTGCCCGCCGGAAGTGCTGTTCGACGTCCTGGACGCGCGGTTGCGCTCGGCGGCCGAGGAGGGCCGGGGCGATCGCGACGTTCCGGATGCGGGGCTGGGTTCGGCGGCCGGGGACGGCTGTCGGTGGCCGGGTTGTGCCGGCGATGTCCTGGACGCGCCGCCGTGGTCAGCGGCCAAGGAGGGCCGGGGCGATCGCGACGTTCCGGGTGCGCGGTGGTGCTCGTCGGCCGGGGACGGCTGCCGGAAGCCGGGCTCCGCCGGTCGGCATGCCCGGTGCGCGCCGCCATGCTCGCCGGCCAGTGGCCCGATCCTGGGCGCGCCGTCGCGGTCAGCGGCCGAGGACGGCCAGGACCGTCGCCACCATCCGGTCGAGCCTGGCCTCGTCGGCGAGAGCGGTGGCTAGCCAGTCGTCGCGGGTGGATCCGTTGTGCGGCAAGCGGTCGAGCGCGCTCGCGCCGGATCCGAACACGCGCCGGACCACCGCGGCGACCGCCGTCGCGGGGTTCTCGCCGCGGTCCAGCCGGGCCTCGATCGTGCGCAGCGCCTCCTCGGCGCGGGCAGCGAGCCGGGCGTCGTCGGCCTCGTCCGGCCCGACCAGCCGCAGCGGGGCGGGCTCGGCCGCGCGGTCCGCGGGCATCGGCGCGACCGGCGCCCGCTTGTGCCCGAGCGGGCGTTCGACGTGCTCGGCGTGCCACTTCGGCCGGGTGCGCATGGCGGCCAGGACCGTCCGCACCTCGTGGTCGAGCGTGTCGCGGCCGGCCGGCGGCGCCCCGGTGACCTCGGCGCGGCGCGCGGCCCAGCCGTCCAGCGGCCACAGCTCGGCGCCCGCCGTCGCCGGCACCCCGGCCCACACCAGGATCTGGAGGGCGAGGTCGCACAGCCACGGGTCGTCGCCGAGGGCTTCGCCCAGCCAGGCCGGCAGGCGAGGTCGTTGCAGGGCCCCGATCTCGCCGCGCCGCCGCCGGTGCGCGTCGACCGTCGCCGGGCTCAGCCGGGTCGCCAGCCAGCCGTCGAAGTTGCCGATCGGGTCCGTCGCGCGCCGCAAAGCGTGCTCCACCACGGCTTCGACGTCGTCGTGGAAGCGGTCGAGGCAGTCGGGACGCAGCCATTCGAGCCCCCGCGCGCAGTCCGGGTGCCGGCGCTGCCGTTCCAGGGGCTTGGTGATCCGGGCGAAGACCAGCGGCCAGGCGACGGCGTACACCGCGCCGCGCAGGCGGGCGAGGTCGCCGGGCGGGGCGGCCGAAGCGGAGCCCGCGAGCCGGCCGTCGCGGGCCAGCCTGCGGACACCGGCGACGTCCGCCGGCCCGATGGGCGCGTGCGTGGTGTCGAGCAACCCGTCCTCCCCGATGTCGTCGACCGGAAAATGGTCGGTCAGCCGGGGAACGGGAAAAGGCCGTCGCCTGGCCGAATCACGCCGGAACTGGCCAGCCACTGGCCATTCCGGAATCACCTGATCGGCGCAGCCCGCACCGCCGATCGCGTGGAAGTCCGCGTGCCACAATCGAAATCTCATGGCATACGAGGACGGGTTGCTCCGCGAACTCACGATTTTGCGCCGCGGCTGGGGATTGGAAACCGAACGGCTGCGGGCCCGGCTCGGGCCGCTCGTTTCCGGCTGGTGCGAAATCCACCGGACGGCGAACGACCGCGAAGCGCGGCGGGTGCTGCGCGACGCCATTTCCACCGCGGTCGCCGAGTTCCCGGCGGACGACCAGCTCGCGGTCAACGTCGCGCTGGGCATCGCCCCGGGCGCGCAGCACGCGTTGCTCAGCGACCGCGTCGGGGTCCTCGCCGACCGGTTGCGGGTGTCCGAACGCACGGCCCGCCGCCGGATCGACCGCTCGTTCGCGCGCCTGGCCGCCGAAATCGAGGCCGGTCTGCGGCCCGGCGACGGCGTGCCCGACGACCCCGACCAGGGCTGGTTCGTCAAGCGGTTCCGGGCCATCGTGCGGCTGGACACCGCCGAGCCGGAGCTGATCGAAGAACGGCAGATCGTGGCGACCCGCGACGGGCTGAGCCGGATCTCCGCGCAGTTCACCGTGCCCCGCGTCGACGGCGGCGACGGCGAACGGCTGGTGGCCGCCGACGCCCAGCACGGCGTCCGGATCACCGACGCCCAGCGGGTGGGGCAGCGCCACTTCCGCTGGCTGCTCGACCTCCCGCGGCCCCTGGCGCGCGGGGACACCCACACCTACGCCCTGGTGATCCGGATCCGGGACGGCCTGCCCATCCGGCCGTCGTACGTGTTCGTGCCGCTGGTGACGTGCGAGTCGTTCACCGTGCGGGTCCGGTTCGACCCCCACCGGCTGCCGTGGACGGTGTGGCGGCTGGACCGGGTCCCACCCTCGGTGCTCGGCGACCCGGCCAAGCCGGGCCCGGCGCTGCCCCTCGACGGCGCGTGCGAAGTGGCGCAGGAGTTCGGCGCCCCGCAGCTGGGCTACGCCTACGGGTTGCGCTGGGTGGCCCAGGAAAGTCCCTGAGTGATATTCCTTGACATGAATATTCTGGCATGTGAATACTTGGCCGCATGGACGGGGACGGGATCGCGGCAGCACTGGCGGACGCGGCGCGGTGGCGCATCGTCGAACTGCTCGCCGAGCGTCCCCGATCGGTCGGGGAGCTGGCCGAGCTGACCGGTCTGCGGCAGCCGCAGACCACCAAGCATCTCCAGACCCTCGCCCGCGCCGGGCTGGTCACCGTGTTCCCGCTCGGGCAGCGCCGCGTCTACGCCCTCGACGCCGAGCCGCTGGCGGCCTTCGCGGGTCGGCTCACGGAGCTGGCGAAGGCGACCGAAGCGCACGAAGGCGAGCGGGACGTCGTCGCGCGGTATCGCGCGGCCATCGAAGAAGACACCGCGGCCGCGGACCGGGACGAGTGGGCGGACGGGCGGGAGTTCGCGTTCGAGCGCCTGCTGGCCGTGCCTCGGGAGGTCGTCTGGCAGCACTGGACCGACCCGGAGCTGCTGGCGTCGTGGTGGGTGCCGCCGTCGATGACGGTCACCGCCTGCGTCCTCGAGCCGCGGCCGGGCGGGCACGCCGTGCTCGCCTACCGCGACGCCGAGGGCGAATACCACTCCGAAGGGTGGGTCCGCCTCGCGACGGAGCCCGGACGGCTCGCCTTCGACCTCGCTGTCACCGGCGAAGCGTCCTTCACCGGCCACTACGACCTCGAGCTCGCGCCGGTGCCCGGCGGCACCCGGTTGCGGCTCGGGCTGCGCATCACCGCGACGACGGTCGGGGCGGTCCCCGCCATCGCCGGCATCGAAACCGGCTGGGACCAGGTGCTCGACCACCTCACCGACGTACTCACCCCTTGAAAGGACTGACCACCATGACCGATTCGACCGGCCGCAGAGTCACCGCGAACCTGAGTCTGACGCTCGACGGGCGCTACCACGGCCCCGGCGGGCCCGGCGACATGGGCGCGATCGTCTCGTACGCGACGACCGAAGTCGCGCGGCGCCACCTGACGCGGATCTGGGAGAGCGCGACGACGGCGGTGCTCGGCCGTCTCAACGCCGAGGGATTCCTGGGTTTCTGGCCGACGGTCGCCGCCGACGAGAACGCCGACCCGCGCGACCGCGGTTACGCGAAGTGGCTGGTGGACGCGGAAAAGGTGGTCTTCTCGACGACCTTGACCGAGGCGCAATGGGAGCGCACCCGCGTGGTGAACGCCCCGGCGGCGGACGTCGTCGCGGACCTGAAATCCACCGGATCGGGTGACATCCTGGTCAACAGCATTAGCATGGCCCGCCAGGAAACCGGTGAGCCGGGGAGTCGGCGGTCTACGAGCGCGTGCGCTGACGTCCTTTGTGGACAGCGGCGGGACAGCGTCGTGGGGCGGGCGGGGCTCGAACCCGCGGCCAAGGGATTATGAGTCCCCTGCTCTAACCAACTGAGCTACCGCCCCCGGGATTTGCATTCGCACAGAAGACTCAGTTCGCTTCAAGTTATCACAGCGGCCATCCGGGGAGATCCGGTAGGCCAAACAGGTTGAAGTGGCCACCGACCGGCCCAGCCTCGTCTAGGTTGCAAGGGCGTCACCGCTGAACGGAACGGCGGGAAGGTGGGCGATGGTCACGGCACCGCGAGCCACACCGCACCCCCCGCACGCGCTCCGGCTGGCGCTGCTGGACGCAGTCACCGCCGGGGCGGGCCTGGGCTACCTGGCGCACCAGTACCGGGAGGCGCTCGTGGCGAACCTCGCGGCCATCGGCCTGGCCCTCCTGTTCGCGGTGGCACTGGGATTCGTGGTGCGCGCGGCGGCGCGGGTCCTGCGGCGCGCGAACCGGCGCGTGGACGCGATTTTCGCCGAAGAACTGCGGAAGCCGTCGCCGCGGCCGCGGTGAGAGTGCGGATTCCGCTCAGGTTCCGCCGCTCCGCCGGTATGCCTTTAGCTGTACACAATGGACGGTGACTGCTCACCCCACCCGGTACCAGAAGTTGCCGATCGGCCCGGCAACGCTCAGCTCCAAGGGCTCCAGCCGCACCCGCGCGCCGCCGGGGTGGTCGAACAGCCGGACGCCGTCGCCGAGCAGGATCGGCGCGACGTGCACCAGCACTTCGTCCAGCAACCCGGCTTCCAGGCAACGCCGGGCCGTCGTGGCGCCCAGTATCGCTACGTACCCGTCGCCGGCCGCCGAGGACGCCGCCGCCACCGCTTTGCCCAAGTCGTCGACCAGGGTGAAGCCCGGCGACGGCGGGGCGTCGCGGGTCACCACGAAGATCGGGCCCTCCCAGCGGCCGCCGTAGACCTTGCCCTCCGCCGTCGTCGCCGGCGCGTACGTGTTGTGCCCCATCACGATCGCCCCGATCCCGCCGATCACCCGCTCGACGACCGGGTTCGGCCCGGCGTGCAGGCCGGCGAGCCACGTCATGTCGTCGGCGGGGCCGGCGACGAAACCGTCGAGGGACATCGTGATGTGGTAGAGGACCTTGGCCATGGTGGCGCCTTCCGTAGGAGTCACCAGTACCGACCGGGAGCGGCCGGAAAACTCATCGGTCAGGCCGGGACGAGCTCCGGAACCGAAGAAGTGGCGTACCGGCGGGCCAGCGTCGCGCACACGATCAGCTGGATCTGGTGGAACAGCATCAGCGGCAGCACGATCAGCCCCACCTGCGCGTGCCCGAACAGGACCGTCGCCATCGGCAACCCGCTCGCCAGGCTCTTCTTCGACCCGCAGAACACGATCGTGATCCGGTCGGCGCGGGCGAAGCCCAGCAGGCGGGCGCTCCAGCTCGTCGCGCCCAGGACCGCCGCGAGCAGCACACAGCAGATGCCGAGCAGCACGAGCAGGTGACCCGCGTCGAGCCGGTGCCAGATGCCCTCGACCATGCCCGCGCTGAACGCCGTGTAGACGACCAGCAGGATCGACCCGCGGTCGAACAGCTTGAGCGGCGCCGAATTCCGCGTGATCCACTCGCCGATCCAGCGCCGTGCGAGCTGTCCCGCGACGAACGGCGCCAGCAGCTGCAGCACGATCCCGAGCACGGCCGAACCGTCGACCCCGGCGCCGTCTCCCGACAGCAGCAGCGCCACCAGCAGCGGCGTGAGCACGATCCCGGCCAGGTTGGACAGCGACGCGCTGCAGATCGCCGCCGCGACGTTGCCGCGGGCGATGGAGGTGAACGCGATCGACGACTGCACGGTCGAGGGCAGCACGGCCAGGAACAGCACGCCGGCGGCGAGCTGGGCGGGCAGCACGGACGGCGGCAGCAGGAACAGTGCCAGGCCGAGCAGCGGGAACAGGACGAACGTCGCGGCCAGTACGAGCGCGTGCAGCCGCCAGTGCCGCAGTCCGTCCAGGGCCTCCTGGGTGGACAACCGGGCGCCGTACAGGAAGAACAGCAGCCCGACGGCGATCGTGGTGGCGGTGCTGAAACCACCCGCTACGACGCCGGAAGCGGGCAGCAGCGTGGCGGCCCCGACGGTGGCGAGGATGGCGACGACGAACGGGTCGAGGCGAAACCGGGACATGGGTCTCCTTTCGCAGTAATTCTCGACGACGGCGCGCTCATTGTGAACCCCGATGACCGGACTGACTGTCATCGCGGATCGCGATAAAGTAACCGCGTGCTGGACCCGCGCCTGTGCCGTTCGTTCCTCGCCGTCGCCGAGACGCGCAGCTTCACCGCGGCCGCGCGGCGGCTGGGGGTCGGCCAGCCGACGATCAGCCAGCACGTCCGGCGCCTGGAGCGCGACTCGGGTGGGCTGCTCTTCGCCCGGGACACCCACACCGTCGAGCTCACTGCGCGCGGACAGGCGATGCTGGGGTTCGCGCAGACGATCGTCGACACCGAAGAGCGGGCCGAGCGGCACTTCCGCGGCGCCGAACTGCGTGGCCGCGTGCGCTTCGGCGTCTCGGAGGACTTCGCGCTCGGCGAGCTGCCGGAGATCCTGCACCGGCTGCGGCGCAGCCATCCGCTGGTCGACGTCGAGCTGACAGTCGAGCTGTCGGACGTCCTCGCGCAGCGGCTGCGCGCCGGTCAGCTGGACCTGGTGCTGGGCAAGCGCCGCCCGGGCACCCACCACGGCCGGCTGCTCTGGCGGGAGCCCCTGGTCTGGATCGGCTCGGCGGCGACGGTGCTGGAACCCGGCCAGCCGGTGCCGCTGGTGCAGTACCCGATGCCGTCGATCACGCGGCAGCTCGCGGTGGAGTGCCTCGAACGCGCCGGGCTGGAGTGGCGGGCGGCGTGCCAGACGTCGAGCCTCACCGGCCTGCGCGCCGCGGCGGCGGCCGGGCTCGGCGTCACCCTGCACGCGCGCAGCCTGGTGCCCGGCGACCTCGTCGAGCTCGACGGCCTGCCCCAGCCCGGTGACATCGAGTTCATGCTGCTGGCCCGCGAATCGAGCGAAGGGCCGGCTGCCGCGCTGGAGGAGTTCATCCTCGACCGTGTGCGGCGCTAGTCTTCGTCACCGGTCAGGAGTCTTCGGAGCCGCGCCAGCGCGCGGTGCTGGGCGACGCGGACGGCGCCGGGCGTCGAGCCCACCGCCGAGGCCGTCTCCTCCGCCGACAGCCCGACGACCACCCGCAGCACGACGATCTCCCGCTGCTTCGCCGGCAGCACGTCCAGCAGCCGCGCCAGCCGTTCGTTCAGCTCGAACCGCAGGGCGCGCTGCTCCGGTCCGTCCGCTTCGGACACCCCGTCGGGCACCTCCGGGACCGGGTCGGAACGGTTGCGGGCCGCGGCGCGGTGCGCGTCGGCGACCTTGTGCTGGGCGATGCCGTAGACGAACGCGAGGAACGGGCGGCCCTGGTCGCGGTAGGACGGCAGCGCGGTCAGCACCGCCACGCAGACCTCCTGGGCGACGTCGTCGGCGGAGGCGAACGAGCGCTCGTGCCGGCCGACGCGGGCCCGGCAGTAGCGCACCACCAGCGGCCGGATGGTGGCGAGCAGGCGGGCGGTCGCGTCGTGGTCGCCGGCGATCGCGTCGGCGACCGGCTCGTCGTGCCGCCGCCAGTGCGAGGGGAACGCTTCGGGGGGCTTCACCGCGGCTATCTCTCGGACGAGGGCGCGGCTGCGCACCCGGAGCAGGGCGCCCTCCACGTCGAGGCCGGCGCGCAGCGAGTCGTGCAGCGCGGCGTTGGACTCCCGCAGCAACTCGGTGATCGCGGGGTCCCCGTACTCGGTTGCCGGCATGGTGCTCACCCTTCCCTGTCCCGCTGGTCGCCGGGCGATGCGGCCCGGTGGCGCCTGAGGCGTTCCCGCACGTGGCGGAGGTTGGAGCGGACGGTCGCGGGCGCGATGCGCAGCGCCGTCGCGATCTGCGTGGGCGTGAAGCCGTCGAGGGACCAGGCGAGGACCAGCCGCTGCTGCCCGGGCAGGGAGGCGAGCAGGTCGATGAGCCCCGCGTGCTGGTCGACCAGGGCGGCCAGTTTCTCGTCGTCCGCCGCGTCCTCCGCTTGCGTCCAGTCCGTGCGCGCGTCGCCGGCCGCGTCGAGCAGCCGCCCGGCGACGCGGCGGACCCAGGCCCGCGGGTCTTCGAGGGTCGGCCACGCCTCGAGCGCGTGCAGCATCGCCTCGGCGGCGATGTCGCGGGCCAGCTCGGCCTCGAACCCGGCTTTGCACAGGAACGCCACGAGCTGGGGGAAGTCGGCGCGGAAGAACGCGTCGAAATCGTCGTCACCCCACACGGACCCCTCACCACCCCTCGCCTCCACTGGAACAAGTGCGCTGAGGTGACCGCTACGTGTAACGATTCGATCAAGACTACTCGGTAGGAGTAATGGTCTGCTCCGGATCGGTGACGACCGGTGACGAATGGGCGCGGGCATCTCGGGTACCCGAACCTGATGACCCAGCGAGACACGATCCAGCGCCTGCTCCGGGAGGCCGGCCCGACCTATGCCGCCGAGGCCGGGATCAAGCTCGCCGACCAGCCGGCGCCGCTGTACCGGTTGCTGGTGCTGTCGGTGCTGCTCTCGACCCGGATCAAGGCGGCCATCGCCGTCGACGCGGCGCGGGAGCTCAAGGCGGCGGGGATGGGCACGGCCCGGGCGATGGCCGACGCGACCTGGCAGAAGCGGGTGGACGCGCTCGGCCGCGCGCACTACAAGCGCTACGACGAACAGACGGCGACCGCGCTCGGCGAGGGAGCGCAGTACCTCCTCGACGAGTACAACGGCGACCTGAGACATGTGCGCGAGGCCGCGAACGGCGAATTCCGGACACTGGCCGGACTGCTGACGAAGGTGCCGAGACTCGGACCCGTCGGGGCGGAGATCTTCACCCGCGAGGTGCAGCTGGTGTGGCCGGAGTTTCGCCCGCACCTCGACCGGAAAGCCTTGCAGGGTGCGGAAAAACTCGGGCTGCCGACGCAGCCGGCGCGGCTCGCGAAGCTCGTCGGGCCGGACGAGCTGGCGCACCTCGCGGCGGCCCTCGTGCGGGTCACGTTGGAGCGCGGTCTCGCCGATCGGGTGACGTGATCGACATCGAGATCCCGGGAAGGAAGGCGTACTCTCGTGTGTTGCAGTCTTGGTTGCCCGGAGGGTGAGCCGGGGACCGAAGCCAAAACCCCCTTGACCCACGCGGATACGCTCGCGCGTCCGTCGCGGTCAAGTCGGTTGACGCGCCAAGACAATGGGAAACAGTAGAGAAGCAGAGGGAGGTGAACGAAGGAAATGGAAGCCACGATGACGGGCTGGGCGGAACTCGCGGCCTGCAAGGACGAGGACCCGGAACTGTTCTTCCCGATCTCCGCGACAGGCCCCGGCGCCCGGCAGACGGCGCAGGCCAAGGCCGTGTGCGCGCGCTGCCCGGTGCGCGCCGAATGCCTCGGCTACGCGCTCGACAACGGCCTGGACCACGGTGTTTTCGGCGGGACCACCGCCGAGGACCGACGCCGGTTGACGCGTACCGCGCCGCAGCGGCACCGAGCAGCTTGACCCGCCGCCCGGTGACCTCTTCCCGGCGGCCAGGAAGCCGAACACCGAAATCGGAAGAATTTCTTTCCGGGTGGTGTGCGCCCGGGCGGGTGATTCCCCGTGAATCACCCGCCCGGGCTTTTTCACGCCCTGCGCGGTGAGCGACGCACTACCGAATGCACGCACCGGTCCTCGGTGCGCGGTGCCGGTCGCGGCCATCCGAGGCCATCGTGCTCACTCGTCGTGCCACGTCTCCGGAAGCCCCCACGCCGCCGCCGGGACGGACTCGAAGGCGGCCAGGTCCGTGATCAGCCCGTGCTCGATCGTCAGCAGGGACACCCCGAACCAGCGGTAGTCGTCTTCGCCCGGGCGCCGGAGCCAGGTCGCCACCGCGGGCTGGCGGTTGGCGCGCGTCGGGCGCATCCGGAAGCGGCCGACGCAGTGCGGCGACGCGGGGTCGAGCGACAGCGACAACGCCCGGACGATCGCCGCGGCGTTGCCGAACCAGAGCTCGTACGGCGGCATGACGGCGCGGGCCTCCGCGTGCAGCAACCGGGCGACCGCTTGGGGGTCGCCCGCCTCGTACGCGGCGATGAACTGCTTGAGCAGCGCGGTTTCCCGGTCCGTCGGGTCGCCGGCCGTCCACTCGGCACGGCGCGCGGGCAGTCGCTCACGCAGCGTCGCGCGCGCTCGCTGCAGGGCGCTGTTCGCCGACGCGACGCTCGTCTCCAGCAGGTCCGCGGTCTCCTTGGCCGACCAGCCGAGGACGTCCCGCAGGACGAGCGCCGCCCGCTGCCGCGGCGGCAGGTACTGGACGGCCGCGAGGTAGGCGAGCTCGATGGTCTCCCGCTCGACGACGACGGCATCCGGCCCGGCCTCGTCCAGCAGCCGGTCGGGAAAGGGCTCGAGCCACGGCAGATCGGCGGCGGCGATGGGGCCGTCGGGCTCCCCGGCGGGCCCGAGCTGGTCGGGCAGCACCCGCCGCGGCCGCCGGGCGAGGACGTCGAGGCAGGCGTTGGTCGCGATCCGGTACAGCCAGGTCCGCACGCTCGCCCGGCCTTCGAACCGGTCACGGGCCTTCCAGGCGCGCAGGAAGGTCTCCTGGGCGAGGTCTTCGGCATCGCTCAGCGAGCCGAGCATCCGGTAGCAGTGCACCTGGATCTCCCGCCGATGCCGTGCGACGACCGTCTCGAAATCCGGAGCGTGGCCCACCCGGGCACGCTAGCGCACGCGGGCGGCGAGGGTCAGGTTCCGCGGCGGCCACTCCCGGACGTCGCGAATGACTCATTCGCGGCTCCGGAGGTCCCGAATGAGTCATTCGCGACGTTCGCCGGAAGGGAGCGGCGGGTGCCCGCACCTCGGCCACCATCGGCTGCGAGACTGCCTCCGTGAGCGGAACGGTGCTGGTGCTGGGCGGACGCAGCGAGATCGGACTGGCCGTGGCGGAACGCCTGGCCGGCGACCACCGGCGGTTCGTGCTGGCCGCCCGTCCGGGCGCGGACCTGACCGCCGCCACGACCCAACTGCGCGAAGCCGGCGCCGAAACCGTCGAGACGGCCGAGTTCGACGCCGACGACCTCGCCGCCCACGGTCCCTTCCTCGAGAAGGTCGCCGCCGAGCACGGACCCCTGGACGTCGTCGTGCTCGCCTTCGGCATCCTCGGCGACCAAGCCCGCGCCGAAGAAGACGCCGCCCACGCCGCCGCGATCGTGCACACCGACTACGTCGCCCAGGTCGGCGTGCTCACCCACGCCGCGAACCTGCTGCGCGCCCAAGGCCACGGCAGCCTCGTCGTGTTCTCGTCCGTCGCCGGGGTGCGCGTGCGGCGCGCCAACTACGTCTACGGCTCGGCGAAAGCCGGCCTCGACGGCTTTGCGAGCGGCCTCGCCGACGCGTTACACGGCTCCGGCGTCCACCTCCTGCTCGTCCGCCCCGGCTTCGTCATCGGACGGATGACCGAGGGCATGAGCCCGGCGCCGTTCTCGAGCACGCCGGACCAGGTCGCCGACGCGACCGTCGCCGCGCTGCGCAAGCGTCGCGGGGTCGTCTGGGTGCCCGGCGTACTCCGTCCGGTCTTCTTCGGAATGCGCTTGCTGCCGCGTGCGGTCTGGCGGCGGATGCCGCGCTAGTGTGGCCACGCCCACAGCACGTTTTCGTGTGCGCGCCGGTACTTTCCGTCGCGAAATCGGCCGATCGGCTCGAATCAGCTCGGCCGATCGGGCAGCGTCACAGCATTTCGACAACTTTCTCAGCTGATTCCCAGCTAACCCGGTGATCCTCGAAGGCGGGGTCGGAGGTTCACCACAGGGAAGCAAGGGGAAGTGTCGTGCTGCTGTCGTCCCGGGGGCGTCGCATCGGCGTGCGGGTCGCGCTCGGCGTCGTGTCGGCGCTGGTGCTCGGCGCCACCGGGTACGCCTGGTCGCAGCTGAGCAAGCTGGACCACGGCCTCGTCACCGCCAACGTCATCTCGCCGTCGGGGCAGGTCGAGGACGAAGACACCATCCCCGGCGAACCGCTCAAAGTCGCGCAAAACGTCCTGCTCGTCGGGATCGACGCGCGCACCGACACGTACGGCAACCCGTTGCCGCAGAACGTGCTCGACGCCCTCCACGCCGGCAGCGGTGACGACGGCGGCGACACCACCGACACGATGATCGTGGTCCACATCCCGGCGGGCGGCGCCGCGGCGACGGCGATCTCGATCCCGCGCGATTCCTATGTGGACATCGCGGGCGGGTACGGCAAGCACAAGATCAACTCGGCGTACAGCCGCGGCAAGAACGCCTCGATGTCCGGGCTGCGCGCCCAGGGCCTGTCCGGCGCGCAGCTGGAGGTGGCGGCGAACGAGGCCGGCGCGAAGACCGCGATCCAGACGATCGAGAAGTTCACCGGGCTGACGATCAACCACTACGCGGCCATCAACCTCGCCGGTTTCGACGCTCTGTCGCAGGCCGTCGGCGGCGTCGAGGTCTGTCTCAAGGCGCCGGTGCACGACAGCTACTCCGGCGCGGACTTCGCGGCCGGCCCGCAGACGCTGTCCGGGGCGCAGGCGCTCGCGTTCGTCCGGCAGCGCCACGGCCTGACCAACGGCGACCTCGACCGGATCGCGCGGCAGCAGGCGTTCCTGTCCGGGATGGCGAAGAAAGTACTGAGCGCGGGCACGTTCACCAGCGTGTCGAAGCTCTCCGCGTTGGTCGACGCGGTGCAGGGGTCCGTGGTGCTGGACCAGGGCTGGGACGTGCTGAGCTTCGCGCAGCAGCTGCGGGGGATGAGCTCGGGGGCGATCGCGTTCGCCACGATCCCGGTGCAGAGCCTGTCGCTGGCGACGCCCTCGGACGGCGACGCGGTGAAGGTCGACCCGGCGCAGGTCCAGCAGTTCGTGCGCACGGCGATCAGCACGCCCGCGGTCCAGGCCTCGGGCGACGACACCGCCGGCGGCGTCAAGCCGGTGGCGGCGACCACCACGCGGACGCCGTCGGCGGTGTCGTCGGACACGAAGCAGCCGGCGACCACTACGGCCGCCGGCTGCGTGAACTGAGTGCTCAGACGAACGCGGACTGTCCGGTGATCGCCTTCCCGACGATCAGCGTGTTCATCTCGCGCGTGCCTTCGAACGAGTAGATCGCTTCGGCGTCGGCGAAGAACCGCGCGACGTCGTAGCCGAGCACGATCCCGTTGCCGCCGAAGATCTCCCGGCTCCAGGCGACGACCTCGCGCATCCGCGACGTCACGAACGCCTTCGCCAGCGACGACTGCTCGTCCTTGAAGATGCCCGCGTCCTGCAGCCGGGCGAGCTGCGCGAGCATGCCCCACGACGTGGTGATGTTGCCGAGGCTCTTCACGAGCAGGTCCTGCACCAGCTGGAACCGCGCGATCGGGCGGCCGAACTGCTTGCGCTCCTGCGAGTAGGCCAGCGCGGCCTCGTAGGCGCCGATCATCACGCCCAGCGCCTGCCACGCGACGCCGCCGCGGGTGGCGCGCAGGATCTCCGCGACGTCCCGGAAGCCGTTGATGCCCTGCAGGCGGTTCGCCTCCGGCACGCGGACGCCGGTCAGGGTGATCTCGGCGTTCTCGACGATCCGGAACGCGGTCTTGCCCTGGATCTTCTCCGGCACGAAGCCCGGCGTGCCCTTCTCGACGACGAACCCCTTGACGTGGTTGTCGTCGACGTCCCGCGCCCACACCACGACGTAGTCGGCGAAGGTCGCGTTGCCGATCCACTTCTTGGCACCGTCGAGGATCCAGGTGTCACCGTCGCGCTTGGCGACCGTGCGCATGCCACCGGCCACATCGGACCCGCCGAGCGGCTCGGTCATCGCGAACGCGCCGATCTTGTCCATCGCGGCCATCTCGGGGAGCCAGCGGTCGCGCTGTTCCTGGTTGCCACCGCTGTAGATGGAGTACATTGCGAGTCCGTTGTGGACACCGAAGAACGTCGCCACGGACGCGTCGGTGCGACTCATCTCCATCGCCATCATGCCGGTGAGCAGGTGGCTGACGGCGGGCTTGTGCTCGCCGTAGCCCTCGTAGGGCAGGCCGGCGAGACCGCTTTCGCGGAACATCCCGATCAGTTCCTTCGGGAAGGTGCCCGCTTCCCAGTTTTCGTTCACCAGCGGCTTGACGTCGGTGGTCATGAACTCGCGGGCCTTGACGAGCAGCTTGCGCTCGTCGTCGGGGAGCAGCGCCTCGAAGTCGTAGAAGTCGGCGGTCAGCTTGTCCTTGAGCGGTTCCATGTCAGTTCTCCTCCACTGCGTTCAACACTGCGAGCTGCTTGCGGTCGCGCGTTTCGGCGAGTTCCGAGTACGTGGAGGAGCCGTAAGCCTTTTCGACGGCTTCGATGAGCCGTTCCTGCTCTTCGGGGCTCTGGCTGGGGGTGCCCAGGCCGGCCCACATCTTCTTCATGGACTTGCCGATGTGCTCGGCCATGTGCCGGTAGCCGCCGGGGCCGCCGCCGAGGTGCGAACCGAGGAACGGCCCGACGGTCGCCCAGCGGATGCCGAGCGAGTTCGTGATCACCTTGTCCAGGTCTTCCGGCGTGACGACACCCTGCTCGACGAGGTAGATCGCCTCGCGGCTCAGCGCGTTCTGCAGCCGGTTGCCGACGAACCCGGGGATCTCCTTGCGCTCCACGACCGGCGTCCGGCCGAGGAAGGTGTAGAACTCGACGGCCTTTTCCACCGACTCGTCGCTGGTGCGCTCGCCGGGGACGACCTCGACCAGGGGGATCAGGTGCGGCGGGTTGAACGGGTGTCCGATGAGGACCCGGCTGCCGTCGATCTCGCCGGTGAACGCGGTCGAGGGGATGGCGCTGGACGAACTCAGGAACAGCGCGTGCTTCGGAGCCTCCTCGACCAGCTGTTTGAACAGCTCCTGCTTGAACTCGACGTTCTCGGGCCCGTTCTCCTGCACCACATCCGCATCTTTCACTGATTCAGTGACGTCTTCGGCGAGGTGGACCCGGCTCGCCAAGTCCTCCGCGGTGGTGCCGAGGTGCGGGGCGAACGCCTTCAGCGCCGCTTCGACGGCCTCGGCGAGGTCGGGGCGGGGGTCGCTGACCCGGACGGTGAGGCCGTGGTGGGCGAACAGCGCCGTCCAGGACAGGCCGATGGTGCCCGCGCCGATCACCGCGGCGTTGGTGAACTTCATGACTGGGCTCCCTTCAGGTAGTCGAAGACCGGCTTGACCGGGGCGAGCGTCAGGTCGGTGCGGATGTGGCTCGCGGAGACGACCTCCAGCACCGGCAGGTCGGCCAGCGGGGCCAGGACGTGCTGGAATAGCTGCAGCCGCGCGGGGCCGGTGTAGGCCTCCTTGACCACGACGTCGGTGATCTCGGTGCGGACCAGCTCCTGCACGCGCGGGGCGCCGTCGTAACCGGGGATCGTCTTGAGCATGAAGGTCGGGACCGTGATCTGCTTCTCCGCTTCGCGGACGTCCAGCTCGTGGTGCTTGTAGCCCATGGTCGCGGTCGCCACCCGGAGCGTCCCGTAGTCCAGCGTGCCCACCAGAACACCGTTGTCGACATAGAGGTTCGGGCTGCCGACCGTCTTCGGGTACGCGCTCACCTCACGTCCGGACGCCGTCGCCGGGAAGTTGTCGAGGTACATCGCGTGCAGGTACTCGCCGCGCTCGCCGTCGAAGCCGACCTCGATCGCCTGGCCGGACTCGGTGTACGGGCCGTAGCCGGAGACATCGCCCATTTTCATGACTTCGAAGCGCACCAACGGTTCTTCGACCTGGAGCGGCTCCGGGACGACGGCGCGCAGGGCGTCGGCGTCGGTGCGGTAGACGATGTTCAGGTACTCGCGGTTCGTGAACCTCGGGACCACCGGCGCGAACGCCGGGGCGGTCAGGGGAGTGGTCACGTGCCTGCGGACTTCGTCGATCTTCATGGTCACTCGCCTGTCCACTTCGGAGCGCGGCGCTCGGCGAAGGCGGTCATGCCCTCGCGGACGTCGGCGGACTGCATCAGCTTCTTGATTTCTTCGCGCTGCACGGCTGCGGGATCCGCGGCGCGCACGATCTTCTTCACGGCGGCCAGCGCGAGGGGCGCGTTCTCCGCCAGCTTCTCGGCCAGCTGGAGCGCGACGGCGGTGGCGTCGCCGTTCGGTGTCACGCGGTTGACCAGGCCCAGTTCGCCGGCACGACGGCCGGTGACGGGCTCGCCGGTGAGCAGGAACTCCATCGCCAGGTGGTGCGGGATCCGCTTCGGCAGCCGGATCACTCCGCCGCCCGCGGCGATCAGGCCCCGCTTGACCTCGGGGAGGCCGAACTGGGCGTCTTCACCGGCGACGATCAGGTCGCAGCCCAGCGCCAGCTCGAACCCGCCGCCCATGGCGAACCCTTCGACGGCGGCGATCAGCGGCTTGGTCAGCTCGGCCTCGGTCAGGCCGCCGAACCCGCGTCCCGGGATCTCCGGGGACTCGCCCTTGAGCGCGGCCTTGAGGTCCATGCCGGCGCTGAAGGTGTTCTCGGCGCCGGTCAGGACGCCCGCTCGCAGCATGGGGTCGGCTTCCAGCTCGTCCAGCGCGGCGGCCAGCCCGGCCGCGACGGCGGCGTTCACCGCGTTGCGGGCCTGCGGCCGGTCGATCGTGATCAACAGGGTGCTGCCGATCCGCTCGGTACGCACTTCACTCATGACTTCACTTCCTTGGTGGCACTTTCCCGTGAAAGTGCCGGTGGTTCAGACCAGTTCGGCGAGGACTTCGGCGGTGTCCTGGCCGGCCAGCGGGGCCAGGCGGCGGATCGAGCCGGGCGTCGCGGAGAACTTCACCGGGATGCCGACCGTGCGGATGGCGCCCTCGCTCGGGTGCTCGACGGTGTCGAGCAGGTGGCCGTCGCGGACGTACGGGTCCTCGTGCGCGCGGTCCAGTTCGAGCACCGGCGCCATCGGGATGCTGTGCTTCGCGCAGACCTCGGCCCACTCCTCGGTGGTCAGCGCCGGGGCGCACGCGGCGATCTGCTCGGTCAGCCACTCGTTGTCGACGCGGTCGATGGCCTCGCCGTTCACGCGCGGGTCCTCGGCGAGGTCGGGGCGCTCGGCCGCGGCGAAGAAGTCGCGGAAGTTCTTCGGGTTGTAGGGGATGACGCAGGCGAGGCCGTCCTTGGTGCGGACCGCGGCGTGTCCCTTCGTCATCGACAGCGCGAACCCGGTGGGGCCCTCGGCCGGCTCGTAGGTGTGCCCGGCGAGGTGCTCGACCAGGTTGAACGCGAGCAGCGTGTCGGTCATCGGGATCTCGATCTGCTGGCCCTGGCCGGTCTTGTCGCGGTGGACCAGCGCGGCGAGCACGCTGTAGGCGATGGTCAGCGACGACACCTTGTCGCCGATGATCGTCGGCAGGTAGACCGGCTCGCCCAGCGCCCGGTTGGCGACGTCGACCAGACCCGAGGAGGCCTGCACGGTCTCGTCGTAGGCGGCGTTGCCGGCGCGGTCGGAGTCGCCGCGGAAGCCCTGCGCGTGGGCGTAGACCAGGCGCGGGTTGCGCTCGGCGACGTCGGCGTAGTTGAGGCCGAGGCGGGCCAGCGCGCCGGGGCGCATGTTGGTGATCAGCACGTCGGCGGTGTCGATCAGCTTGAGCGCCTGCTCGCGCTCGGTCTCGTCCTTGAGGTTGAGGGCCACGCTGCGCTTGTTGCGGTTGACGTTCAGGTTCAGCGGGGTCATGCCCGGCGTGGTGCGGTACTGGCCCACCCGCACGGTGTCCGCGGGGGACTCGATCTTGATCACGTCGGCGCCCAGGTCGCCGAGGATCTGGGCCGCGTACGGGCCCATGACCACGGTCGAGAGGTCGATCACACGCACGCCGTCCAGCGGGCCGGTGGTGATGTCCGTCATCATTTCGTCCTTTCGCGCTCTTCGCTCTACTTACGAACGTAGGCGCGTGCGGCGTGAAAGGGAATGATCATGATACGAACAATGGTGTGACCGCGGCGGTCACACCATTCCTAGATCGTCAACGGCTCGGCGAAGATGTCTTTCGCGGCTTCGACGAGTTCCCGCAGGTCGCCGTCGGTGCGATCGCGGCGCCAGAGCAGGCCGGTGTCCAGCTGGGGACGGAAGTCGGTGAAGGGCAGGACGATGACGTTGTCGAGCCGGTAACCGTGCATCGGGCTCTTGTCGTCGAGCATGGAAATGGAAAAGGCTTCGCCGCTGGAAATGATTTCCGACGTCCCGCCGTAACCGGTGTTCGTCAGCCGAATGCGTTTCTTGACGCCGAGTTCGCTCAATTGGTGGTCCAATTGGTCGAAGTACGCCGGCGTGATCTCCCCAGGTGAGGCGACGTACGGGAATTCGGCCAGCTCGGCGAGACTCACCGAGTCCCGGCCGGCGAAGAGATCGGCCGGCACGACCGCGCCGAGCCGTTCCGACATCACCGGCACCTGCTCCAGCGCCGGATCGGTGACCGGCAGCCGGGCCAGCGTGAGGGCGAGCTTGCCCTCGTGCACGCCCTGGACGAGGTCGGCGGTGGTGCCGGGCCAGCGCTTGAGTTCGTACTTGTCGCGAACGCGCCCGGCGAGGGCGTTGACGCGGTCCCGCAGGTCGGGGTGCACGCCGGCGGGCATGCCGAGGAAGACGGTGCTGCGCTGCGGCTCGGTCGCTTCTTTGAGCCGCCACGGGATGGCGCTCACCTGCTCGAGGACGTCCCGGGCGAGCGGCAGCAGCGCGGCCCCGGCGGCGGTGAGCGTGACGTGGTGGGTGCTGCGGTCGAACAGCTGCTGCCCCAGCTCGTGCTCGAGGTCCTTGATCCGCTGGGACAGCGGTGACGCGGCCATGTGCAGCTTCCGCGCGGCCGCGGAGAAGTTCAGTTCCTCGGCGACCGCGACGAAGTAGCGCAGGTGCAGCATCTCCATGGCCCGACCCTAACGAGCCGACCCTCCAGGCACGCGACCCGACGCTCCAGGCACGCGAGATACGCCCCCGATCACGCGAGTTACGTCTTCGAGCACGCGAGATACGCCCCTGATCACGCGAGTTACGTCTTCGATCACGCGGTTACGGGGTCGGAGGGGTGACACCACGGCGGACCAGCGTCAGCAGGCGGTCGGTGCGGGCCGGAGCGTTGGCGAGGGCGATGCCGGTGCCCAGCAGGAGGAGGTCGAGCGCGTCGGTGTCCGGTTCGACGGCGCCGGCGGCTTTCGCGCGGTCGACGAGTGCCGCCGCGGTCTCGTTCACCGTCTCGTGCCAGCGGGCGAACAGCGTCTCGTGGTCGCCCGCCGGGGTGGTCAGCGACAGCGCCAGCGCGCGCTTGTCCCGGACGTGCTCGACGAACAACCCGAGCCAGGCGAACAACTCCGCGCCCGGGTCGGCCGCCTCGAGCCGAGCGCGGCTGGACAGCGAAGCGACTTCGTCGGCGTACACCGCGGTGACCAGTTCGCGACGGCTGGGGAAGTGCCGGTACATCGTCGCGTTGCCGATGCCCGCGCGCCGGGCGATCCGGTCGAGCGGGGCGTCCGGGCCGTCCTCGGCGAACACCTCCTTCGCCGCCGCGAGGAGGAGCGCGTGGTTGTCCCGGGCGTCGGCTCGGCGGGCTCGTCCGGGCATCGCACTCCTTGCCAAATGGGGAACTCCCCGGTTAGCGTAGCCCCACCCTAACCGGGGAACTCCCCACTTGACGGAGGTCACGATGACCCCAGCCGAAGTCCACGCCCGCCTGATCGAACTCTGGACCGCCGGCCGCCTCGACGACGGCCTGAGCTACCTCGACCCCGACGTCGTCGACCACCGCGGCGGCGCCGGCGGCGACCACCACGGCATCGACGCTTGGCGGGCCAAGTGGGAGGCCATGGCCGGCGGGGCGTTCTTCGCCGACTTCCGCGACGTCGCGGTGCGGGTCGAGCGGAACGTCGCCGACGGCGAATTCTCCGTGAACCGCTACACCAGCTCGGGCACGCAGCTCTCGACCGGCCGGAGCTACGCCGTGACCAGCATGGACATGATCCGGGTCCGCGACGGCCTGGTCGTCGAGCACTGGGCCCTGATGGACGTCACGGCCCGCGCCGCCCAGCTCAGCCCGCCCGCGGCGGAACCGTCGGGAACGTGATCGTGAAGGCCGCCCCGCCTTCCGGCGCCGGGCCTGCCGTCAGCGTTCCGCCCATGCGCGTCACCAGGCCGTGGACCAGGGCCAGTCCGATGCCCGACCCGACCGGGCGGCGGTCGCGGTAGCGGGCGTTCAGGACCCCGCGCTCGAACGCCACCGCGTAGTCCTCCGGCGCGAGGCCCGGGCCGCCGTCGCGGACCGAAAGGCACGCGTCGGAGGCGGACACCGACAGTGAAAACACCATGGGCGCGCCACGCGGCGTCACCCGCAGCGCGTTCTCCGCCAGCCCGTCGACCACCTGACGCAGCCGCCGCGCGTCCGCCAGGACCGGGACCGGAGACGGCGGCACCGAAACGGACAGCCGGACGTCCTCCCGCGCGCACCGCAGCTGCCAGACGTCGGCGCAGTCGCGCACCAGCGCGGCCAGGTCCAGCGACGCGACGTCCAGCCGGAACTCGTCGGCCCCCAGCCGCGCCAGCTCCAGCAGGTCCGTGACCAGGCGTTCCAACCGCAAAGCCTCCCGCTGGATCGTCTGCCCGGCCCGGACCGCGTCGTCCCCGGACGCGACGCCGTCCGCGATCGCCTCGGCGAATCCGGTCACGGCGGTCAGCGGCGTCCGCAGCTCGTGCGACACCGACAGCAGGAACTCCCGCTGCCGCGCTTCGCTCACTGCCAGCGCGTCGGCCAGCGAGTTCAGCGACCCGGCGACCTCCGCCACCTCACGCGGCCCCTGCACCGGCACCCGGACGTCCCGCCTCCCCGCTCGCAGCGATCCCGCGGCAAGAGCGGCCCGCCGCAGCGGACGGCCCAGCAGCCGGCCCGAAACCCAGCCCGCGAGAGCCGCCACCAGCAGCCCGATGCCCAGCGCCAGCGCGATGTTGCGCACCAGCGCGCGTTGCGTCGCTTCGGCGCTGCGGGCCGGCTGCACCAGCGCGAACGCCGCCCCGCGCGTGCCGACCACCCGCGTCTCGACGAGGTACTGGGCGCCGCCGGCCGTGACGCGCCCGGAGTGGTCCGCGCCGAGCCCGAGCTTGCCCGCGGCCTGGACGGCGACGGCTTCCCCGGCCGCCGGCCCGCCCGCGCGCCGGACCACCACGGAGATGCCCTGCCCGCGCACGACGTCGGCCACCTTGCCGACGCCGAGCCGGTTCCCGATGCCGGTCTCGTCGAGCTGCGACGCGACGACGTCGGCCTGCGCGGCCAGCGACGACTGCAGCACGTTGTCCGCCGTGGTCCGGATCAGCCGGGCCGCGACCAGCCCGGCCACGATCACCGCCACGCCCGCGACGGCGAGGCAGACCAGCGTGATCCGCCCGGCCAGGGTGCCGCGGTACCTCATGCCGGGTCCGCCGCGTAGCCGATGCCGCGCACCGTCCGAATCGGACTCGACGCACCCAGTTTCGCCCGCAGCTGCGCCACGTGGACGTCGACCGTTCGCGTGCCCGCGGCGGCGGCGTAGCCCCAGACGGCGCTCAGCAGCTGGTCACGCGAAAGCACCTGCCCCGGGTGCCGGAGCAGGTGCGTGAGGAGGTCGAACTCGGTGGAGGTCAGGGAGATCTCCGTCTCGCCCGCCCAGGCCCGGCGGCTGGTGAGGTCGACGCGCGCGCCGCCGACGGTCAACGCCGATGGGGCCGGCGTCGCCCCCGACGCGCGGCGCAGCACCGTCCGGACCCGGGCGGCCAGCTCGCGCGGGCTGAACGGCTTGGTCAGGTAGTCGTCGGCGCCGATCTCCAGGCCCAGCAGGCGGTCCAGCTCGTCGTCGCGGGCGGTGACGAACAGCACCGGCGTCCAGTCGCCGGCGGCGCGCAGCGCCTTGCAGATCTCGATACCGTCCATTCCGGACAGTCCGATGTCGAGCACGACCGCCACCGGCTTGAGCCGCCGGACGGCTTCGAGGGCCTTGCCGCCGTCCGGCTCGACGTGCACGCCGAAGCCGTCGCGCTTGAGGTAGAGCGCCGCCAGTTCGGCGATCGCGGCCTCGTCCTCGACGACGAGGACGAGGCCGCGTCCCGGTGACCCCATACCTGCTCCCGTCTCCGCCGTCACTGACGGGGAGACGCTAGCCGGTCAGGGCGAGCCATCGCTGTTCATGTCGGATTCGATGCCGTTCAGCGTCGACTCGATCCCGCTCAGCTCGGCCGACGCCGGTGCCTGGCTCCCGGAGTCCGGCGAGCCCATCAGGTTGTCGCGGCAGGCCGAGCAGCCGAGCGCGATGAGCGCGGCGGCCCCGACCGCCGCCGCGACCCTCGCGCCCCTCACTTGGCCGGCTTGCAGTGCGCGGTGGCGAAGGCGTCGAGCTTCTGCTTCGCCGTGTCGATCTCGCCGACGCGGCCCTGGCGCTTGGTGGCCCGCTGGTCGAGCTGGGTCGCGCGGTCGTTGTGCCCCTTCGCGCGCTGGTCGGCGGCCCGGGCCTTGAGGTTGGCGACCGAGCCGGTGATCTCGGCACCGCCGTTGATCCGCGTCTTCAGGCTGTCGGCCTTCTTCTGCAGCTTCGGCACCCAGTCGCCGCAGACCTGCTGCGACTCTTCGGGGCTGAGCGTGATCGGCGCGACCGGCGCCGGCGACGTCGTCTGGGCCGAGGCCAGCGGCGCCGCCACCAGCAGGCAGGCCGCGCTCCCGCAGCCCGCCAGCGCCAGCCGCGTCCAGGTGGTTCCTCGCATCGTGTCTCCTCGTATCCGGTGGGGGTACGAGGAGAACTTTGGCCGGGCGGTGTACGGAGGGCGTCCGCCTAGTGTTCGGGCTTTGTAAGGCCGACGGTGACCGACGTCCGCGAGAGGTCGAACGTCAGCGTGTCGCCCAGCCTCGGCAGCGCCGGGTCGAAGAGCTGCCCGTCGGTGCCGCCGAGGAGCAGGCCGAGCCGGTGCCCGGCCGGGACGACGTGGTCGAGCGCGGTCAGCGTGAACGTCATCGAGTACGCCCGGCCGACGAGCGGCTCGCCGTGGCGCAGCGACGCGTGGTGACCGAGGTCGGCCCAGCCGGCGGCGACGATCTCGTGGTCGACGTGCACCAGGTCCGTGGCCGTGTCGAGGAAGCACGCGGAGTCGAAGCCGGCGCTCGAGCCCCAGCACGACTTCGTCGTCAGGTTCTTGATCCCGCTGCCGTAGTTCGCGGTGTTGCGCACGTCGGCGGCCCCGTAGTCGACGAGCGCGACGCCGAGCCGGGCGGCCGTCTTGTCGGACGACGCGGTGATCGTCACCGACGGCGACCCGGCGAGCCGCACCGGCGCCGCCAGGGGAACGCCGGTGAACACCGCGGCCGACGTCCCGGTCGCCCACTGCTCCCGGCCGATCGACGGGTCGTCGACGACCGTGGCGGTGCCGGCGCCGCGCGGCCCGAGGCTGCCGTCGCTCGAAGCCCGGAACGTCACCGGAAGAGTCGCGGGCGGCCAGCTCCGGACGTCGGTCCACCGGTCCGGCGCGGTCTCGAGGTGCACGGCCGGCTCGGTCTCGACGCCGTTGCGCACGCCCAGCAACCAGCGGTCGAACCAGCGGTGCAGCGTCTCCACCCACGGGCCGCGCCGCAGGTCGAACGGGTCCACGTGCCCGGCCTGGCTCAGCCACGCCTTGCGCGGGACGCCGGTGCGGCCCAGCGCGTCCCACCAGGCGGCGAACTGGTTCGGCGCCACGACGCTGTCCCCGAACCCCTGGGCGACGAGCACGCTCGCGCGGACGGGCCGCTGCACGTAGTTCACGCTTCGCCAGTAGGCGTTGTAGTCGCCGGTCGTGCCCGCGCGGGCCTTGATGTCCGCCTCGAACGGCTCGCACAGCTCCGCCGCGCGCTCGTTGTAGGTGAACGACGAGCCGGTGTTCTCCGGCGTGGCCAGCGGAGCGCCGTTCGCGACGAGCTGGGCGTAGTTGTCGGCGACGCCCTCGATCGGCACGACCGTCTTCAGCCCCGCGATCCCGGACGCGGCCATGCCGATGGCGGTGGCGCCGTCCTGGGACTTGCCGATCGCGCCGACGTCGCCGGTCGTCCAGGTCGCGGTCACCGGCCGGCCGCCGTCGGGCGCGTCGAAGGCCTTCGCCCGGCCGTTGAGCCAGTTGACGACCGCGTTGCCGGAGCCGACGTCGTCGAAGCAGCCCGAGGACCGGTTCGTTCCGCCGACGTCGGCGAGCACGACGGCGTACCCGCGCGGCACGAAGTAGTTGTCGAGGAACAGCGGGAACTGCCGCGGCGAGCCGTCCGGTGCGTAGGTCTTCTTCTGCGACTCGTTGCCGCGCCCGCAGCACGCGTAGTACGGGCTGACGTCGAGGATCACCGGCACGCGGCCGCGGGTGTCCGGCCGGACGACGTCGGCGGCGACGCGGTCGATCCGGCCGTCGCGGTCGTGGTCGGTGCCGGTCTCGACCCACGCCGTCTCGCGGATCGCGTGGTCGTAGGCATGGATCGGCCGGCTTTCCGACGCGGACGCCGCGGGCGCGAGCCCGGCCGTCGTCACCAAAGCGGCCAGCAACCCCAGGAGCAGACGCATTCCGCCAGTATCAGGCGAATCGTTCGTACATCGCCAGGAACTGTGCCATCGCGGCGTCCACGGCGTCGCGGTCACCGGTCGTGACGAGGTCGAGCAGCAGCCCGCGCGTGACGGCGAGACCGAGCCGGGCCTGGGCGGGCCGGTCGGCCTCGGGGACGCCCCGCTCCGCCAGCAGCGCCTCGAGCGGGCCGAGCCAGTCCTCGATGACGCCGTCGAGGAACTCGATGGTGCCCGGGGTGCCGCCGAGGGCCTGGCCGTAGAGCTGGAAGAAGAGCTTTTCGTTGGCACGCAGGTCGTCCGCGGCGAGCCGGCGCCAGAACTCCGCCTGGCCGAGGCCGGCCAGCGCCGCCCGCTGCCGGGCCTCGACCTCCCGCGCCACCGCGGTGAGCAGGCCTTCCTTGGAGCCGAAGTGGTAGATCAGCATGCGGTGGCTGGTGCCGAGCCCGGTGGCCAGCGCCCGCAGGCTCTTCTCCGCGCCGCCGCGGTGGGCGATGTGGTCGATCGCCGCGTCGAGGAGCTTTCCGCGCGGGCTTGCGTCGATCATGTACCAAATGGTACACGTACCAAATGGTACAGAGAATTTCGGTCCGCGCGGTGACGGCCGCGGACGCCGACACCGTGTACGCGCTGCTCCGGGACGGCGCGAGCTGGCCCCGCTGGTCGCCGCTGGGGTCGTTCGAGCTGGTCCGCGAGGGTGCGGACGAGCCCGAGGGCCTCGGCGCCGTCCGGCTGTTCCGGACCGGCGGCCTCCGCTCGTACGAGGAGATCGTCGCGCTCGAGCCCGGCCGCCGGTTCGGCTACGCGCTGGACCACGGCCTGCCGCTGCGGGACTACGTCGCCTACGTCGACCTCTCGCCGGTGGACGGCGGCACGGAGATCCACTGGCACTCGACGTTCACGGCGAAGATTCCCGGCACCGGCTGGTTCTACCGCCGGTTCCTCGGCCGCTTCATCGGGCGGGTGGTCGCCGGGCTGGTCGACGCGGCCGGGGTGCGCGCGGCCCCATAAAGTGGGCGCATGTCAGCGCCACGACGGGGATCGACCGGCCGCACCCAGGAGGAACGCAGCGCGGCGATGCGCGTCCGGCTGCTCGACGCGACGATCGACTGCCTCGTCGAATACGGCTACGCGGGCACGACGACCACGCGGGTCGCCGACCGCGCCGGCGTCACGCGCGGCGCGCAGGTGCACCACTTCCCGACGAAGGCCGACCTGGTGACGTCGGCGGTCCGGCACCTGGCGGAGAAGCGCACCGAGGTCGCGATGGCCGAGCTCGACCGCCTTCGCGCGTCCAGCGACCCGGTCGGCGACGCGCTGCAGCTGATGTGGGAGATGCACCAGGGGCCGGTGTTCTCGGCGACGGTCGAGCTGTGGGTCGCCTCCCGGACGGACCCGGAGCTGCGCGGGCAGATGGCGGCGGTCGAGCCGATCGCGACGTCCAGCCTGGTCGAGTTCGGCAAGGCGCTGCTGCCGGAGCACGCGGCGCACCACGAGTTCCTGCACGCGGTGTACACGGCGATGGACGTGGTGCGCGGAATCTTGATCGCGAGCTGGGCGACGCGGGACCAGGAGGAGCTGGAGGCCCGCTGGGAGCGCGGCCGCCGGCACCTGCGCCTGCTGTTCACGACATTGCTGGCCGCCACTGCCTGAACGGGATGTTACTCTCCCTGGGAAAGTGAGGTGGCGCCGTGGGACCGGACCCGTACGACCGCAACTGCCCGACCCGCCAGCTGCTCGACCGCATCGGCGACCAGTGGACGGTGCTGATCGTCGGCGCCCTCAAGCACGGCCCGCTGCGGTTCACCGAGATCGGGCACCGGGTGGACGGGATCTCGCAGAAGGTCCTGACGCAGACGCTGCGCAGCCTGGTCCGCGACGGGATCCTGACCCGCACGGCGTACGCGGTGATCCCGCCGAAGGTGGAGTACGAGCTGACGACCCTGGGCCGCAACCTGTCCGAGCCGCTGGAGATGCTGGACCAGTGGGCCCGCCGGCACATGACGGCGGTCCAGGAGTCGCGCGACGCCTACGACGCGGAGCACACCCCCGCGTCGGCTTGAGCCGCGGAGCGCTCCGGCGAAGTCCCGGTCGCATGCTCGCCGCCGGCCCCACCCAACGTCTTGAATGACTCATTCAGGTCTTCGGAGGTCCTGAATGCGTCATTCAAGACACCAGCCGCTCGCGCGTTGTGCCGCCGCTGGTCGAGACCGTTCGGCGGCCGCCGAAGCGTCGTCCGCCTAGGTTCGGGCCATGGACGAATTCCGTGCCCTGCACGTGCCCGGTTCCCCGCTGCTGCTGCCGAACGCGTGGGAGTTCGGCGTCGGCGCCTTCCTCGCCGCGCAGGGTTTCCGCGCCCTCGGCACCACCAGCCTCGGCGTCTCGGCGGCCGCCGGTGAGCCCGATGGCGCGCCGTCGACGCGGGACGCCACCGTCGCCCTGGCCCGCCGCCTGGCCCGGCTGGACGTCCTGGTCAGCGTCGACATCGCCGACGGCTTCAGCGCCGACCCCGCCGCCATCGCCGACCTGGCCGCCGAACTCGCCGATGCCGGTGCCGTCGGCGTCAACCTCGAAGACGGCCGCGCGGACGGTTCCCTCGCTCCGGCCGAGCGCCAAAAAGCTCTGGTCAAGGCCGTGAAGGACCGCGTCCCGGGCCTGTTCCTCAATGCCCGCACCGACACCCACTGGTCCGGCGACCACTCCGTCGAAACCGCCGAAAAGCGAGCCAAGACCTACGCGGACGCCGGCGCCGACGGCGTCTTCGTGCCCGGCCTGACCGACCCGGCGGACGTCGAGCGGATTGTCCAGCTCGGGCTCCCGGTCAACGTGCTGTTCCTGCCCGGCGAGGTCACCTTCGCCGGCCTCGCGGAGCTGGGGGTCGCGCGGGTCAGCCTGGGTTCGCTGCCGTACCGCATGGCCCTGCGGGCGGCGGCCGGGACGGCGCTGGCGGTCCGCGACGGCGGTGACCTGCCGCTGAGCCCGCCGAGCTACGCCGACGTCGTCGCGCTGCTGCCGTAAACGGCTTGCCCCGGTCTGCTTGGGTCGGGGCATGCGCGCCTTCGGAACCGACTTCGCCGTCCCGCCCGGATACCTGAACACGCCCAGCGTCGGCATCCCGCCGGCCCCGGTGGCCGCCGCCGTGGCCGAGTCCGTCGAACGGTGGCGCACCGGCGCGACCCGGCCGGGGGAGTTCGACCAGTACGTCGACCGGTCGCGGGCCGGGTTCGCCCGGCTGCTCGGCGTCGAACCCGGGCGCGTCGCGATCGGCGCGTCGGTCTCGCAGCTGGCCGCGAACGTCGCCGCCGCGCTGCCCGCGGGCACCCGCGTGCTCGCCGCCGAAGGGGACTTCACCAGCGTGACCTTCCCGTTCGCGGCCAACCCCGGCGTCGCGGTGACCGAGGTGCCGCTGGAGCTGCTGCCCGGGCGGGTCGAAGGCCACGACGTCGTCGCGGTGAGCGTCGTCCAGTCCGCCGACGGCCGGATCGTGGACCTCCCCGCGCTGCGGGCCGCCGCCGAGGCCGCCGGGGCGGCGGTGCTGCTCGACGCCACCCAGGCCGTGGGCTGGCTGCCCCTGGACGTCGCCTGGGCGGACTGGGTGGTCGCGGCGGGTTACAAGTGGCTGCTGTCGCCACGCGGCTGCGCCTGGCTCGCCGTGCGGCCGGACGCGCACGAGCGCACCCGGGCGGTCGCGGCGAACTGGTACGCCGGCGACGACCCGTGGGCCACGGTCTACGGCCTCCCGCTGCGCCTGGCCGGCGACGCCCGCGCGTTCGACCTCTCGCCGGTCTGGCTCGCCCAGGTCGGCGCCGCGGCCGCGCTGGAGTACCTCGGCGGCCTCGACCTCGCGCAGGTCCAGGCGCACAACACCGGCCTGGCCGACCAGCTGCTCGAGAAGCTCGGACTGCCCCCGCGCGGCACCCCGATCGTCTCGCTCGACGCCGATCCGGAGCGGGTCGCGGCGGCCGGGATCGTCTCGAGCGTCCGCGGCGGCCGGGTGCGCGTCGGCTTCCACCTCTACAACACCGCTGACGACGTCGAACGCGTTTTACCCGCATTCGAGTGAACGCCGCCGGGACGGTGAACTACCGTATGGCCCCGTGGTTGGTGCGCATTTCACCCCAGGCCCGTCCGACACGGCCCCGCTGGGCGCGGTGCCCCCGCAGCCCCGGCCGCCCGTGCCGGGACCGCCGGCTCGCGACACCCGGTCCCTGCTCCTCAGGGGCGCCGGGCTGGTCGCGATCGCCGTCGTCTCCGGGCTGCTGTGGTTCCTGATCCGGCACGATTCGACGCCCGACGAGCCGGCCGCGCAGCCGCCGGCCCAGAACACCGGGCAGTACCAGTTCACGATGGTCGCCGGGCCGGCGAAGTCCAACGAGTGCGCCCCGAAGTCCTACGGCCGGACGCACGACTTCTTCGTGGACAACGAGTGCCAGTCGCTGGTGCGCGCGCTCTACACGACGGAGTCGGGCGGCGCGAAGGCGCTGGTTTCGGTGGTGCTCGTCGGGATGCCGGACTCGACGAAGGCGAAGGCGCTCAAGACGCTGACCGAGCAGGACGAGACCGGCAACGTCACGGACCTGGTGAAGGACAAGACGTTCGCCGGCCCCGGTGTCCCGAGCGTGAGCGGCTCGAACGCCGCGTTCGCGTCGAAGGTGGACGGCACGAACACGACGATCGTGCTGGCCGACTTCTACGGCAAGCACACGGACAAGGCGCTGATCGAGAAGATCGCGGACGACGCCCTCCGGCTGTCGGCCGACCTCAAGGGCTGACCAGCGCCCCAGCGCCCCAATGTGGCCTTCGGTGCGTTCACCGCACCCAAGGCGGCCTTCGGTGCGGTGAACGCACCCAAGGCCGCCTTGGGGCGCTCAGCTCGCCTGGCCGGGCATCGCGATCGCGACCGGCTTCTCGCCCGCCTCGGAGCGCCACGGCGTCCCGCGCCGCGAAGCCGCCACGAGCGCGTGCAGCGCCGTCGTGCGCAGGGCCGCGTCGTCGGTGTGGTTCACCACCGCCAGCCACGCCGACGCGCAGTCGGCCTCGGCCGTCGCGACCACCAGTGACGCCGACTTCGCGTCCGTCACCGGCTTCTTCGGCACGTACGCCGCTTCGGGCGCGACAGGCGTCGCCCCGGAGGCGGACAGCATCGTCTGCAGCAGGTCGCGGCGCACGGCGTGCTCCGCCGCGCCCGCCTTCTCGCCCTCGCCGAAGTCGGCCGGCAGGAACGCGCTGACCAGGCCGTACACCCAGACGGCGGCGTGCTCGGCGGCGAGCGCGGTCTGCAGCGGGTCCACCGTCTCCGCGGGGACGGCACCGCCGGCGGACCCGGCGAGCGCCGGGGCGTCCTCGCCGGGGCCCAGCGCCGGGGCGGTGCGCTGCAGCGCCGCGCAGCCCGCCGCCACCGCCGCGACGATCCCGGCGCGGTAGCGCGGCAGCCCGCCGACGAGGTCTTCGGCCTGCTTGCGGGCGGTCGCCAGCCGCTCCTTCAGGTCGCCCAAGGAGGCCGGTGCCGGCGGCGTCGGGGACGACGACGGCTTCGGCCGGTTCAGGCGGTCCACTTCGGACTTCAGCGCGGCCGCGTGGGCCGCTCGCGCGTCGGCGAGCTGGCCGGCGGCGTCGGCGTTCTCGCCCTTGGCCAGCGCTCGCGCGGCGGTGGCGTCCGCCTCGGCGGCGGCCAGCAGCGGCTGCAGCGGGTCGGGGCTCTCGTCGTAGCCGGGCCCGCACGCGGCCAGGGGGACGGCCAGCACGGCCAGCGCCCCCGCGCGGAGGGCGGCACGACGGGTCAGGTCGGTCGGTCTTCCGGTCACGTCGGCCCATCCTGCCAGGCCCCGGGCCGCGCCCGCCGCTCGCGCGGGCCGAGGGGGCGACCGGATAAGCTGGTCCACCACCGACCGCGCAACCTAGGAGAGCCCCACGTGCCAGGAGAACTCGCCAGCCGGCTTCAGCCGATAGTGGCCGAAGCCGTCACCGCCGCGGGTTTCGACCTCGATGCGTTCGAGGTCCAGCAGGCCGGCCGGCGGCAGCTGGTCAAGGTCGTCGTCGACTCCGACGACGGTGTCGGGCTGGACGAGGTCGCCGAGGTCAGCCGCAAGGTCGCGGCGGCGCTCGACGAGAACGAGCACGTGCTCGCGAGCGCGTACACGCTGGAGGTCACCTCGCCGGGTCTCGACCGCCCGCTCACCCAGCCGCGGCACTGGCGGCGCGCGCGGCTCCACCTGGTGAAGATCTCGCCGGCCGAAGGCGCGCCCTTCATCGGCCGGGTCGGGCACGCGGGCGAGGACGCCGCCCGTGTCCTCGAAGGCGGCAAGATCCGCGACGTCCGCTACGCCGACGTGGCGAAGGCGGTCGTGGAGATCGAGTTCAAGCAGCCGCCCGCCGAGGACCTGAAACTGCTGGAAGACGATGCATCCGGCATGACCGCTGCCGGTCAGGCCGAGACCGAGAAGGGGTCGAAGTGAACGTCGACATCGCCGCGTTGCGGGCGATCGAACGGGACAAGGACATCCCCTTCGAAACGGTGATCGAGGCCATCGAGACGGCCTTGCTGACCGCGTACAAGCACACCGAGGGCCACCAGTCGCACGCCCGCATCGACATCGATCGCAAGACGGGCCTGGTGCGCGTCCTCGCGCACACGCTGACCCACGACGGCCAGGTCGACGAAGAGTGGGACGACACCCCCGAGGGCTTCGGCCGGATCGCCGCCACCACCGCGCGCCAGGTCATCCTGCAGCGGCTGCGCGACGCCGAGCACGAGAAGACCTTCGGCGAGTTCTCCACCAAGGAGGGCGAGATCATCGCCGGCGTGATCCAGCGCGACGCCCGCGCCAACGCCCGCGGCATGGTCGTGGTCCAGGTGGGCGACACCGAGGGCGTGCTGCCGTCGGCGGAGCAGGTCGCCGGCGAGTCGTACGAGCACGGCAACCGGATCAAGGCCTACGTGGTCACCGTCTCGCGCGGCAACCGCGGCCCGCAGATCACGCTCTCGCGCTCGCACCCCAACCTCGTGCGCAAGCTGTTCGCGCTGGAGGTCCCGGAGATCGCCGACGGGACGGTCGAGATCGCCGCCGTCGCGCGCGAGCCGGGACACCGCACCAAGATCGCCGTGAAGTCCACCGTGGCGGGCGTGAACGCCAAGGGTGCCTGCATCGGCCCGGTCGGCGCGCGCGTGCGCAACGTGATGAGCGAGCTCGCCGGCGAGAAGATCGACATCATCGACTACTCGGAGGACCCGGCCCGGTTCGTGGGGAATGCCCTGTCGCCGGCGAAGGTTGTTTCGGTACGAGTAGTGGACGAGCGGGCGAAGACGGCCCGTGTCGTGGTGCCGGACTTCCAGCTGTCGCTGGCGATCGGCAAGGAGGGCCAGAACGCCCGCCTCGCCGCCCGTCTGACCGGCTGGCGGATCGACATCCGCAGCGACGCCGCACCGGTCGAGGACGAGGGTGATCAAGACCACGCCCGTCCGTCGCGGCCCGCCGCGACAACCGGTTCGGCTGAGTGAAGGTCGAAGCGCTAGACTCAGGAGTGGTTCAACGCCCGCGGCGGGTAGCCGAGCACCAGCCCCACCGGAATCCTCCGGTGCGGACTTGTGTCGGCTGCAAGCGGCGGGCATTGATCGGTGAGCTGCTGCGCGTGGTCGCGGTGGCCGGGCGGGTGGTCGTCGACGAGCGTCGGCGGCTGCCGGGCCGGGGAGCTTGGCTGCACCCCGACCCGGACTGCCTGGCCAAGGCCGAACGGCGGCGAGCCTTCCCGAGAGCCTTGCGGGCTCCCGGGGCGCTCGACGTTCGTGAGGTTCGCGAGCACGTCGGGCGCACCACTTCGCACCACGAAGCCGGGACGTACCCGGCTTCGCGAGGAACCAAGGAAGCAGGTCGACCCGTCATGAGTCAGCCGTGAAGCTGAAGCCATGAGCGTCAGACAATAAGGACGAGGTCAGCGGGTTCTCCGCCTGGCCTCCCCTAGATGAGGAGAGCTGTGCCAGGCAAGGCCCGAGTACACGAGCTCGCTAAGGAGCTCGGCATCACCAGCAAGGACGTTCTCGCCAAGTTGAAGGAACAGGGCGAGTTCGTGAAGTCCGCGTCGTCCACGGTCGAGGCGCCCGTCGCCCGCCGTCTCCGCGACGCGTACGCGCCCAAGGGCGCCAAGAAGCCCGCACCGACCCCCGGCCCGTCGGCGCGCCCCGGGCCCCCGGCCGCCAAGCCGGGCGCTCCCGCGCCCAAGCCCGCGTCGCCCGCTCCCCAGCAGCAGGCGCCCGCGGCGAAGGCCGCCCCCGCGGCGGCCCCGCAGCAGCAGGCACCGGCTTCGAAGCCGGCCGCCGCACCGGGCACCCGTTCCACGGGTCCCGGCCCGCGGCCCGGCCCGCGTCAGGCGCCGGCTCCCCAGGAGCAGGTCCCGGCCGCTGCCGGTGGGCAGACCCCAGCGGCGCCCGCCGCACCCAAGCAGGAGACCCCGGCCGCGCCTTCGGGCAACACCGGTTCGGTCGTCCCGCCGAAGCCGCAGGGCCCCAAGCCCGGCGGCCCGAAGCCCGGTCCGCGCACCCCGCGGGTCGGCAACAACCCGTTCGGCGTCGGTTCCGGCGCCCCGCCGCGTCCGCAGGGCCCGCGCCCGGGTGGCGGCCAGGGCGGCGACAACCGCCCGCCGCGTCCCGGTGGGACCGGTGGCGGCGGTGACCGTCCGGCCCCGCGTCCCGGTGGTGGCGCCGGTGGCAACCGGCCGAGCCCGGGCAACATGCCCCCGCGGCCGAACCCCGGCATGATGCCGGGCCGCACGCAGCGTCCCGCCGGTCCCGGTGGCGGCGCCCGCGGTGGTCCCGGTGGCGGTGCCCGTGGCGGTCCCGGTGGCGGCGCTCGTGGCGGTCCCGGTGGCGGTGGCGGCGGCTTCCGCGGCGGTCCCGGTGGCGGTGGCGGCGGCGGTGGCTTCCGCGGCGGCCCCGGTGGCGCCGGCGGTGGCGGCGGCGGTTTCCGCCCGGGTGGCGGCACCGGTGCCCCGGCAGGCGGCGGCGGTTTCCGCGGCGGCGGCGGTGGCCGTGGTGGCCCCGGTGGCCGTGGCGGTACCGCGGGTGCCTTCGGGCGTCCCGGTGGTCCCTCGCGCAAGGGTCGCAAGTCGAAGCGGCAGAAGCGCCAGGAGTACATGGACAACATGCAGGCGCCCAGCGTCGGCGGCGTCCGCTTGCCCAAGGGGCAGGGCGAGACGATCCGGCTGCCGCGGGGTGCTTCGCTGACCGACTTCGCCGAGAAGATCGACGCCAACCCGGCTTCGCTGGTGCAGGTGCTCTTCCACCTCGGCGAGATGGTCACCGCGACGCAGTCCGTGTCGGACGACATCCTCGAGCTGCTCGGCGGCGAAATGAACTACACGGTTCAGGTCGTCAGCCCCGAGGAGGAGGACCGCGAGCTGCTGGAGACCTTCGACATCACCTACGGCGACGACGCGGGTGGCGAAGAGGATCTGCAGGTCAGGCCGCCGGTCGTGACCATCATGGGTCACGTCGACCACGGTAAGACCCGCCTGCTCGACACGATCCGGAAGACGAAGGTCCGCGAGAGCGAGGCCGGCGGCATCACGCAGCACATCGGTGCGTACCAGATCGAGACCGAGCTCGAGGGCAACCCGCGCCTGATCACCTTCATCGACACCCCGGGCCACGAGGCGTTCACCGCCATGCGTGCCCGTGGTGCCAACTCGACCGACATCGCGGTGATCGTGGTGGCGGCCGACGACGGTGTGATGCCGCAGACGGTCGAGGCGATCAACCACGCGCAGGCCGCCAAGGCCCCGATCGTGGTCGCGATCAACAAGATCGACAAGGAAGGCGCGAACCCGGACAAGATCCGGCAGCAGCTGACCGAGTACGGCCTGGTCGCCGAGGAGTACGGCGGCGACACGATGTTCGTCGAGATCTCCGCGCGGCAGAACATCAACATCGACGGCCTGCTCGAGGCGATCCTGCTGACCGCCGACGCCGCTCTGGACCTCCGGGCCAACCCGGACATGGAGGCCCAGGGTGTCGCGATCGAGGCTCACCTCGACCGCGGCCGCGGCCCGGTGGCGACCGTCCTGGTCCAGCGCGGCACGCTGCGCGTCGGTGACTCGGTCGTGGCGGGTGACGCCTACGGCCGCGTCCGCCGGATGGTCGACGAGCACAACGTCGACGTCACCGAGGCGCTCCCGTCGCGTCCCGTCCAGGTCATCGGGTTCACCTCGGTGCCGGGTGCGGGCGACACCTTCCTGGTGGTCGACGAGGACCGCGTCGCCCGGCAGATCGCCGAGCGCCGCTCCGCTCGTACGCGCAACGCGCTCAACGCGTCGCGCCGCAAGCGGGTCAGCCTCGAGGACCTCGACTCCGCCTTGAAGGAGACGAACAGCCTCAACCTGATCATCAAGGGTGACAACTCGGGCACCGTCGAGGCTCTCGAAGCCTCGCTGCTGCAGCTGGACGTCGGCGACGAGGTCGAGCTGAACGTGGTCCACCGCGGTGTCGGTGGCGTGACCGAGTCGGACATCGACCTGGCGACCGCGTCCGACGCGATCGTCCTCGGGTTCAACGTCCGGGCCCAGGGCAAGGCGACCGAGCGGGCCACCCGCGAGGGCGTCGACGTCCGGTACTACACGGTCATCTACCAGGCGATCGACGAGATCGAGCAGGCCCTCAAGGGCATGCTCAAGCCGGAGTACGAAGAGGTCGAGCTGGGCCGCGCGGAGGTTCGCGAGGTCTTCAAGTCCTCCAAGATCGGCACGATCGCGGGTTGCCTGGTCATGTCCGGCGAGATCCGGCGCAACGCGCGGGCCCGGCTGCTGCGCGACGGCACTGTCGTCGCGGAGAACCTGCCGATCAGCTCGCTGCGGCGGTTCAAGGACGACGTGGTCGAGGTCCGCGAGGGCTACGAGTGCGGTTTGACGCTCGGTTCGTACGGCGACCTCAAGGTCGGCGACTCGATCGAGACGTACGAGCAGCGCGAGAAGCCCCGCGCGTAGAGGCTCGTTGGGGAGGGGTGTGCTCGCGGAAATCGCTCGCCCCTCCCCGCCTCTACGGTGTCCCTCGGGGGTCGAACCCCCAAACCCCCGCCAGGGGGCAAGCCCCCTGGACCCCCGGGCGGTCCCTACTACACCAAACTCACTTGCCTATGTTCGTCGGAGCTCTTGAGCTCGACATCCTGCTCGGCGACGTCCATTCGCTGAAGCAGAAGCGATCCGTGGTCCGGCCGGTGCTGGCCGAGGTGCGCAAGCGCTTCGCCGTGTCGGTGGCCGAAGCCGGTCACACCGACCTGCACCGGCGGACCCTCATCGGGGTGGCCGTGGTCGCCGAAGGTGGCGAGCACGTGCGTGACGTGCTCGACTCGTGTGAGCGGTACGTGGCGAGCCGGCCGGAGTTCGAGCTGCTCACCGCACGCCGCCGGCTGCTCGGTCCAGAAGACTAGGAGAAAGACATGGCTGATCCGGCTCGGGCTCGCAAGCTCGCCAAGCGGATCTCGCAGATCGTGGCGTCCGCGATCGAACACGAGGTCAAGGACCCCCGGCTGGACCACGTGACCATCACGGACACGAAGGTCACCGGCGACCTGCACGACGCCACGGTGTACTACACGGTGCTCGGCGAGAAGCTGGACGCCGTCCCGGACCACGCCGGTGCCGCCGCCGCGCTCGAATCGGCGCGCGGGGTGCTGCGCACGAAGGTCGGGCAGGGCACCGGAGTCCGCTACACGCCGACCCTGACGTTCGTCGCCGACACGATTCCCGAAGAGTCGAAGCGGATCGAGGACCTGCTCGCGAAGGCCCGTGCGGCCGACGCGAAGGTCGCGCGCCGCGCGACCGGTGCCCAGCACGCCGGCGACGTCGACCCGTACAAGGCGCCTCGCGAAGACACCGACGACGCTGACGACGCCGAAGACGCTGAAGGCACCGTCGATGCCGAAGACGACGAGTTCGCGGAGAAGGAGAGCCGGGGCTGACCCGTGCTCTCCCGCCGCGGCTTGCTCGCCGGCAGTGCCTTGGCGCTGCTGGCGGGCTGCTCGTCGCCGCCGGCCGGGCCGCCTCCCGGTCCGCCCGCGGTGCCGGCGCCGACCGGCCCGTCCCCGTTGCGCGACCCGGTGACGGTCCAGCGGATGCCCTCGGCCGCCCGCGGCACGGACGTCGACCTGGTCCTGATCACGCCCGAAGGCGTCCCGTCGTCGGGCCTGCCGGTGTGCCTGGCCCTGCACGGCCGCGGCGCCCGCGCGCGGACGTTCCTCGAACTGGGTGTCCCTTCGGCGTTGACGGAGGCCGTGCGCGCCGGCACACCCCCGTTCGCCGTGGCCGCGGTCGACGGCGACCACTACTGGGTCGACGTCGGTTCCGGCGATGACCCGCAGCGCATGCTCACCGACGAAGTCCCCGGCTGGCTGGCGGGCCGCGACCTGCGTCCGGCCTCGGCGGTGTTCGGCATCTCCATGGGCGGCTTCGGTGCTTTGCGTTTCGCCCGCGCCCACCCGGACCTCAAGGCGGTCGCCACGGCGAGCGCCGCGCTGTTCGTCAGCTGGCCGGATGCCCGCAGCCGTAAGGTGTTCTCCGGCGAGGACAACTGGCGTGCGGAGGAACCGTTGCTGCACACCGGTGAACTCGCCGCCGGGCAGCTCGGCGTCTGGTGCGGCGACGCGGATCCGTTCCTGGGCGCGGACCGCAAGCTGGTGAAGGCGGTAAATCCCGCGGTGGCCCGGTTTTCCCCGGGCAAGCACGAGGACGAGTACTGGCGCGGCGTGCTGCCGGACGTCCTGAAGTTCGTGGGGCAGCGCCTAAGCTGACGCGCGCGCGAACAGGATCGCTTGCGACACCGTGTTTTCCGGGTTGAGCGACCACTCCGCCTCGACCTTGAACCCGGCCGCCCGGACCCGCTTGGCCAGCCACCACGGCTGCCGGAGGTGGACGTTCACCCGCATCGGGTGCCCGCCGTAGCCCTCGGTCTTCAGCCGGGTCCCCGCGCCGACGTGGTAGCCGATCACCAGCAGCCCGCCCGGCCGCAGCACGCGCCGGAAGTGCCCGAGGGCCACCGGGACGTCGTCGTCCGGGACGTGGATCAGCGACCAGAACGCCAGCACACCCGCCATCGACGCGTCGGGCAGCGGCAGGTCCGTCATCGAGCCCACCTCGAACCGCGGCCCCGGATGCGCGCGGCGGGCGAGGTCGATCATCGCCGGGGAGAGGTCGATGCCGGACGCGTCGACGCCCAGCGACTCCAGGTAGGCCGTGAAGTGCCCCGGTCCGCAGCCGACGTCCACCGCCGGCCCGCCGACCTCCGACGCGAACAGCGTCAGCGCCGCCCGCATGTGCGACTGCTTGTCGAGAGCGTCCGCCACGAACTCGGCGTAGCTTTCCGCCACCGTGTCGTACGACGTGCGGGTGTCCGCGAGCCAGCTCATCGCACGCGCAGCCCGTCGAGGACCAGGCCGAGCGCGCGCCGCCAGTCGGGGGTCGCCGTCGCCGCCGCGAACACGATCGCCAGGTCTTCGCCGCGGAAGTCCGGCCGCAGCGCTCCCGCCTCCTGGGCGCGCCCGATGATCCGGTGGATCCGGGAAGCGTTGGCCTGCTTGGCCTTCTCCAGCCCGGACGCCTGGTCGAACGCGCGTGTGCACACCTGGGTGAAGCCGCGGTCACCCACCTGCATCAGGACCGACCGCTCGAGGAACAGCACGAACCCGTCCCACGGGTCTTCGCACGCGAGCGCGGCTTCGGCCGCCGCCTGCGCTTCTTCGAGCGTCGGGAGGAACGCGGCCTCGACGAGGTCCGCCCGCGTCGGGAACCGGTTGTACAGCGTGCCGATCGCGACTTCGGCGCGGCGCGCGATCTCGTCGAGCGGGGCGTCGACGCCCTTGGCGCCGAACACCTCCCGCGCGGCCGCGACCAGCGCCTCCCGGTTGCGCCGGGCGTCCGCGCGCAGGGGGCGTTGCTCGACCGTCACGTGCCGGAGTATAGCCAAGCCGGCGCCCGTCCCAGGTTCCTCACGCTCGGGCGGCCCGTCCGGTTGCCTCCTGATCGGAACCTCACAGTGCCCACCGCCCGCGCCGGCCGGGAGCACAATGGGAACAGCGGGGGCTCACCCGCACCGAGGCGGCCACCGAGGGAGGTCGGCACCCGTGCACTCCGACCTTTCGCCGGCCGGCCGGACCGGAGTCCTCCTGGTCGGCACCCGCGGGCAGCGGGGGCCCGGGGAGGTGCTGATCAGGATCCGGGGCGGTCTGGAAACCTTCCTGGCCTGGTCCGACACGGAGCTGCCGAAGGGGACGACCGTGCTGGTCGTGGAAACCCGGGGCCGGCGCACGGTCGACGTCGTGGCGTGGGACGCCTCGGATCCCGTTCCTTGAGTGTTCGCGGAAGGACAGCGATGTTCGGATATCGCGTGCCGGCCCCCAACGAGGCGATGCTGATTTCGGGCGGCAAGAACAGCAAGGGCGCGTCGCCGTTCCGGGTCGTCACCGGCCACGGCGCGTTCGTCATGCCGGTCTTCCGGAAAGTCCGGTTCCTCACGCTTTCCATGAATGAAGCCGAAGTGACCGAAGTGTGCGTCACGAAACAGGCCATCGCCCTGACCGTGCGGGCGGTGATCGCGTTCAAGGTCGGCAACGACACCGAAAGCATCGTCAACGCCGGCCAGCGCTTCCTGTCCGATCAGGACCAGATGTCCGTGTTGACCGGCCGGATCTTCGCCGGGCACCTGCGCTCGATCATCGGGTCGATGACGGTCGAGGAGATCATCACCGAGCGGCAGAAGCTCGCGACCGAGGTGCTGGACGGCTCGGCGGTGGAAATGGCGAAGATCGGGCTCACCGTCGACGCGCTGCAGATCCAGTCGATCGACGACATGAAGCTCGGCTACATCGCCGCGATGGCCGCGCCGCACAACGCCGCCATCCAGCGGGACGCCCAGATCGCCCAGGCGGTGGCGAACCAGACCGCGGCGGAGGCCGAGCAGAAGTCGCAGCGGACGCAGGCGGAGTACGCCCGGCAGACGTCGATCGTGCAGGCGCAGTACCGCGCCGAGGTCGAGGCGGCGCAGGCCGAGGCCGCGCAGGCCGGGCCGCTCGCGCAGGCGAAGGCGCAGCAGGAGGTCATCGACGCGCGCACCGAGCTGGCCCAGCGCGAGGCCGAGCTGCGGCAGCAGCAGCTGGTCGCCGAGGTGATCAAGCCGGCCGACGCGGAAGCCGAGCGGATCCGCATCCTGGCGGTGGCCGAGGCGGAGAAGATGCGTGTGCAGGCGGAGGCGGCCGCGTCGAACAACCGGGTCGCGCTCGACCGGATGCTCATCGACCAGCTGCCGCAGATCGTCAAGGAAGCGGGACGCGGGCTGTCCGGCGCGAACGTCAACATCCTCAACGGCGCCGACGGCCTGGGGGAGATGGCCGCCGGGCTCGTCGGCCAGGGACTGTCCATCTTGGACTCGGTGAAGCGTGGCCTGACCACGCCGCCCGCTCCGGCCACGGGGGCGCCGGAGGAGAACGGGCAGGTGCCGGTGAAGGGCGAGCTCACCCAATAGCGCTTTGTCGACTCAGGAGGCGGGCTTCACCGCGACGACCAGGTCACGCAGGATGGCCTGGTCGACCCGGTGGGTGAACTCCGCCCACGGCCCGTCTTCGCGGACGTCGAGCCCGGCCTTGCGCAGCACCTCGACGAGTTCTTCGCGCGGAAGGACCGTGGTGTTCCACGAGATGCCGAGCGCCCCGCCGGGCCGCAGCACCCGCGTCCACACCGGGACGGCCGCCGCGAGCAGGTCGCGCGGGCTGCGCTGCAGACCGGCTTCGCGGTGGCTGCCGTGCTGCACGCCGTACGGCGCGTCGGTGACGATCACGTCGCACGAATTCGCCCGCAGCACCTCGTCGGTGGTCAGCGTGTCGGCCTGGAAGTAGGTCAGCTTGCGGGTTTCGCCCGCCTTGTACTCTTCCTTGCTCAGCGCGTACTCGATGTCGAGCCGGCGCCCGAGGCGGACCTTGTTGCGCCGCAGCTGTCCCGAGTCGGCGGTGTGCTTGACGCGCTTGTTCCGCAGCCACGTCTTGATGAACGCCTCGTATGCCTCGAAGTCCTTGGCGTCGACGTCCAGGCCGGTGGCGTGCAGGCCGTACATCATCGCCTGGTTGAGTGTGGTGCCGCGGCCGCAGAGCGGGTCGAGCAGGTACTTGGGCTTGGCGGAGAACGGATCCGCGGTCGCCAGCAGCGTCACGTTCAGCAGGAGCTTCGTGAACGACTCGTTGGTCTTGCCGGCGTACTTCTGGATGGTCAGCAGGTCCGAGTCGGCCTTCGCCAGCGGCGTCACGGTGACCGGGCGCAGGACGCCGTCACCCAGCTCGAACAGCGCGTACAGCGACGACAGGTTCGACAGCAGCGCGAGGTCGCGCTCGCCGAGGGGCGCCGAACTCGTGAAGCGCACGTAGCCGACGCCGCCGAGCTCGACCTCCTCGACCCCGGACAGCTCGGCCGACAGCGCCGCGCCGAACACCGCCAGCTCGGCGCGCAGCAGCGCGGGGGCGGAGGCGGCGTAGACCCGATTGGCGGACGGGTGGACCAGGATCACGTACTCAGGCATCCCGCAGAGCGTAGCGTGACGCACCGTGACCCCTACTTTGGCGCAGGACATCCGGGACGCGGCCGCGTTGCTCGCGTCGGCCACCGACGTGACGGTGCTCGGCCACGTCCGCCCGGACGCGGACGCCCTCGGCAGCGCGCTCGCCCTCGGCCGGGCGCTGCACCAGCGTGGAGCCAAGGTGCGCGTCTCCTTCGGCGAGCCCGACGAGGCGCCGGAGACGCTGCGGTGGCTCGACGAGGACGGCCTGCTGACGCACCCGGACGACCTGCCCGACACCGAGGCGCTGCTGGTCTGCGTCGACACGCCGGTGCCGAAGCGGCTGGGCCGGCTCGCCGGGCGCGTCGAGCTCGCCGGCTCGGTGCTGGTGATCGACCACCACGCGACCAACACGTTCTACGGCGGCTGCAACGTGGTCGACGAGTCCGCCGAGGCCAGCGCGATCTTGGTGTTCCGGGTCCTGGACGCGATGGGCGTCGAGCTGGACGAGCCGATGGCGCGCGGGATCTACGCGGGGATCGTCACCGACACGAGCGGGTTCCGCCGCGCGAGCCCGGAGACGCACCGGATGGCGGCGCGGCTGCTGGAGGCGGGCGTCGACGCCGAAGGGGTGGTGCGGCGGATCGTCGACGAGCGGCCGTTCACGTGGCTGCCGATGCTGTCGTCGGTGCTGCGCGAGGCCGAGCTGGAGCCGGAAGCCGCGCAGGGCCGGGGTTTCGTACGCGCGGTGGTCCGCGTCGACGCGGCGCGGACGGTCCGCGGCGAAGAGGTCGAGTCGGTGATCGACGTCGTCCGTTCGGTGCGCGAGGCGGCCGTCGCGGCGGTGCTCAAACAGGACCTGGCGAACCCGGCGCAGTGGCAGATTTCGTTGCGCTCCATCGGGATCGACGTTTCGGCGGTGGCGTCGGAGTTCGGCGGCGGCGGGCACCGGCAGGCCGCGGGCTGCACGATCGCGGGCAGCGCCGAGGAGGTCCTGGCCGGGTTGCGGGAGGCGCTGGAGCGGGCACCGCTGCTCTGAGCTTCCCGACAGCCGGCCTCTCGGGGCCGGGGGTTCCCACCGGCCGGAACTGTCGGTGCCGGCGGTTAGAGTCCGGTTCGTGGTGAACGTGGAGGAGACGGAGCGGATCCCGGCGAAGCGCGTGCTCGGCCTGGCCGTGCCCGCGCTGGGGGTGCTGGCCGCCGAGCCGTTGTACGTGCTGGTCGACACCGCGGTCGTCGGCCACCTCGGCGCGCTGCCGCTGGCCGGGCTCGCGCTCGGCGGCGTCGTGCTGGCCCAGGTGTCGAGCCAGCTGACGTTCCTGTCGTACGGCACGACGTCGCGCACCGCCCGGCTCCACGGCGCCGGCCGCCGGGCCGACGCGGTCCGCGAGGGCGTGCAGGCGACGTGGCTCGCGGTGTTCGTCGGGCTCTTCGTGCTGGTCGCCGGGCAGCTGCTGGCCTGGCCGATCGCGCGGGTGCTCTCGGGCAGCGACGAGATCGCGTCCGCGGCGGTGTCGTGGGTGCGGATCGCGTTGTTCGGGGCGCCGCTGATCCTGGTCACCATGGCCGGCAACGGCTGGATGCGCGGGGTGCAGGATTCCGCGAAGCCGCTGCGATACGTGTTGGCGGGCAACGGGATCTCGGCCGTGCTCTGCCCGGTGCTCGTTTATTGGGCCGGGCTGGGGCTGGAGGGCTCGGCGATCGCGAACGTCGTCGCGCAGGTGATCTCGGCGGCGTTGTTCATCGCGGCGCTGGTGCGCGAGAAAGTGGGCCTGCGGCCGGATTTCAAGGTGATGCGCGCGCAGCTCGGCCTCGGCCGGGACCTGGTGCTGCGCAGCCTGGGATTCCAGGCGTGCTTCATCTCCGCGGCGGCCGTCGCGGCCCGGACGTCGACCGAGGCGGTGGGCGCGCACCAGGTGGTGCTGCAGCTGTGGACGTTCCTGGCGCTGGTGCTGGACTCGGTGGCGATCGCGGCGCAGTCCCTGGTGGGGGCGGCGCTGGGGGCGAACTCGGCGCGGCAGGCGCGCGGGGTGGCGTCGCAGATCACCGGGTACGGGCTGCTGCTGGGGTGCTTCCTGTGCGTGCTGTTCGCGGCGCTGTCGTGGGTGCTGCCGCACGCGTTCACGTCCGACCCGGGGGTGCTGGCGGAGATCCCGCACGCGTGGTGGTTCTTCGTGGCGCTGCAGCCGATCGCCGGGGTGGTGTTCGCGCTGGACGGCGTCCTGCTGGGCGCGGGCGACGCGGCCTTCCTCCGCAACGCGACCCTCGGCAGCGCGGCGATGGGTTTCCTGCCGCTGATCTGGGCGTCACTGGGCTTCGGCTGGGGCCTGACGGGCATCTGGACCGGCCTCTCGCTGTTCATGGTCCTCCGCCTGGTGTTCGTGCTGGTCCGCTGGCGCTCCGGAAACTGGGCGATAACCGGCGCCATCCGCCCCGCGTAACCCGTAACCCACGTGATTCGGGCCGTAACTCGCGTGATCAGAGCCGGAACTCGCGAGTTCCGGGCTCAATCACGCGAGTTCCGGCTCCAGACACGCGAGTTCCGGGTTCAAGCACGGGCCCGGCGGGCGTGACGGACTCGCCGGTCCACCATCCGCCGCAGGAACGGCGCGGCCAGCGGACCCAGCGCCGCGAGCAGTGCCACCGACCGGTCCGGGTACACCGCGTACCGCTCCCGCTCCACCGCCCGGACGATCGCCGACGCCACGGCCTCGGCCGCCATCGGGCGGATCGTCCCGCTGATCGCCGCCGTCTCGGCCGGCTTCCAGCGGTTCTCCTCCGCCAGCTGCGGCGTGTCGACGTCCGGCGGGTACACGCACGCGACGTGCACCCCGGCCGGGTTCAGCTCGTCACGCAGGGCCTCCATCAGCCCCCGCACCGCGAACTTCGCCGGCGCGTACGCCGTGTACCCGTAGATCCCCAGCACCGCGGCCGCCGACGAGATCGCGACGATCGAGCCGCTCCGGCGCCGGACCATCGACGGCGCGACCGCCCGGACCGCGTGCAGCGTCCCGAAGTAGTCGACCTCCACCATCCGCCGGAAGACCTCGTCGTCCAGCTCCAGGAACTCGCCCGGACGCGCCTGGCCCGCACACGTCACCAGCACGTCGCACGGACCCGCCGAAGCCGTCAGGGCCGCGAACGCCTCCTCCACTTCGGCCTGCGACGAGACGTCGGCGACGGCGGTCCGGACCGAAGCACCGCGTGACTTCAGCGACACCGATGCCTTCCGCAGCCGCGATTCGTCCCGCGCCACCAGGGAAACCGACGCGCCACGCGCGGCCAGCGCGGCCGCCGTCGCCAGGCCGATCCCGCTGGACCCACCCGTGATCACCGCGTGCGCCCCGGCCAGCCCGGTCACGAAACCACCCCCGAATGTGAAGAACATTCAGATACAACCATGTGGTGAACGCCACCGGGATAACAGCTATGTTTCGTCGTTGCTTAGGCGCTACAAGTAGTAAGGACGGCAGCGCAGGCGTCCGCCCGAACCGAACGCCGAAACCGCCGATTCCCTGGAGGAACTTGTGCCGCCCGCCACCGGCCGCGCCACCGCCCGGTCCTGGCTCATCTGGCTCGCCGCCGTCACCGTCTACCTCCTCGCGGTCTTCCACCGCACCTCCTTCGGCGTCGCCGGGCTGCAGGCGGCCGAACGCTTCGGCGTCGGCGCGGCCGCGCTCGGCACGTTCACCGTGCTGCAGGTGGGCGTCTACGCCGCGATGCAGATCCCGACCGGCGTCCTGGTCGACCGCTACGGCCCCCGCCGCGTCCTCACCGTCGCGGTGCTGGTGCTCGGCGCCGGCCAGCTCCTCCTCGGCGTCGCCCACTCCTACGGCCTCGGCCTGGTCGCCCGCGGCGTGCTCGGCCTCGGCGACGCGCTCACCTTCGTCAGCGTGCTGCGCCTGGTCGCCGCCCACTTCCCGGGCCGCCAGTACGCGCTGCTGACGTCGTTCACCGCGGCCGTCGGCTACATCGGCAACCTCGCCGCCACCGTCCCGCTTTCGCTGGTGCTCGACAGCGCCGGCTGGACCCCGACCTTCCTCGCGGCCGGCGCCGTCACCGTCCTCTACACCGTGGTCGTGACGCTCCGGGTCCGCGACGTCCCCACCGGCGAGCACCCGCCGGTCCGCGAGACCGTCCGCCCGCGCCAGCTCGCCCACCAGGTCGCCGAGGCGTGGCGGACACCGGGCACGCGCCTGGGCTTCTGGGTCCACTTCAGCACGATGTTCGCCCCCAACGCCCTGACGCTGCTGTGGGGCGTGCCCTGGCTGGTGCAAGGCCAAGGGCAGTCGATGGCCACCGCGAGCACGCTGCTCACCGTCTTCGTCTTCGGCTCGATGGCCGGCGGACCGCTGCTCGGCGGCGTCATCGGCCGGTACCCGTCGCTGCGGATGCCGCTGGTCGGCGGGTACATCGGCGGCGCCGCGCTGATCTGGGCGGTGCTGCTGGGCTGGCCCGGACAGGTGCCGGTGGCGCTGCTGGTGCCCGCGTTCGCCCTCCTCGCCCTCGGCGGCCCGGCGTCGATGATCGGCTTCGCGCTCGCCCGCGACTACAACCCGCTCAGCCGCGTCGGCACGGCGACCGGCGTGGTCAACGTCGGCGGCTTCGTGGCGACGACCATCGCGGCCCTCGCCGTCGGCGTGCTGCTGCAGTGGACCGGCGGGAACTTCCGCCTCTCGCTGCTGGCGATCGTCGCGATCCTGGCGCTGGGCACGTCCCGGCTGCTCGTGTGGTGGCGCCGGACGCGCGCCCACCTGTTCCTCGCCGAAGCCCGCGGCGAGGAGCTGCCGGTGCGCATCACCCGCCGCCGCTGGGACGCCGCCCTGCCCGAGACGCCGATCGTGGCCGCCTGACCAGCGCCTGCAGGAGCTGCGGCGCCACCGAGAACCCGCGCCGCTCGTAGGCCGGCACGGCCCGCGGCGACGAGTGCACGGTGACCCGCTCCAGCCCCAGCTCCCCGGCCAGCCGCAGGACGCCTTCGATCAGCAGCCCGCCGAGGCCGCCGTCACGGGCTTCCGGCACGACGTACACGCTCTGCACGTCCCCGGCGGCCCGCGACAGCGCCGCCGGCGTCGGCACCCGTGGGGTGACCGCCAGGAACGCCATCCCGAGCACCCGGCCGCCGCGGACCAGGACGAGGCAGCGGTGGGTGGCAGCGTTCTCCCGCGCCCACGCGGCGAACTCCCGTACGAACGCCGCGCGGCCGGCTTCGGGCAGGCCGTCGCGCTCGGCCACCCAGCGCCACCGGAGCGCGGCGACCGCTTCGAATTCGGCGGGCCGTGCGGGCCGGACTTCGATCTCCGTCACGCCCCCATGGTGGCCCGGCCGAGCGGCCTGATCGAACCACGACGAGCGGCCGATAGGGTTTGCCGCGTGTCGAGCCCCAAACCGCCCCGCCGTCCCGCCCCGCCGCCCGGTCTCGTGATCGTCGACAAGCCCGCCGGCATGACGTCGCACGACGTCGTCGCCCGTGCCCGCCGCATCATGGGCACCCGCAAGGTCGGGCACGCCGGCACGCTCGACCCGATGGCGACCGGCGTGCTGGTGCTCGGCATCGAGCGCGCCACCAAGCTGCTCGGCCACCTGGCGCTGGACCGCAAGACCTACCTGGCCACCCTCAGCCTCGGCAGCAGCACCACGACCGACGACGCCGAGGGCGAAGTCCTCACGACGGCCGCCACCCGAGACGTCACCGACGAAGCCATCGCCCAGGGCGTGGCCAAGCTGACCGGCCCCATCCAGCAGGTGCCCAGCGCGGTGAGCGCCGTCAAGATCGACGGCAAGCGCGCGTACGCCCGCGTCCGCGCCGGCGAGGAGGTCGTCCTCCCGCCGCGCCCGGTCACCGTCTACCGCTTCGACGTCCTCGGCGTCCGCCACGAAGATGACCACGTCGAGGTCGACGCCGTCGTCGAGTGCTCGTCCGGCACCTACGTCCGCGCGCTGGCCCGCGACCTCGGCGCGGACCTCGGCGTCGGCGGCCACCTCCAGGCCCTCCGCCGCACCACGGTCGGCCCGTTCACGCTGGCGAAGGCGAAGACCCTCGACCGGCTCGAGGAGACCCCGGAGCTGAGCCTGGACCTCGACGCCGCCGTCGCCGCCGCCTTCCCGCGGCGCGACCTCGACGCGGTGACGGCGAAAGCGGTCCGGCACGGCCAGCGCATCCCGGCCGCCGGCGTCGAGGGCACCTACGGGCTCTTCGGTCCCGACGGCCGGGTGCTCGCCCTGGCCGCCGACGAAGAAGGCGTGTCCCGGGCAGTGGTCGTGTTGCTGCCCGCCTAGGGTGGCCCAGGAGAGACGGGAGTTCGACGTGCTGCGGTGGCGTGGGCTGGGGGACCTTCCCGGCGGCTGGGGCCGGTGCGTGGTCACCATCGGCGTGTTCGACGGTGTCCACCGCGGGCACCAGGAGCTGGTCGGCCGGACCGTGGCAGCGGCGGCCGAACGCGGGCTGCCGAGCGTGATGCTGACGTTCGACCCGCACCCGTCGGAGGTGCTGCGCCCCGGGAGCCACCCGGCGCAGCTGACTACGTTGCGGCGCAAGGCGGAGATCGTCGAAGGCCTCGGCATCGACGTCTTCTGCGTGCTGCCCTTCACCCTCGAGCTGTCCCGGCTGCAGCCGGAGGAGTTCGTGCACGAGGTGCTCGTGGACCGGCTGCACGCGGCCGCCGTGATCGTCGGCGACAACTTCACCTTCGGTGCCAAGGCCGCCGGCGACGTCGCGCTGCTGCGCACCCTCGGCCGCCGGTTCGGCTTTGCCGCCTACGGCGCCGAACTGCAGGGCAAGGAACTGTCCGAAGAGGACCAGTCGGCGATCACGTTCTCGAGCACGTACGTCCGGTCGTGCATCGACGCCGGGGACGTCGTCGCCGCGGCCGAGGCGCTCGGCCGCCCGCACCGCCTGGAGGGCATCGTCGTCCGCGGTGACGGCCGGGGCCACGAGCTCGGCTACCCGACGGCGAACCTGTCGACGCCGCGCTTCGCCGCTGTCCCGGCCGACGGCGTCTACAGCGCCTGGTTCACCCGCTCGGCGGACCCCACGCGCCGGTTGCGCGCAGCGGTTTCGGTGGGCACGAACCCGACGTTCTCCGGGCGCGAGCGGACCGTCGAGGCGTTCGTCCTCGATGTCGACGAAGACTTCTACGGCCAGCACGTGGCGATCGACTTCGTGACGCGGCTGCGTGACCAGGTGCGCTTCGCCGACTCGGCCGGCCTGGTCACGCAGATCGACGACGACGTCGTCGAGACGAGAAAGGCACTGGAGGTGCCCCCGGGCGCCCCGACCGGGGGCGAATAGGGCGGTTTCGCGTTCACGCACGTGACGGCGATGGCAAGATGCTCACGGACGGTGTGCGCGCAGGTAGCAGGCCAAGCGGTTTAGGGGAGCGGAACTGGTGGAGGACCACAAGATCGTCCAGCGGAACATCGCGTTGCAGCGCGAGTGGTACGGGGAGCCGCTCGGTGACCGGGTGCGCCGGCTCGTCGTCGCGTTCGACGTTTCGCAGGCGTTCCTGGCCGAAGTCCTCGGGATCAGCGCCCCCATGCTCAGCCAGGTGATGAGCGGGCGGCGGGCGAAGATCGGCAACCCGGTCGTGCTGGCCAGGATGATCATGCTCGAGCGCAAGATCCTGGTGCCCGAGGTCGCCGCGGGCAACCGCGACGCGATGCTGACCGCGATGGAGGACGTCCGCGACTCCCGGCCCACCGTCGGCCGCGACAACATCCCGGTGGTCAACGAATACCAGAAGGTCCTCGCCTACCTGCGCGACGTGGCCGAGGACGAGGACCTGGGCGAGGCCGCCAAGCGGCTCGACGACGAGTTCCCGGCCATCGCCGACCTGCTGCGCCGGGCGGGCAACGGCGCCTGATGCCGGTCCTCTTCAGCGCGCTGGTCCCGCCGGACGACGTCGTCGAAGAGGTCGCCGAAGCCCTCGGTGACCTGGGGGAGGGCCTGCGCTGGGAGCCGCCGGAGCGCTGGCACGTCACGCTCGCCTACTACGGGCCGGACGACGTCGGCACCCGGGCCGCGTGGCTCGCGGAGAGGCTGACCGGGCAGGCGGGCGTCGACGTCCGGCTGGAAAAGGGCGCGACGTTCCCCGGGGTGCTGTGGTTGACTGCCGCCGGAGAAGACCTGACGCCGCTCGCGCTCGCCGCGGGGGCCGGTGCCGAGGCTAGGCCGTACGTGCCCCACCTCACGCTGGCGCGGTTCCCCCGGGAAGATCCGGGGGTCGCCGGGCATTGGACCGAACGCTTGTCGGATTTCCGCAGCCGGAGCTGGACAGCCACCGAAGCGGTGCTGATGACCAGCGAACGCGGATCGGGCGGAACCCGCTACCGGGTGGCCCGCGCGTTCGGGCTCGGCGCCTGAAGGCCCTGCTCAGGAGGCCTGCCGGAGTGACTGGTAACCTCACGAGCGGGTCCGGCTGCAGTCCGTGGCGGCCGTGACCGTCTTCCCGGCGTGCATCCACGCCCGGGGCCGCACGGCACTGATTATTTCGAGGAGCATCACAAGTGGCGCTGTCCACCGAAGACAAGAAGTCGATCCTGGCCGAGTACGGCGTGCACGACTCGGACACGGGATCCCCCGAGGCCCAGGTCGCGCTGCTGACCAAGCGGATCGTCGGCCTCACCGAGCACCTCAAGGCTCACAAGCACGACCACCACTCGCGTCGCGGGCTCCTGCTGCTGGTCGGCCGTCGCCGCCGGCTGCTGAACTACGTGATGAAGGTGGACATCGAGCGTTACCGTGCGCTGATCCAGCGCCTCGGCCTGCGCCGATAGCTTCGACCCGAGGGGGAGTGACCACCGGTCGCTCCCCCTCGGTGCAGCAACACCCCACGGCGCGAGCGCGCCCGAGGAACCGTCCGCCGGTCCTCGGTAGTGGCTTCCGGGAAGAGTCCCGGGGGCTTCGATCGAAGACCGGCATCACTCCTCGAGTGTCCTGAGCGAAACGGGTCCCAGGGTGGGAGACTCGCGCCGAATGAAGGAACCAAAGAGGAGAAGCATCTATGACCGACTCCACCGGAGTCACCGTGCACGAGACCGAAGCCGTGATCGACAACGGCCGGTTCGGCACCCGCACCGTCCGCTTCGAGACGGGCCGCCTGGCCAAGCAGGCCGCCGGCGCCGTCGTCGCGTACCTCGACGAAGAGACCATGCTGCTCTCGGCGACGACCGCGTCGAAGCACCCGAAGGACCACTTCGACTTCTTCCCCCTGACGGTGGACGTCGAGGAGCGCATGTACGCGGCCGGCCGCATCCCCGGCGCGTTCTTCCGCCGCGAGGGCCGCCCCTCGACCGACGCGATCCTGACCTGCCGCCTGATCGACCGGCCGCTGCGCCCGTCGTTCACCGACGGTCTCCGCAACGAGATCCAGGTCGTCATCACCGTCCAGAGCCTCAACCCGGACGACCCGTACGACGTGCTGGCCATCAACGCCGCGTCGGCGTCGACCCAGATCGCCGGCCTGCCGTTCTCGGGCCCGGTCGGCGGCGTGCGCGTCGCGCTGGTCGAGGACCAGTGGGTCGCGTTCCCGACCTGGTCGCAGCTGGCGAAGGCGACCTTCAACATGGTCGTCGCCGGCCGCATCGTGGGTGACGACGTCGCGATCATGATGGTCGAGGCCGAGGGCACCGAGAACACGCTCGACCTGATCGCCGCGGGCGGCAAGGCGCCGGACGAGGTTTCCGTCGCGGAGGGCCTCGAGGCCTCCAAGCCGTTCATCAAGGTGCTGTGCGAGGCCCAGCAGAAGCTGGCCGACGTGGCCGCCAAGCCGACCGGCGAGTTCCCGGTCTTCCTGCCCTACGAGCAGGACGCCTTCGACGCGGTCGCCGCGATCGCGACCGACGACCTGGCGAACGCGCTCCAGATCGCCGGCAAGCAGGACCGCGACGCCGCGACCGACCAGGTCAAGGCCGCCGTGCTGGAGAAGGTCGGCGTCGGCGAGGGCGAAGCCTTCGAGGGCCGCGAGAAGGAGATCGGCGCCGCGTTCAAGGCGCTGTCCAAGAAGGTCATGCGCAAGCGCGTCCTCACGGACAAGATCCGCATGGACGGCCGTGGCTTCACCGACATCCGGTCGCTCGCGGCCGAGGTCGCCGTGATCCCGCGGGCGCACGGCTCGGCGCTGTTCGAGCGCGGCGAGACGCAGATCCTGGGCGTCACCACGCTGAACATGCTTCGCCTGGAGCAGCAGATCGACTCGCTGTCCCCGGAGACGCACAAGCGCTACATGCACCACTACAACTTCCCGCCGTTCTCCACCGGCGAGACCGGCCGCGTCGGTTCGCCGAAGCGGCGCGAGATCGGCCACGGCATGCTCGCCGAGCGCGCCCTGGTGCCGGTGCTGCCGAAGCGGGACGAGTTCCCGTACGCGATCCGCCAGGTCTCCGAGGCGCTGGGCTCCAACGGCTCGACCTCGATGGGTTCGGTCTGCGCGTCCACCATGGGCCTGTACAACGCCGGTGTGCCGCTGAAGGCGCCGGTCGCGGGCATCGCGATGGGGCTCATCTCCGACGAGGTCGACGGCGAGACCCGCTACGTCGCGCTGACCGACATCCTCGGGGCCGAGGACGCCATGGGCGACATGGACTTCAAGGTCGCCGGCACCAAGGACATCATCACCGCCCTGCAGCTGGACACGAAGCTCGACGGCATCCCCTCCGAGGTGCTCGCCGCCGCGCTGAAGCAGGCGAAGGACGCTCGCCTCACCATCCTGGAGGTCATCGCCGAGGCGATCGACGGCCCGGACGAGATGAGCCCGTTCTCCCCGCGCGTCACCAGCGTGAAGATCCCGGTGGACAAGATCGGCGAGGTCATCGGCCCGAAGGGCAAGATGATCAACTCGATCACCGAGCAGACCGGTGCCGACATCTCCATCGAGGACGACGGCACGATCTACGTGGGCGCGGCCGACGGCCCGTCGGCGGAGGCGGCGATCGACCTGATCAACGCCATCGCCAACCCGCAGCTGCCCAAGGTCGGCGAGCGCTTCCTCGGCACCGTGGTGAAGACGGCCGCGTTCGGCGCGTTCGTCTCGCTGCTGCCGGGCAAGGACGGCCTGGTGCACATCTCCAAGCTGGGCAACGGCAAGCGGATCAACAAGGTCGAAGACGTGGTCAACGTGGGCGACAAGCTCCGCGTCGAGATCGCCGACATCGACAACCGCGGCAAGATCAGCCTGATCGTCGTCAAGGAAGACGAGGCGGCTCCGGCCGACGCGCCTGCCGCCGACGCCGAGAAGGCCGACGCCTAGTAAGAGCAGTTCCACCGAAGGCCTCCTACCGCGGTGGCGGTCGTGAGTGAGAAACAGTGTTCTAACCCTGTTTCTCACACAGCACCTCGCGGTGGCGCTCGGCGCGCCCGAGGAGGAAGCGCTCGCCTGGCCGACGCTCGGCGA
>NZ_JBFBAG010000048.1:0-91010 GCF_040682155.1 Amycolatopsis sp. NPDC051371
CCGCAGCAGCCCGGCCAGCAGGGCTGACGCCGGACCCGAGCGCCCCAATGTGGCCTTGGTTGCGTTGAACGCACCCAAGGCGGCCTTCGGTGCGTTGAACGCACCCAAGGCGGCCTTCGGTGCGTTGAACGCACCGAAGGCCACATTGGGGCGCTCCTGGCGTGCGCCGGGTCACGCGACGGGGATATTGAGAGGCCGGGCTCGTCACGCACGGCTATCCTCGGTCCAAGCATGTCCACGTCATCCCCCTTCGAAGCGCTGCGTGCGCGCCTGCCCGAGCTGATGCCGCGCGACGAGCACCGGCTGCGCCGGCGGCTCGACGGTGCCCGCAAGGCTCGCGACCGCGACGCCGCCCTCGCGCAGATCTCCGCCGACATCGACAAGGCCGAGCTGCGCATCGCGTCGCGCCGCGAAAGCGTGCCCAAGATCGAGTACCCCGAAGAGCTGCCGGTCAGCAAGCTCAAGGACGAGATCGGCGCGGCGATCGACAAGCACCAGGTCGTGATCGTCGCGGGGGAGACCGGCTCCGGCAAGACCACCCAGCTGCCGAAGATCTGCCTCGAGCTCGGCCGCGGCATCCGCGGCCAGATCGGCCACACGCAGCCGCGGCGGCTGGCCGCCCGCACGGTCGCCGACCGGATCGCGAGCGAGCTGAAGACCGAGCTCGGCGACACCGTCGGCTACAAGGTGCGATTCACCGACCAGTCGGGGCAGGACACGCTGGTCAAGCTGATGACCGACGGCATCCTGCTGGCCGAGATCCAGACCGACCGCTCGCTGCGCCAGTACGACACGCTGATCATCGACGAGGCCCACGAGCGCAGCCTCAACATCGACTTCATCCTCGGCTACCTCAAGCAGCTGCTGCCGCGCCGTCCCGACCTCAAGGTCATCATCACCTCGGCGACGATCGACCCCGAGCGGTTCTCGAAGCACTTCGACGACGCGCCGATCGTCGAGGTCTCCGGCCGGACGTACCCGGTCGAGACGCGCTACCGGCCGCTGGTCGACCCGGACGACCCCGACAGCGACGACGAGCGCGACCAGACGCAGGGCATCCTCGACGCCGTCGAGGAGCTGTGCGCCGAGGGCCCGGGCGACGTCCTGGTGTTCCTCTCCGGCGAGCGCGAGATCCGCGACACCGCGGACGTGCTCAACCGCGCGGACCTCCGCAACACCGAGGTCCTCCCGCTGTACGCGCGGCTGTCGGCGGCCGACCAGCACCGCGTCTTCCAACGGCACACCGGGCGCCGGGTGGTGCTCGCGACCAACGTCGCCGAGACGTCGCTGACCGTGCCGGGCATCAAGTACGTCGTCGACCCGGGCACCGCGCGCATCTCCCGCTACAGCCACCGCACCAAGGTGCAGCGGCTGCCGATCGAACCGGTGTCGCAGGCGTCGGCGAACCAGCGCAAGGGCCGCTGCGGCCGGACGTCCGACGGCATCTGCATCCGGCTCTACTCCGAAGAGGACTTCGAGGCGCGGCCGGAGTTCACCGACCCGGAGATCCTGCGGACCAACCTCGCGTCGGTCATCCTGCAGATGACGTCGCTGGGGCTGGGCGACATCGCCGCGTTCCCGTTCGTCGAGCCGCCGGACCGCCGTCAGGTCGCCGACGGCGTCGGGCTGCTGCAGGAACTGGGCGCGTTCGACAGCGCCGCCACCAGCTCGTCGGACCGGCGGCTCACCGACATCGGCCGCAAGCTCGCGCAGCTGCCCGTCGACCCGCGGATGGGCCGGATGGTGCTGGAGGCCGCGAAGAACGGCTGCGTCCGCGAGGTCATGATCATCGCGGCGGCACTGTCCATCCAGGACCCGCGCGAGCGGCCGGCGGAGAAGCAGCAGGCGGCCGACCAGCAGCACGCGCGGTTCGCCGACCCGACGTCGGACTTCCTCGCCTACCTCAACCTCTGGGAGTACGTCGCCGAGCAGCAGAAGGCGTTGTCCGGCAACCAGTTCCGCCGCATGTGCCGCACCGAGTACCTGAACTACCTGCGCCTGCGCGAGTGGCAGGACATCTTCAGCCAGCTCCGGCAGCTGGCGAAACCGCTCGGCATCTCCTTGAACACGAACACGGCCCCGGTCGACCCTCAGCGCGTGCACACGTCGCTGATCGCCGGGCTGCTCTCGCACATCGGGCTCAAGGACCCGGCCAAGGGCGACTACCTGGGCGCTCGTGGCGCCCGCTTCGGGATCTTCCCCGGGTCGGCGCTGTTCAAGAAGCAGCCGCGGCTCGTGATGTCGGCCGAGCTGGTCGAGACGTCGCGGCTGTGGGCGCGGGTGAACGCCCGGATCGAGCCCGAATGGGTCGAGCCGCTGGCGGGGCACGTCGTCAAGCGCAATTACTCCGAGCCGCACTGGGAACGCAAGCAGGGCGCGGTGATGGCGACCGAACGCGTGACGCTCTACGGCGTCCCGCTGGTCGCCGACCGCCGCGTCAACTACGGCCGGATCGATCCCGAGATGTCACGGGCGTTGTTCATCCGGAACGCGTTGGTCGAAGGCGACTGGCAGACCCGGCACCACTTCTTCGCCGAGAACCGGGCGCTGCTGGAAGAGGTCGAGGACCTCGAGAACCGGGCGCGGCGCCGCGACATCCTGGTCGACGACCAGACGCTGTACGAGTTCTACGACGCCCGCGTCCCGGCGGACGTCGTCTCGGTGCGCCACTTCGACACCTGGTGGAAGAAGACGCGCCACGAGCAGCCGGACCTGCTTTCGTTCGAGAAGTCCATGCTCATCAACGAGACCGCGGGCGGCGTCCGCGAGGGCGACTACCCCGACTCGTGGACGCAGGGCACGCAGGTCTTCAAGCTGACCTACCAGTTCGAGCCGGGCGCGGACGCGGACGGCGTCACCGTGCACATTCCGCTGCCGGTGCTGAACCAGGTGACGCCGGACGGGTTCGACTGGCAGGTGCCTGGCCTGCGCTCGGAGCTGGTGACGCAGCTGATCAAGTCGCTGCCGAAGGCATTGCGGCGCAACTTCGTCCCGGCGCCGGACACGGCCCGGGATGTCCTTTCGCGAGTGTCCCCTTCGGACGGTCCGCTGCTGGAAGTGCTCGGGCGCGAGCTGCGTGCGCTGCGCGGGGTGACGGTGCCGTACGCGAACTGGGACCTTTCGTCGGTGCCGGGGCACCTCAAGATGACGTTCCGGGTGGTCGACGAGCGCGGCAAGCGCGTCGCCGAAGGCAAGGACGTCGAGGAGCTGCAACGGAAGCTGGCGCCGAAGGTCCGCGAGACGATTTCGAAGGCGGCCAACACCCTCGAGAAGGCCGGGCTGACCAAGCCTTCGTTCGGCTCGCTGCCGCCGGTGTTCGAGTCGACGCAGCGCGGCCACGACGTCAAGGCGTATCCGGCTCTGGTGGACGAGGGCGCGTCGGTGGCGGTGCGGCTGCTCGACACGCCGGGCCAGCAGCGGCACGCGATGTGGGCGGGCACGCGGCGGATGCTGCGGCTGAACCTGAGCTCGCCGATGAAGTTCATCACGCGGTCGCTGTCGAACTCGTCGAAGCTGGTGCTGAACCGGAATCCGCACGGCAGCGTCGCGGCGCTGCTCGAGGATTGCGTCGACTGCGCGGTGGACGCGCTGATGGCGGCCGGCGGCGGCCCGGTGTTCGACGAGACCGGCTTCAAGGTGCTGCTGGAGAAGGTCCGCGCGGGCCTGCACCCGACGGTGCTGGACGTGCTGAGGGACGTCGAGAAGATCCTCCGCGCGGCGAACGACGTCGAGGTGCAGCTGCCTTCGTCGCGAGGCCCGGCGGAGTCCCTGGCGGACATCCGCGCCCAGCTCTCCGGTCTGATCTACCCGGGTTTCGTGACGGCGACGGGTGCTTCGCGGCTGCGTCACGTGGTCCGGTACCTGCAGGGGATTTCCCGACGACTGGAGAAGCTGGTTTCCGAGCCGACGCGCGACCTGCAGCGGACGGCGGACATCGCGTGGATCACCGGCGAGTACGCCGACGCGCTGGCTTCGCTGCCGCCGGGCACGTCGTCGCCGGCGTTGGACGAGGTGCGGTGGATGATCGAGGAACTGCGGGTTTCGTTCTTCGCCCAGACGTTGGGGACGGCGCACCCGGTGTCGCTGAAACGGATCACGAAGGCCATCGACGACGCTCTGGCGTGAGGCTCGCCGGGTATGTCCGGCTCCGAACTTCCGTCGGTTGACCGCGCGCGGACGGGCGTCAAGCCTGGGACGGCTGAAGACCTCCTGGGAAAGGATCTTCCGATGTCCTCGGGTGTTTCGTCCGCCAAGCGCAGAATCTTCGCCACGCTCACCGCGCTCGTCCTGCCGCTCGCCGTCGTCCTCGCGCCGGCCGCGCACGCTGCCGGCGGTGGGTCGCCGCTGCCGGTGGATCCGCTTCACAGCAAGCACAAGATCGCGGCGGAGGCTCGGCACGACGTGCCGAACCCGCTGCTGAAGGAGCAGTTTGCCGAAGGCGAAGAGGAGGGCGGCGACGATCCGGCGCTGTCCGCGCTCTGCCAGACCTACATCGGCAAGCCGAACCCCTACCGGCCGCTCGCCCCCAACAACGACGTCATCGCGGGCGACACGATCGTGCCCACCGGCAGCCAGACCGGCTGCAGCACCGCCCAGAACGAGACGACCATCGCCGTCAACCCCGAGAACCCGCGCAACATCGTCGCCGGTTCGAACGACTACCGGCTCTACAACACCCGCGAAGCCCGCAACGACTCCGGCGGCTTCGCGTACACGTCGTTCGACGGCGGCCGGACCTGGGCGAACGTCCAGCTGCCGCACCTCGACTTCCCGACCGGGGCGCCGGCTCCGCTGTCCTACATGGACGCCGCGGGTGACCCGGCGGTCGCCTTCGGGCCGCACAACACCGTCTACTACGCCACGCTCCTGTTCAGCCGGGCGGAGGTCCCCGAGGACCAGCAGCTCGCCAGCGGCATCGCCGTGTCGGTGTCCCACGACGGCGGGCGCAGCTTCGGCGACCCGGCGATCCTGCACCTCGACGGCGTCACGCCGGCCGGCACGCCGACCCCCACGAACATCTTCAACGACAAGGAGTGGATCGCCGCCGACCCCGTGTCCGGCGACGTCTACGTGACCTGGACGCAGTTCACCTACGACGCCGGCGGCGCGTTCACCGAGTCGCCGATCGTGCTGTCGAAGTCGGCCGACTTCGGCCGGACGTGGTCGCCGATGCGCCGGGTTTCGCCGTCCCTGTCCGGTTTCCACGGCGGGATCACGCCGTACGGCAGCGGCTCGAACCCGGTCGTCACCCGCGACAAGACGCTCCAGATCGCCTACGAGACGTCGGTGTGCGCGACCGCGGCGTGCGACCAGCCGGCCGATCACGACGCCGTCGTCGTCGCGACCTCGCGGGACGGCGGACGGACGTTCCGGCACACGGAGGTGGCGCTCGACTTCGACTTCCCGGTCGACGAAGACGTCGCCAACAACGCGCTGACCGGGGAGAACTTCCGCGTCAACAGCTTCCCGCAGCTGACCTACGACCGCGTGACCGATCACCTGTGGGTGACTTGGGCCGACGACCGCAACGGCGTCTACCGCGACGGCGAGTCGGTCAAGACGAACGGCGACGCGTTCCTGAGCGGGTCCGACGGACGCCACGGCTGGTCGAAGCCCGTGAAGATCGGCACGGGCGCCGACGAGGTGTTCCCGGCCGTCGCGGCGCTGGCCGGACGTGTCGCGGTCACCTTCTACACCCGCGCCTACGACCCGCACGGCATCGGCCTGGACTACGCCTACGCCACCGGCTGGGGCGACCGCCTGGCCCCGATCCGCCGGATCACGACGCAGACCGCGAATCCGCAGGTGCAGTTCGTCGGAACCGGTGCGGTGACCGGCAAGGAACTGCAGGGCGTGTTCATCGGCGACTACACCGCGGCGGCGGTCGGCACCGACTTCCGGCTGCACCCGTGCTGGACGGACTTCCGCGGCAACCCGGGCAAGACCCTGCCGAACCAGGACGTCGGCACGCAGACGCTGGCGATGTTCCCCTAGGATCCGGCCGTGCCGGTCACTCCCGCCGGGTGACCGGCACGGCTTGCCCGGAGGGTCGGCTCGCGTGATCGAACACGGGACTCGCGTGATCGAAGACGTATCTCGCGTGATTGAGCACGTGACTCGCGTGATTGAACGCGTAACTCGCGTGATTGGCGGGGCATCTCGCGTGATTGGCGGGGCATCACGGCGTTACTTCGCGTCGGCGTAGGTGTCGACCGGGGCGATGTGCAGCGGGAAGCGGACCGGGCAGGCCGGGCCGAACAGCATTCTCGCCGCCTCCGCGATCGAGTCCGTGATCGCCGACGACACCTCCTCCGCCAGCGAAGCCGGCGTGTGGACGATGACCTCGTCGTGCTGGAAGAACACCAGGTGCGCCGGGGAGGGGAGGCGCCGGCGCAGCGTTGCCAGCATCACCGCCGTCATGTCCGCCGCGCTGGCTTGGACGACGAAGTTGCGCGTGAACCGGCCCCAGCCGCGCGATGCCCGGCGCGCCTTCAGCTCGGCGGCCTCGTCGTCGGCCAGGCCGCCGGTCAACGCGCGCCAGGCAGCCGACGGCGCGGGGGACGTCCGGCCCAGCCGGGAGCGGACTCGTTCGCCGCGCTCGCCCGCCTGCGCGGCGTGCTCCACATAGGACACCGCGTCCGGGAAGCGCTGGCGCAGCAAGGCGAGTAGCGGTCCCGCTTCGCCGGACGTGCCGCCGTACATCGCCGAGAGCATCGCGATCTTCGCGCGCGCCCGGTCGTCGCGGTCGTCGTCGGCGGCCGGGACCCAGCGGGCACCCGAGAACAACGCCTCGCCCAGGCGCGCGTACAGGTCCGTCGCCGCCGCGACGTCGGCCAGCCGCCGGTCACCAGACAACGCCGTCAGCACCCGTGGTTCCAGCTGGGCCGCGTCGGCCACCACCAGCTTCCAGCCCGGATCCGCGCGCACGCAGGTGCGCAGCACCTTCGGGATCTGCAGCGCCCCGCCGCCGCGGCTGGCCCAGCGCCCGGACACCACCCCGCCGACGACGTAGTGCGGGCGGAACCGGCCATCGGCGACCCACTCCTCGAGCCAGGCCCAGCCGTTCGCCGCGTACAGCCGGGATAGCTCCTTGTACTCCAGCAACGGCGCGACGGCGGGATGATCGATCCCCTTCAACAGGTACTTCCGCGCCGCCGGCACCTCGATCCCGGCGCGGGCCAGCGCCTTGACCACGCTCGGCGGCGAGTCCGGGTTGACCGGCCGGCCGCCGAAAGCCTCGCTGATCTTCGCCGCCAGCTCCACCAGCACCTTCGGCCGCTCGCCGGCGCGCACCCGCGGGCCGAGCCGGGAAACCAGCAGCTCCTCGTGCAGGTCGGCGCGCCACGGCAGGCCGTCGGCCGACATCTCCACCGCGGCCAGCGCACTCGCCGACTCCGCGGCGAGCAGCAGCCGCATCCGGTCCGGGTGCTCGGCCGCGGCCACCCGCCGCTCCTGCTCCGCGAGCACGCGCCGGACCGCCGTGACGACCGTCACGCCCTCGGGCAGCGTCGGCACCCGGGTGTCGAACAGCGTCGGCTGCGCCAGCTCGACGGCCGTCGAGTCCGGTGGCGCTTCTTCACCGTTCGCCCTGGCCCAGGCCGCGCGCAGGCTCCGCGACTGTCCTTCTCGGCCTTCGTACGCCAGCAGCAGCCCTTCGGCCAGCGCGACGTCGTAGCAGCGCTCGACCCGCAGCCCGGCCGCCACGAGCACCGGGTACACCAGCTCCACCGACGGGAACACCCACCGCGGCCGCAGTGATGTCTCCAGCTCCCGGGCCAGCGCCGCGAAACCCGCGTCGTCCAGGCCGTTCGCCGTCGACGACGGTGACCGGACGGTGAAGCTCCCGTCCTCCTCCCGCCCGGCGATCACCTGCACGAAGACATCATGACGGGCACCACCGACAGAAAGCGGACCACGCCCACGTCTGGTGCGCTCGCGGCGTCGTTGGTTTACTGTCCAGTAGCTCCCATACCGCCGGTACGCCCGCCGTCGGCATGGGCTCGTTCCCCGCAGCAACGGAGGTGCCTGGATGAGCCTGGTCGAGCTCGCTACGCAAGTGGCGGACAAGGTGGCGGAGACGGCGCGCAGCGTGGACGTGATGCGGCGGGCCGGTCTCGTCCCCTTCCCCCGGCTCGACGAAGGGGTCCGGTCGCTGGTCGCGCTACGCAAGTTCGGCCCGTTCGCCGGCGCGAACCACATCTCCGCGCGCCGCGACCCGACCGCCGTCGGCATCATCGACGAGCTCGGCCCGCTGACCTACAAGCAGCTCGACGACCAGTCGAACGCGCTGGCCAGGGCCTGGTCCGAGCGCGGGATCAAGCCGGGCCAGGTCGTCGCCGCCCTGTGCCGCGACCACCGCGGCCTGGTGATCACGATGGCGGCGTCGGGCAAGCTCGGCGTCCGCCTGCTGCTCATGAACACCGGTTTCGCGAAGCCGCAGCTGGCCGACGTCGCGAAGCGCGAGGGTGTCACCGCGCTCGTGTACGACCAGGAGTTCACGAACCTGCTCGACGCGATCCCCGACGGCGTCGAGCGCTACCTGGCCTGGGTCGACCCGGACAGCGACCTGAGCGACCGGGACGTGCCGGTGCTGTCCGAGATCATCGCCAGCACCGACGACCGGCCGTGGCCCGCGCCCGCCAAGCCGGGTGGTTTCGTGCTGCTGACCAGCGGCACCACCGGCACGCCGAAGGGCGCGCCCCGGCCGCACACCTCGGCGCTGGCGTCGGCGCAGTTCCTCGACCGGATCCCGCTGCGGTCCAACGAGGCCACGTACATGGGCGCGCCGCTGTTCCACGGCACGGGCCTCTCGCAGTTCATCCTCTCCTTCGCGCTCGGCTCGAAGGTCGTGATGCGCCGCAAGTTCACGCCGGAGGAGGCGCTGCGCGGCGTCGCCGAGCACAAGTGCACCGCGCTCGTGCTGGTGCCGACCATGCTGCAGCGCATCGTCGACCTGCCGAAGGACGTCCTCGCGAAGTACGACACGTCGGCGCTGCGGATCATCTTCGTCGCGGGCTCGGCGCTGTCGCCGGACCTCGGCAACCGCGCGAACGAGGCGTTCGGCCCGGTCGTGCACAACCTCTACGGCTCGACCGAGGTCGCCGTGGCGACGGTCGCGACGCCGGAGGACTGGGCGAAGGCGCCGGGCACGGTCGGCCGCGCGCCGGTCGGGTGCAAGGTCGCGCTGTACGACGAAAAGGGCGGTCGCATCACCGAGCCCCACGTGACCGGCCGGGTGTTCGTCGGCAGCGGCCTCAGCTTCGGCGGCTACACCGACGGCCGCCACAAGGAGATCATCGACGGCCTCCTCTCCAGCGGCGACGTCGGCCACTTCGACGACGACGGCCTCCTGTTCATCGACGGCCGTGACGACGAGATGATCGTCTCCGGCGGCGAGAATGTGTTCCCGATCGAGGTGGAGAACCTCCTGGTCGAGCGGGAAGACGTCCTGGAAGCGGCGGTGATCGGCGTCGAGGACCCGGAGTTCGGCCAGCGGCTCAAGGCGTTCATCGTGCGAGCCGACGGCTCGGACCTCGACATCGACACGGTCCGCGACTACGTCAAGGCGAACCTGGCGCGCTACAAGGTGCCTCGCGACGTCGAGTTCCTGGACGAGCTGCCCCGCAACGCGACCGGGAAGGTGCTGCGGACCAAGCTGCAGTGACAACCGAGGCTTCGCCTCGGGCCGGGGGCTTCGCCACCCGGACCCCCGAAAAGCTGTCATGAGCCGCGCTGGACGTTGACAAGCTGCCAGCACCCGTCCTGGCACGCGGCGACAACGGTGCAGGCGGCACCGTCGCGCTGCCCGGTCGCGACACCGACGGCGGCGGTCACCTCCAGCCGGGTCCACCGGAACGCCGCTGTCGGCGCCCGGCCGGGCCAGTGATCGCGGTCGAGCACCAGCCCGTCGGGGCCGTCGCCGCGGAAGCCGGCGGCCAGGAAGGACGCGGTGGTGTCGCCGCGCGTCTCGGCGTCGCGCCAGCGGGCCAGCAGGTCTTCGAAGGTGTTCACGGATCGAAGGTCGCAGGCGGCGGGGGCGCGGACATCTGCCACCTGGCCGAGATTCGCTGGCAGACTGGCCGGGCGATGAGCGAGACGAAACTGGTGCCCGCGGGCACGGTCACGATCCTGTGCGCCGGCGACGAACCGCCGGCTGTTTTCGCGACGCCCGAAGCGGCGCTGGCGACTTTGACCAGCGGACCCGCCGCTCTCCACACCGGCGACGTGCTGCTCCGCGAAGACGGCACCCCCACCGGTCCCGCCGTCCGGCGCTGCCGGCACCTGCGCGAGCTGGCCGACGGCCGCACGCTCGTCTCCGCGCGCGCCGCCGCCGATCTGCCCGGCAAGCCGCTGCACGACCTCGGCGTCCACCGGCTGCCCGATCTCACCGTGCCCGAGCGGATCTTCCAGCTCGGCGGCAGCCCCGGCCCACTGCGCTCGCTCGACACGACCCCGAACAACCTCCCGGTGCAGCTGACCGGGTTCGTCGGCCGCGGAACCGAAGCCGCCGAACTCGGGCGGCGGCTTGCCGGGGGACGGCTCGTCACGCTGGCCGGGACCGGTGGCAGCGGCAAGACCCGGCTGGCCGCGCAGGTCGCCGCCGCCGGGGCCGGGCGATGGCCTGATGGGGTGTGGTGGGTCGAACTCGACACCGAGCCCGCCGAAGTCGCCGAGGTGGTCGCCGCGACGCTCGGGGTGCCCGTCGAGCCGCACGTCGGCGCCGTCCGGTCGGTGGTGACCCACCTGCGTGACCGGCGGGTGCTGCTCTGCCTCGACAACTGCGAGCAGGCCCTCGACGGCGTCGCGGACCTCGCTGTCGCGCTGCTCCGCTCCTGTCCCGAGGTCGCCGTGCTGACGACCAGCCGGGAACCGCTCGGCGCGCCCGGCGAAACGGTGTGGCGGGTGCCGCCGCTGGCCGTCGAGGAAGCCGTCGCCCTGTTCGTCGAACGGGCCGGCGCCGTCCGGCCGCTGTTCACTTTGGACAGTTCGAGCGCGGCCGCCGTCCGGTCGGTCTGCGCCCGCCTCGACGGCATCCCGCTGGCCGTCGAGCTCGCCGCCGCCTGGCTGGGAACCCTTACCCCGCACCAGATCGACGCGGGCCTCGACGACCGGTTCGCTCTGCTGACGCGTGGGCCGCGCGGGGTCCCGGCGCGCCGGCGGACCCTGGAGGCGTCGATCGAGTGGAGTCACGACCAGCTCGACGACGAGGACCGCGCCCTGTTCCGCCGGCTCTCCGTTTTCGCCGGCGGGTTCACCCTCGACGCCGTGGACGGCCCGGCCGCGCTCGGCCGGCTGGTCGACAAGTCTCTGGTGCTCGCCGAAGACGGCCGCTACCGCATGCTGGAGACGTTGCGCGAGTACGCGGCGGCCCGGCTGGCCGAGGCAGGCGAGACCGATGCCGTCCGCGACCGGCACCTCGACCACTTCCTCGCGCTCGCCGAAGCCGCCGAACCCGACCTCGACCGGGACAAAGACGCCTGGCGCACGCGGATGGAACCGGAGCGCGACAACCTGCGTGCGGCCTTGGAATGGGGGCTGGCACAGGAAGATCCGACACGGGGACGCCGGCTCGCCGCCGCCGTCGCGTGGCTGTGGAACCTGCGGGGCCGCGGCCACGAAGGCCTGGCGTACTTGAAGCGCGCGGTCGCCCGCAGCCCGGACGAGCGGTCGCCGTTGCAGGCCCGGCTGCTCACCGGCATGGGCCTGGTCGCGGACACGACGGCGCCGTTCGACGTCGAAGCCGCGCGGCAGGGACTGGAGATCGCCACCGAACTCGGCGAAGCGGGGTTGCGCGCGCGGTGTCTTTCGCTGACCGCACTCGGGCACCTCTACACGGACTTCGACGCCGCCTGGGACCTCGCCCTCGAAGCCGAGAAGGCCGCGGAAACCGACGGCTTCGCGCGCGACAGTGCCTTGATGCTGCGCGGAATCGTCCTGCACGCCCGCGACCGCCACGACGAAGCCGAGCCCTTGCTCGCCGAAGCGGCCGAAGGACTCCTTCGCCGGGGCGACCGCGGACTCGCGTCGACCGTCCTCAGCGCGCAGTCGGCGAGTGCGCTCGCGTCGGCGGACCTGCCGCGGGCGCGCGAACTCGCCGAGCGCGCCGTCGAGGTCGCCGCGCCGCTCGGGGACTTCCACCGCGTCAACACCACGCTGTGCCGGCTGGCGATGGTGCACTGCCTGGCCGGTGACGTCGACGCCGGGTTCCGCGTGATGGAACCGTTCCTGCGGCTCGTCGAGACCGCGGGCGACGTCTTCGTGCCCGGCATGGCCGGGGTGATGGGCGAGCTGCACCGGCGTCGCGGCGAGTTCGACGAGGCCGCGCGCTGGTTCGAGCGCGAAGCCGTTCCCGGGACGTACATGGCGTCGCAGGGGCTCGCCGAACGCGGAGCCGTGCTGCGCGCGCTGGGTCGGACCGAGGAGGCGGCGGAGGTGCTCGCCGCCGCCGTCGACCTGACCCGGCGCTGGGGCCTGCGCTCGGCGCTGGCCGACGCCCTGGACCAGCAGGGGTACCTGGCCGGGCCGGAGCGGGCCGCCGAGCTGCACCACGAGGCGCTGACGCTGCGACTCGACCACGGCCTGCGCCTGGGCGTCCTGGCGAGCCTGGACGCGCTGACCACGCTGCTGGCCCGCACCGGCCGCGAGGCCGACGCCGCCCGGGTGCTCGTCTCGGCTTCTCGCGCCCGCGATGACCTGGGCTTTCCGCGCCGCGCGGGGGAGCAGGCCGAGCTGGACGCGCTCGGGCTCGAGACCGGCGAGGAACCGATGAGCCTCGACGACGTCGTCGCGTTCGTCCGCCGGACGCGGGGCGCGCGCGGTCGCCCGACGAGCGGCTGGGGCAGCCTGACACCGACCGAGCTGGAGGTCGTGAAGCTCGCGGCAGGGGGCTCCACGAACCCGGAGATCGGGACTCGGCTGTTCATGAGCCGCGGCACGGTGAAGACGCACCTCGCGCACGTCTACGCCAAGCTGGGCATCGCGAACCGCACCGAGCTGGCCACCGTGGCGGCCGCCCACCGCGAGTGAGTCAGTCCCAGTCGATGCCGAAGACGCCGGGGCCGAAGTCGAGCGCCACCGCGTGGACGCCGTCGCCGCCGTCGAGCTTGAGGGGGCGCCGGGTGGGGCCGCCGGTGCCGCCGTTGCGCGCGTACTGCCAGCAGCGCTCGGGTGCCGTGCCCGGCGCGAACCGGACCTCCAGCAGGTACTCGCGGACCGGGCGCCGGAACTCGCGGTAGTAGGTGTTGCGGCACTCCGGGTACGGCGGCCCGCCGTTGGTCAGCGTGTACTCGATCAGGTGCGTCTCGCCGCGGTCGATCGGCTGGTCGAAGATCAGCTCGGCGACGATCAGGCCGTGGGCCTCGTCGACCTCGGCGCGGCCGACCCGGCAGTTGCGCACCGCGTGCAGCTCCGGCGCGCCGGCGGCCGGGTCGTCCTGGGTGTAGACGAGCAGCCAGCGGTCCTGGCCGTCCGCGCCCGCCTGGAACACCGCCCGCGCGGTCACCGCGCGCTGGCCGCCGTCCGCGGCGATCTCGCACAGGTCGTGCAGCCCGACCAGCTTCAGCGGGTGCTGACGCTCGAGCGCGTCCGGGGCGCCGACCTTGTCCAGCAGCGGCTGCAGCGTCTCGCGGGGGAACGTCAGGGGTTCGCCGCCCGCGTGACGCTTCCCGGCACCGCCGCGGGGCCGGGGCGGCGGCAGCAGCCCGAGCAGGGATCCGGCGGGGACGTCGAGGATTTCTTCCAGGGTGCGGACGGCCGAGAGCGAGCTCTGCCGCTCCGGCTGGCGCTTGCCGGACTGCCAATAACTGAGGGCGGTGACACTGACGACGACGCCTCGGACGCGCAGCCGCGCTTGGATCCGGTCGAGGGAGAGTCCACTGGTGGCGATGGCGGCGCGCAAGTGGGTGGCGAACGCGGTGCGCTCACCCTGCTGACCGCCCGCCGTGCTGCCCGCCATGGCCGACCCGCCCCGTAACGTCCCCCGACGATCCCCGACACGGTGCACGTTAGCAGGATCCGCCGCCCACTTCGCCGGGGTGGCCGGTGGCCGGGGACGCGCGTCCACTCGGGCGAACGGGCTAGTACTGGCAACTGTGAACCATTGCCCCGGCCTGGGCGGACGCGCTTGTATGACTTGCCCGCGCCGGTGGCTCCGCCTCCCCCTCACGGCCCATCCGGGTGCGGGCGACAGCCGTGGACAACGGCTCCGGCTCACCCGGCCGCGTTGTGCGACCGGTCGGGCGGCCGCGCGATGACCGGTGGCCCGGCGACGCCCCCAGCGCCGGGCCACCGGTCCTATTACTTCCGGGTAGCATCCCGGGCATGACGGTCCGGAAGAACATCCTGATCACCGGCGCGAGCAGCGGGTTGGGCGAGGGCATGGCCCGGCAGTTCGCCGCGAAGGGGCGGAACCTCGCCCTCTGCGCGCGACGCACCGATCGCCTGGAAAAGCTCGCTCGAGAGCTGACCGCGGCGCACCCGGGGATCAAGGTCGTGACCCGCAAGCTCGACGTCACCGACCACGACAGCGTCTTCACGGTCTTCGAGGAGTTCCGCGCCGAGCTGGGGTCACTCGACCGGGTGATCGTGAACGCCGGGCTCGGGAAGGGGCAGCCGGTCGGGAAGGGCCGCTTCGACGCCAACCGGCAGACCCTCGAGGTCAACTTCGTCGCGGCCGCCGCCCAGATCGAGGCCGCCGCCGGGATCTTCCGCGAGCAGGGCGCCGGGCACCTCGCCGTCGTCTCGTCGTTCAGCGCCATCCGCGGCCTGCCGGGCAACCTCACCGCGTACGCCGCTTCGAAGGCCGGGATCTCGGCGTTCGTCGACGGCACCCGGCTGGAGCTCGAGCGCAAGGGCATCACCGTCACCGACATCCGGCCGGGCTACATCGAGTCGGAGATGAACGACCGGATCGGCCGGAACCCGTTGCTGGCCAAGGCCGAGAGCGGCGCGCGGGCGCTGGCCAAGGCGGTCGAGGCCGAGCGGGCGCGGGCCTACGTCCCGGCGTGGCCGTGGGTGCCGCTGAGCCTCGCGATGCGCGTGGTGCCGGCCTGGGTGCTGCGGAGGTTCGCGTGACCACCATCGAGGTGCGTGCGGAAGACACCTTCGACGCGGCCGCAGTGCACGCCTGGCTGGCCGCGCGGATCGAGGGCCTCGGCGACGAGCCGCCGCACGTCCGGCAGTTCCCCGGCGGCGCGTCGAACCTGACGTACCTGCTGACCTACCCGGACCGCGAGCTGATCCTGCGTCGCCCGCCCGCGGGGCACAAAGCGGCGTCGGCGCACGACATGCGGCGCGAGTACCGGGTGCAGCACGCGCTGCGGCCGGTGTTCCCGTACGTCCCGCGGATGCTGGCGTTCGGCGACGACCCGGCCGTGCTCGGCGGCGACTTCTACGTCATGGAGAAGCTGGACGGCCTGATCCTGCGCGGTGATCTCCCCGAGGGCATGACGCTGACGCCGGAGCAGGCGCGAGCGCTGTCCGGCAAGGTCGTCGACCGGCTCGTGGACCTGCACGCCGTCGACGTCGAGAAGGCCGGGCTGGCCGACCTCGGCAAGGGCGCGGGGTACGTCGAGCGGCAGATCCGCGGCTGGTCGGACCGGTACGCCGCGGCGCGCACGGACAACGTCGGCGACTTCGCCGCAGTTCGCTCGTGGCTGGCTTCGAACCAGCCTGACGAGGTCAAGATCTGCCTGATCCACAACGACTACCGGCTCGACAACCTGGTCCTCGACGGCCCGGACACGCTGAACATCGCCGGCGTCCTCGACTGGGAGATGGCCACGCTCGGCGACCCGCTGATGGAGCTGGGCAGCATGCTCGCCTACTGGGTCCAGGCCGATGACGACGACGTCATGAAGGCGAGCCGCCGCCAGCCGACGCACCTGCCCGGGATGTTCACGCGCGAAGAGTTCGTCGCGCGCTACGCCGAACAGACCGGGCTGGCGATCGGCGACTGGCGGTTCTACGAGGTCTACGGTCTGTTCCGGCTCGCCGCGGTGCTGCAGCAGCTGTACCGGCGCTACCACGACGGCGCCACCCGCAACCCGGCGTTCAAGGACTTCTGGCAGTTCGTCGGGTACCTGGACTGGCGCTGCCGGGAGATCATCGCGAAGGGGAGTGTCTGAGTGGGCGCGATCTACCTGGTCCGGCACGGGCAGGCGTCGTTCGGGGCCGAGGACTACGACGCGCTGTCCCCGCGCGGCTTCGAACAGTCCACTGTGGTCGGTGCGGAGCTGCTGCGGCGCAACGTCTCCTTCAGCCAGGTCCGTTCGGGAACGCTCGCGCGGCAGCGGGACACCGCGGCGACGGCGCTGAAGGTCCTCGGCTCCGACGTCCCGGTCGTCGAGGACCCGCGCTGGAACGAGTACGACCACGTCGACATCGCGCTGCACCACGCCGGAGGCGCGCCGCAGGAGGATTCCCGCGCGTATCAAGGGTTGCTGGACGCGGCGCTGACGGCGTGGACGTCGGCCGGCTCCGACGGGCCGTGCGCCGAGACGTGGCCCGCGTTCCTCGCGCGTTGCCGGGACGCGCTTTCGGATCTGGTGGCGTCGCTGGGCAAGGGCGAGCACGCGGTCGTGTTCACCTCCGGCGGCGTGATCGCCACGGTCTGCGGTCTGCTGATGGGCGCCCCCGAAGCCGGGCTGCTCAAGCTCAACCGCGTCACGGTCAACGGCGGGATCACGAAGCTGGTGTCCGGCCGCGGCGGCGTCACGATGCTGTCCTTCAACGAGCACCCGCACTTCGAGGCCGACGCGGCTTCGCTGCTCACCTACCGGTAGGAGACGTTCGATGCGGTTCGGCGAGGTCACGCTCATCCCGGTGAACGGGCACGGCCCGGAAGACGTCGTGGTCGACGGCGAAGGCCGGATCTACGCCGGTGTCGACGACGGGCGCATCCTGCGGCTGTCGCCCGACGGCCGGCGCATCGACGTCATCGCCGACACGGGCGGGCGGCCGCTCGGGCTGGAACTGTACGGCGACGACGAGCTGCTGATCTGCGACGCACGGGCGGGGCTGCTCGTGATGCCGCTGTCGGGTGGCTCGCCTTCGGTGCTGGCGACGTCGGCGCTGGGCCTGGACTTCGTGTTCTGCAACAACGCAGCGGTCGCTGCCGATGGCACGGTCTACTTCACGGACTCGTCACGCCGGTTCGGCATCGACAACTGGCGCGACGACCTGATCGAACAGACCGCGGGCGGCCGGCTCTTGCGGCGTTCGCCGGACGGCTCGATCGACCTGGTGCTGGACGGCCTGCAGTTCGCGAACGGCGTGGCGCTGGCGCCGGACGAGTCGTTCGTGGCGGTGGCGGAGACGGGCGCGTTCAGCGTGTCCCGCGTCCGGCTCTCGGACGGCCACCGGGACGTGCTGGTCGAGGACCTGTGGGGCTTCCCGGACAACATTTCGACGGGCTCGGACGGGCTGATCTGGATCACGCAGGCGTCCCCTCGCGTGCCGGCGCTGGATGTGGTGCGCCGGATGCCGGCGTTCCTGCGGGCGGGGGTCCGGCGGCTGCCGACGTCGTTGCAGCCGAGCCCGGGGCGCGAGGTCGGGGTTTTGGGCGTCGCGGCGGACGGCAAGGTGGAGCGAGAGCTGCGGGGCGAGGTTCCCGGGTTCCACATGCTGGTGGGTGTGCGCGAGTGGCAGGGGAAGCTGTACTTCGGGTCGCTGGAGGAAGACGCGATCGCGGTGACGCCTACCATCGGGTGATGCTGACCAACCTCCGGTTCGAATCGCGTCTCCCCACCCAGGACCTCGACCGCGCCCGCCGCTGGTACAGCGAAAAGCTGGGCCTCGAGCCGTCCGAAGAGCGCGAAGGCGGCTTGCGCTACGAAGGCGAGTCGGGCGTCTTCTGCCTGTACGCCTCGGCGGGCGCGTCCGACGGGTCGTTCACCCAGGCGGGGTTCTACGTCGACGACCTCGAAGCGACCGTCGCCGGTCTGAAGGAACGCGGCGTCGTCTTCGAGGAGTACGGGGACGGCGGCATCGTCGAGATCCAGGGCAACTACCCGAGCAAGGGCAGCGGCGAGCGCGCGGCCTGGTTCCGCGACAGCGAAGGCAACCTCATCGGCCTCGCCCAGATCGTGCCCTAGCGGCCGGTCCAGCGGGGTTCCCGCCCGGCGGCGAGTGCGAACGTCTTGAATGAGTCATTCAGGTCTTCGGAGGTCTTGAATGACTCATTCAAGACCTTTGGTCCGGGCTACCGAGCCGGGCCCGGGCTCGGCGAGCGCCCTCGCTCCAGCGGCCCGAACGTCGACGAACTTGCCGCGCGCGACACTAGCGGCCGGTCCAGCGGGGTTCCCGCCCGGCCGACCAGGCCGCGTAGAACTCCTTGTGGTCTTTCGCCGTCATCAGCAGCGCCTGGGTCATCGCTTCCAGCTCGATCGCGCTGCCCAGGTCCATGTCCAGCTCGCGGGTCAGCAGCACCTTCGTCGTCGCGTACGCCAGCGCCGGGCCGTCCGCCAGGCGCCGGGCCAACGCGGACGCCGTCGAAGCCAGCGAATCGTCCGGCACCACCTGGGTGGCCAACCCGATCTCCGAAGCTCGCGCGGCGGACACCTTGTCACCCAGGATCAGCAGCTCGGTCGCCCGGCCCAGGCCCACCAACCGCGGCAAGAGATACGCCGAGCCCATATCGGCCCCCGCCAGGCCCACCTTCGTGAACAGGAACGCGAACTTCGCCGACTCGGCCAGCAGCCGGAAGTCGCTGGCCAGCGCGATCACCGAACCCGCGCCCGCCGCGACGCCGTTGACCGCCGCGATCACCGGCAGCGGGCACTCGCGCAGCGCCTTCACCACCGCGCCCGTCATGCGCGTGAACTCCAGCAGCTCCGCCGTCTCGAACTTCTGCAGCTCGCCGATGATCTCCTCGACGTCGCCACCCGAGCAGAAGCCGCGGCCCTGCCCGGTGATCACCAGCACCCGCACGTCTTCGTGCTGCGGCAGCTCGACCACGAGGTCCCGCAGATCGGCGTAGACGTCGAACGTCAGCGCGTTCAGCTTCTCCGGCCGGGTGAACGTCACGGTCGCCACGCCGTCGGAGACGGTGAACTCGAAGTGTTCCCACTCCTTCGTCAGCGGTGCGGTCGCGCGGAACGGGCTCATGACTGGATTCCTCCGCCGTCGAGTACGAGGGTCTGGCCGTTGATCGCGGCGGCTTCGGGCGCCGCCAGGAAGGCGACGGCGAACGCCACCTCCGCAGGTTCCAGCAGCCGGCCGAGCGGGGACGCCGCCGCCAGCGCGGACTCGGCGTCGTCGACCGAACGTCCCGTCCGCTCCTGGATCCGCGCCACCGAGGTCGCCGTCATGTCGGTGCGGACGAACGCCGGGCAGACCGCGTTCGCCGTGACGCCGGTGCCGGCCAGCTCCGCCGCGACCGCCCGCATCAGCCCGGCCGCCGCGTGCTTCGACGCCGTGTACCCGGCCGTGTAACGGTAGCCGACGTGCGACGCCGTCGACGCCACCGTGACGATCCGGCCGCGATCACGCTCGCGCATTCCGGGCAGCACCGCGCGGGTGCACAGGAACGCGCCCGTCGCGTTGACCTCGATCTGCAACTGCCAATCGGCGAGCGAAGTCCGCGAAAGCGGGGCGCTGGAGGAGATCCCGGCGTTGTTCACCAGCACGTCCACCGGTCCCGCCGCCGCGAAGTAGGCCGCGACGGCGTCCTCGTCGGTGACGTCGCATTCGGCGCGGCCCGGCGCGAGCACCTCGTCGCCCGCGGACCGGAACCGGGAGGCGATCGCGGCACCGATGCCGCGGGTACCGCCGGTGACCACGACCAGGCGGCTCACGACCGGCCCGCCAGCGCGCGCCGGTCGAGCTTTCCGTTGGCGGTCCGGGGAAGTTCCGTCATGAACACCACTTCGCGGGGGTACTTGTGTTTGGCCAGCCGGGCTTTCACGTGGTCCTTCAGGTCGTCGGCAGTCACCGTAGCTCGCACCACGACGTATGCGCGCGGCACGACCAGGCCGTCGACCTCCTGGCCGACCACCGCGCAGTCCACCACCGAAGGGTGCCCGAGCAGGCAGTCCTCGATCTCGCCGGGCGCGACAAACACCCCGCCGACCTTCAGCAGCGCGTCCGCGCGTCCGTGGTGGCGGAAGTACCCGTCCACCCGGCTGAAGAGGTCGCCGGACGTCAGCGTGTCGCCGTCGAACGTCTTCGCGGACTTCTCCAGATCGCCGAAGTACTCCAGCGCGATCGTCGGCCCGGTGACCCGCAGCGGCCCGATTTCCCCGTCCGGCAACGGGTTCCCCAGCTCGTCGACGACCTGCGCGTGGTAGCCCGGCACCTCGGTCCCGAGCGTGCCGGCCCGCGCGGAGCCGGGGCGGTTCGACAGGTAGATGTGGTAGGCCTCGGACGACCCGATCCCGTCGACCACCGGCACCCTGAAGGCCGCGTCCCACTTCCGGTGCAGCTCCGGAGGCAGCGCCTCGCCGGCGGACGTCGTCATCCGCAGGCAGCTCAGGTCCTGCTCGGCCGCGGCCGGGTGCGCGACCATCGCGCTCATCATCGTCGGCACGTTCACCAGCACCGTCGGGCGGTGACGCGCGATCAGCTCGAACATCAGGTCCGCCGTGCTGCGCTCGGGAAACGCGATCCCGGCCGCGCCGGCGCCGAACGGGAACAGCGCCACCAGGTCTCGTGCGTAGCCGAAGAACAGCTTGGGCACGGCGAGCACGCGGTCGTCCTCCCGCAGCCCGAGCACCTGGACGGCGTACCGCTCGAAGCTCTCTTTCGCACTGCGCAAGGGATGTACGCACGCTTTGGGCGCGCCGGTGCTGCCGGTGGTGAACTTCCAGATCCCGACGTCGTCCACCGTGGTCGGGGCGGCTTCGAGGGTGTCCGGCGCCGCGTCGACGAGCGTCCGAAATGGACGTTCGTCGGGCCGCAGCTCGTCTTCGGGCACGCCGGTGACCAAGAGCCCAGTAGCACCCGCTTCGCGGAGAGCGGGCAGGGTGACGGCGTCGGCGATCACCGCGACGGCCTCGGTGTAGCCGAGGTAGTACGCGTAGTCCTTGGGCTGCAGGAACGGGTAGACCTCGGCCGTGACGGCGCCGATCTTCTGCGCGCCGTACCAGGTCGCGACGAACTCGTCGCCGTCGCTCAGCGCCAGCAGCACGCGCTGTCCTCTTCGGACGCCGGCGTCGCGCAGCACGTTGCCGACCCGGTTGGCCAGCCGCGCCAGCTCCGAATAGCTCACCGAACGATCGCCGACCAGTAGGGCGGTCCGGTCACCCCGGCCCGAAGCCACGTGCCGGTCGAGGAAGTGCGTGGCGAGGTTGAACGGCTCACTCACGGGCCAGCTCCAGGATCGCTTCCACCAGCAGGTCGGTCAGGGTCGAGAACGTCTCTTCCCCTTCGGACGCGGTCGCCTCGGCCGGCGAACCGCAGTACGCCTCGGTCATCCCCATCTCGCGGAAGCCGCCATCGGAAGGGGCCGAAGCCAAGCTCACCGGCACGTGCGGCAACGTCCGCATCAACGGCTGGTCGACCAGCTCCGGCCGGTCGGCGAGCACGAGGGACGTCTCGTAGCGGCCCGCGTGGCACTCGCCGGAGCGGAACTCGTCGGTCAGCCGCTGCGCGTGCCGCCGCCGGACGAGGTCGAGCAGCGCGACGCGGCCGTCGTAGGCGAAGTTCAACGTCTCCGCCGCGCGCCTCAGCGTGACCAGGTGCGCGGGCTCGAAGTGGTTGTTGACCAGCAGGATCCGCCGCAGTCGCTGGCCGATCAGCGCCGCGCCGATGTCGACGAGCAGCGAGTGCAGTGTCTCCTCGCCGATGTGGACACCGCCGGCGAACCCGGCCGCGAACCGCGTCACGCCGTAAGGGACCTCGGGCAGGACCAGGACGTGCAGTTCGGAATCGGCCGCCAGCCGGTCGGCCGCGCGCTCGCACATCCCGCGCGAGATCAGCGGGTCGGTGCCCAGCGGCGCGTGCGGCCCGTGCGGCTCGATCGCGCCCAGCGGGAGCAGCAGGACCGGGGTGCGGTCGCCGTCCGCCAAGGCCGCGACCTGCCGCGAGCTGAGATCCGCGAAGTACGTCACGCAAATCAAGCTACACCGCAGCGGCCTGAGGTGTATAGAGTTGCGCCATGCCCGGAGACGCCTTCGACGCCAGCCCCCAGGAGCTGGTCGTGACGTTGCTGGGCAGCTACGTGCACCCGCGGGAAACCCGCCGGGTGTGGTCGGGCGGCCTGGTCGCGGCGCTCGCCGAGCTGGGCTTCTCCGACGGCGCGGCCCGGATCGCGCTCACCCGCGTGGTGCGCCGCGGCCTGCTCCAGCGCCACCGCGAGGGCCGCACCGTGCACTACTCGCTGACGCGCCGCACCATCGCTTTGCTCGCCGACGGCGACCACCGGATCTTCTCCCTCGGCCGCCGCGAGCGCGCCGCCGGCGAGTGGACCGTGCTGTGGCAGAGCATCCCGGAGAGCCGCCGTCAAGCCCGGGAACGCCTGGTGCGGCGGCTGCGGTTCCTCGGGTTCGGGCCCTACCAGGACGGCACCTGGATCGCCCCGCACGACCGCGAGGCCGAGGTCGTCGCCCTGCTCGGCGAGCTGGACGTCACCGAGCACGCCGGGCTGCTGCTCGGCCGGCCCTCGGCCGCGCTCGACGTCCGCCGCTTCGCCGGCCGGGCCTGGGACCTCGACGACCTCGCCGCGCGCTACACGGCGTTCGTCGGGCAGTTCGGCGGGTACGCGGGGAAGAACACCCCGGACGCCGAAGCCTTCGCCGTCCGCACGCGCCTGGTGCACACGTTCCGGGCGTTCCCGTCGCTCGACCCCGAACTGCCCGCCGACCTGGTGCCCGCACCGGATCACCGGGCGGCCGCGGTCGAGTTGTTCCACGATCTGTACACCGCGCTCGCGAAACCCGCGCAGCGCCACTTCGACGAGGTGACCCAAGGATGACCGAACCCAGCCAGGCGACCCAGGAAGCTTTGAGCTACACGTCCTACCTGGCGCTGGACGAGGTGCTGGGCGCCCAGCGCACCCGGTCCGACGAGCACGACGAGCTGCTGTTCATCGTGATCCACCAGGTGTACGAGCTGTGGTTCAAGCAGATCCTCCACGAGGCGGAGTTCCTCCAGCGCAACCTCGAAAAGGGGAACACCGCGCACTCGATCCGGGTCCTGCGGCGGATCCTGACGATCCTGAAGGTCGCCGTCGCGCAGATCGACGTGCTGGAAACCATGACGCCCAGCCAGTTCACGAGCTTCCGCACCCGTTTGGACGCTTCGAGCGGCTTCCAGTCGGCCCAGTTCCGCGAGCTGGAAGCCGTGCTGGGGCGGCGTGACGAGCGCGTGTTCGCGCACTACCCCGAAGGCGGCGAGCAGCGGAAAGGCATCGCCGAAGCGATGGCGCGGCCGTCGTTGTTCGACTCTTTTCTCGCGTACCTCAAGGTTTCTGGCTATGCGGTCGAGTGTGACCGAGACGTCACTCGACCGGTGGAGCCCTCTTCCGCCCTGCAGGCGATATTGCTGGACGTGTACAGCGACGACGGCGGACCGTCGGTCGTCGCGGAATGTCTGGTGGATCTCGACGAAGGGATGCAGGAGTGGCGCTACCGGCACGTGAAGATGGTCGAACGCACCATCGGCGACAAGACCGGGACGGGGGGATCGTCCGGCGCGACCTACCTGCGTACCACGCTCTTCCAGCCGATGTTCCCGGATCTCTGGGCCGTACGGAGCCGACTGTGACCACTTTGGACGACCTGCGCGGTGACCACAACGCGCTCGCCCCGCACTACTCCCGGTTCGCGGTCGCGGAACGGCTGCTGCTGTCCGCGCATTCGCACCAGGCGTGGCCGGACGTCGCGGAGGAGGGACTGCGGGAGTCCTTCGCGGACGCCGCTCGCGACGTCGACGAGAAGTGGGAGCGCGCGTTCGCGAAGGCCGACGAGCTGCGTGCGGGGTTCCGCCTGCTGCTCGGCGACCCGCACGGCGAGTACGCGCTCGGCGCGAGCACGCACGACCTGGTGCTGCGGTTCCTGTCGGCGATGGGGCTGCCGCGAAGACCGCGCCTGGTCACCACCGACGGCGAGTTCCACACCCTGCGCCGCCAGCTCGCCCGCATCGAGGAGGAGGGCGTCGAGGTCGTGCGGGTGCCCTTGGAACCGGTGACGACGCTCGCCGAGCGCGTCGCCGCCGAAGTCGACGACAACACCGCCGCGGTGCTCGTCTCGGCCGTGCTGTTCGAGACGTCGCGGCTGGTCCCGGGGCTCGCGCACCTGGCCGACTCGTGCCGCGACCGGTCGATCGAGCTCGTCGTCGACGCCTACCACGCGCTCGGCGTCGTGCCGTTCCCGCTGCACGACCTCGGGCTCACCAACGCCTGGGTGCTGGGCGGCGGCTACAAGTACCTGCAGCTCGGCGAGGGCAACTGCTTCCTGCGGCTGCCGGCGCACGCCCAGGAGCTGCGGCCGGTGATCACCGGCTGGTACGCCGAGTTCGGCGCGCTCGCCGACGCGCGCCACCCCGGCGCGGTGCCCTACGCGACCGGCGGCGATCGGTTCGCCGGCGCCACCTACGACCCGGCCAGCCACTACCGCGGCGTCCGGGTCCAGCGGTTCTTCGCCGAGCAGGGCCTCACACCGGAGTTCCTGCGCGAGGTCTCGCAGCACCAGGTCGGGTTGCTCACGTCGGTGTTCGACTCGCTCGGCTTGCCCGAGGACGTCGTGACGCGGGATCGCGAGACGCCGCTGGACCGGCTCGGCGGGTTCCTCTCGCTGCGCTGCGCCGACGCGGGCGGGCTGCAGGCGGCACTGGCCGCCCAGGGCGTCAAGACCGACAGCCGGGGGCAGTACCTGCGCTTCGGCCCGGCGCCGTACCTCTCCGACACCCAGCTCGAGACGGCGATGAACGCGCTCGGCAAGGTGGTCCGCGGCTGATCTCCGTGCTACCCGTCCGTATCGCGGGACCTCCACTGGTCCGGTGATCGGCGGGGATCTAGGTTGGTGCCCGGAAGGCACCAGGGCGGACGACCTCCGCCCTGCCTCCCTGCCACCCTCGAAGCGCGTCCCGGCCACGAACCGGGCGCTGGAGACAAAGGAGTCACCACCGTGACCGAAGGAGTGTTCGCCCGGGGCACCGGGCACGAACAGGTCGTGTACTGCCACGACCAGGCCAGTGGCCTCAAGGCCATCATCGGCATCTACTCCACGGCGCTCGGACCTGCCTTGGGCGGGACGCGCTTCCACCCCTACGCCACCGAATCCGACGCGCTCGACGACGTGCTCGCGCTGTCCAAGGGCATGGCGTACAAGAACGCGCTGGCCGGCCTCGACCTCGGCGGCGGCAAGGCCGTGATCCTCGGCGACCCGAAGACGCTCAAGTCCGAAGCGCTGCTGCGCGCGTACGGACGCTTCGTGCAGTCCCTCGGCGGCCGCTACATCACGGCGTGCGACGTGGGCACGTACGTGCGGGACATGGACATCGTGGCCCGCGAATCCGACTTCGTCACCGGCCGCTCGCCGGAAGACGGCGGCGCCGGTGACTCCTCCGTGCTCACGGCGTTCGGCGTGTTCCAGGGCATGCGGGCCTCGGTCGAGCACCTCTGGGGCAGCCCGGACCTGGCCGGCAAGCGCGTCGGCGTCGCCGGCGTCGGCAAGGTCGGGCACATCCTCGTCGGGCACCTGGTCGACGCGGGTGCGCAGGTGACCATCACCGACGTCTACGCCCCGGCGATCTCGCGCACGCTCGAGAGCTACCCGTCCGTGCAGGTCGCGTCCGATGTGGACACTCTGCTGCGGACCGAGCTGGACGTCTTCGCGCCGTGCGCGCTGGGTGGCGTCCTCGACGACTCGTCGGTGCCGGTGCTCGGCGCGAAGGTCGTCTGCGGCGCGGCGAACAACCAGCTCGCGCACGCCGGCATCGACAAGCAGCTCGCCGACCGCGGCGTGCTGTACGCGCCGGACTACCTGGTCAACGCCGGCGGCGTGATCCAGGTGGACGACGAGCGTCACGGCTTCGACTTCGAGCGCGCCAAGCGCAAGACGACGGCGATCTTCGACACGACGAAGGCCGTGTTCGCGCTGGCCGAGGCCGACGGCGTGCCCCCCGCGACGGCGGCCGACCGGCTCGCGGAGCGCCGGATGGCGGAGGTCGGGCGGCTGCGGTCCATCATGACCGGGTGACCCCTGAGGACATCTTCGAAGCGGCGGGCGTACGGGGTTTCCTGCACGCCCGCCGTCTCGGTTCCCCCGATTCCGTCGGTGTCGACGCGGACTCGCCGGTCGTGCTGGCGTCCGTGGTGAAGGTGGCGCTGGCGTACGAGTTCGCCCGTCAGGTGGCGGCGGGCCAGCTCGACCCGACGGACCGGGTGCGGGCGACGGCGGCCGACCGGCTCGGGGGCAGCGGCTCGTCGGGTTTCGCCGATGACGTTTCCTACAGCCTGCGCGACGCGGCGCTGCTGGCGTTGTCGGTGTCGGACAACACGGCCGCGGACCTGCTGTTCGACCGGGTCGGCGTGGAGAACGTCCGGTCGTTGCTGGCCGAACTGGGCCTGACGCGGACTTCCGTCATCGGCGCGCCGCGGGATCTCCTGCGCACGATCATCGACGACACCGTCGCCGGACTTCCCTTGCGGGCGTTGGATCCTTTGCGGACTTCGGCGACCACACCTCGTGAGATGACTTCGTTGCTGTCCGCGGTCTGGAGCGACCCCGGGCCTGGTGCGCAGGTCCGCGAGTGGATGTCGGCGCAGGTCAGCTGGCATCGGCTGACGGCGGGGTTCCCGCCGGAGGTGGCGGTGGCGGCCAAGACCGGGACGATGCCGGGGATCCGCAACGAGATCGGGATCGTCACGTACCCGGACGGCCTGTCCTACGCGGTCGCGGTGTTCACGGTCGGCGGGGCGGAGACGTTGAGACGGCCGGACATCGACCGCGCGATCGGCGACGCGGCTCGCGCGGCGGTGGATCAGCTGCGCTCGTAGAACACGTCCCACGGCCGTGCTCCGCCCGGGTCCGGCGGCACCAACCGCGAGACGCCGTCGTCCCTGAGCACTCCCGCCGCGATCTCCGCCAGCTTCGCCGCCTGCGGGTGCGGGCTCGACGACGGCCAGGCGAACGCCGTCCGCGCCCGCAGGACCTCGCCTTCGAGGGGTCGCCAGACCACGCGCGGTTCCTTGCGGGCCCGCGGCTCGAACGCCACCCCGTGTCCGGCCAGGACCAGGCCGAGCACGAACTCCGGATTGCGCGCGTGCCGGATCGAAGCCGGGCGGAAGCCGTGGTCCCAGCACGTGCGCAGCAGCGCGTCGTAACTCCCGGGCGCCGCCGCGCGCGGGGCGTACACCAGGCCTTCCCCGGCCAGGTCGGCCAGCGTCAGCGACGCGTGCCGGGCCAGCGCCGAATCCCGGGGGAGGACCACGCCCAGCGGTGTGTCGACGGCCGGCCCGAGGTCGAGCCCGACGACGTCCACCGGCAGCTGGAGGAGCCCGGCGTCCAGCGAACGGTCGGCCAGCAGCCGCACCTGCTCGGCCGTGGTCAGCTCCTGCAGGTCGAGCCGGACCGCCGGGTACTGCGTGGCGAACGCCGTCAGGAGCGCGGCGAGCACGCGCCCCGGCAGCTCCGGCGGCACGCCCGCGCGCAGGGCGTCCATCTCGCCGCGCTCGGCCTTCGCGACCAGCGCCGTCATCCGGTCCCAGCGGCCCAGGAGGTCCCGGGCTTCGGCACGCAAAACCTCGCCGGCCTCGGTGAGCGTGACGCGGCGGCCGCGGTCGAACAGCTTGGCGCCCAGCTCGGCTTCGAGCCGCTTCACGCGCTGGCTCAACGGCGGCTGCGCGATGCCGAGCCGCTCGGCGGCGCGGCCGAAGTGCAGTTCCTCGGCGACGACGAGGAAGTAGCGCAGCGAGCGAAGGTGGTCCACGCTGCGACGATACTCGTTCGCATATCGACATGCCGACGTCTCGATCTTGGACACTGCCAGCGGGTTCGTGGTCTGGTGCCCGTCATGAACACAGGACTCAGCAGACGGGGGCTGTTCGGCGCGGGCGCGGCGGCGGCCACGATCCTCGCCGGCGTGCCGGCGGCTTCGGCGACGCCGGCGCCTCGGGGGACGTCGCGGATGACTTTGCGGTGGTGGGGGAACAACGGCTGGGAGATCCGCGTGCCGGGTTCGACCGGGACGAAGACGATCCTCATCGACCCGTGGCTCACGCGGTTCAAGACCGGGACGTACACCCCGGCGGGCGCGAACCCCCGCACGCCGCTCTCGGTGAACAAGGCGCTGATCGACGGCTACCTCGACCGCGGTGAGCTGCGCGCGGACCACATCCTAGTGACGCACGGCCACTACGACCACCTCACCGACGTCCCCTACCTGGCCAAGCGCACCGGCGCGACGGTCTTCGGCACCGAGACCCATTTGAGTCTCATGGCCGCCCTGGGCGCGCCCGAGGACCAGCTGGCGATCGCGTCCGGTGGTGAGGACCTGACGTTCGACGGCTACTCGATCCGGATCCTGCGGTCCCTGCATTCGGCCACCGGCGAACGGGCCCGGGTGCCGTTCCCGGGCTCGCGGCCGCTGTCCCGCCGCGACCGGCCGAGGGTGATCGAGGACCTGCTGGAAGGCGGCACGCTCGCCTATCAGGTGACCGGCGGCGGCGCGAGCGTCCTGGACTTCGGCGGGTCGAACTACGTGGAGTCCGAGCTGGCCGGCCTCCATCCGGACGTCGTGTGCGTGCCGGTCGGCGGCGCGAAGGTGACGCAGTACGTGCCGCGCCTCCTGAGCGCGCTCGGCGGACCGAGGTACGTGGCGGCGACGCATTGGGACGACTTCGACCTGCCGCTGGGTCAGGCGAAGGACCCCAACGGCGGTCTGGAGACCCTGCGGAAGGCGGTGGCGGGCACGTCGAGCGAGTTCGTGGTGCTGGACCACCTGGGTTCGTTGACGCCGTAGCCGCTTGTCCACAGCCTCGCCGTGGTGTGGACAAGCGCTCGACCGGACGGCGTCCCCGGCAAGTCGTCTTGGTTCGCTTACCGGCGGCTCCGCAAACGTCTTGAATGAGTCATTCAGGTCTTCGGAAGCCCTGAATGACTCATTCAAGACAGCTACTGGACCTTGCCGGAACCCGCCAAGCGGCGGGGGCGGTCGCGGATCGCCGCCGCCACGAGCACCACGCCCGCGACGAGGGCGACCAGCAGGTAGGCGTTGCCGATGAGCGCCTGCCCGGCGGTCCAGTCCCGCTCCCGGCCCTCTCCGCCGGGCACCACCGCCACGGTCCAGCCGGTGAACACCGCCGCGAGGAGCAGGGCGGACCACCGCCGGCCGGTGGCGAGCAGGTACCCGAGCGCGGGCCCGATCCACACCCAATGGTGTGTCCAGGAAATCGGGCTCACCAGCAGCGCGCACCCGGCGGTGACCAGCAACGCGCCGCGTTCGTCGCCCGCCCGGTGCCGCCACCGGACGACGAACGCCGCGCCCGCCACGGCCACCGCGGCGACGACCGGCAGCCAGACCTGACCGGGCGCCGTCCGGGCGGCGAACCCCGCCCACGACTGGTTCCCCACCCAGCCCTTCATCTGCGCGAAGTGGTCGTTGAACAGGGCGGACGTCCAGTACCGGGCCGAGTCGGCCGGCAGCAGCACGGCGCCGAGCGCGGTGGCTCCGGCGAACGTGGCGAGCGCGCGCGCCGCGTCGGCCCGGCGGCCGGTGAGCAGCAGGTGCCCGACGAAGATCAGCGGGATCAGCTTGATCGCCGCCGCGAGGCCGATGAGGACCCCGCCGGCCGAGCCGCGCCGGCGCAGGACGTCGACGATCACGAGCGCCATCAGCACCAGGTTGAGCTGGCCGAGCCCGACGGTCTGCCACACCGGCTGCAGGCCGAAAGCGACGAGCACCGCCGTGGCGCCCGGAGCGTAGGGCCGCAGGGCGAGGGCCAGCGCGGGTGCCGCGGTCACCGCGACCAGGCCCCAGCACCACTGCACGGGCAGCGCCGCGAACGGGGTGAACAGCAGGGCCGCGAACGGCGGGTAGGTGAACGGCAGCTCCGGCGCCCACCCTGGCAACGCCGACAGGTGTCCGTAGAGCGGCTCCCCGCGGAGCACGGCGATCCCGCCGGCGCGGTACACCGCGGAGTCGACGCCGAGCGGGCGGCCGAGTGACCACCACAGCACCGCGACGAGCGCGAAGGCCGCCGCCGCCGTCAACGCCACGGTCTTGGTGCGCCGCGAGATCCCCATGGCCGCAACGATGATCGACGGCGGGCGACCGGTCGTCGTGCCCGGGTGCCGTCTTCCGGCGGCACCCGGGTAGGGCCGCTGCTCGCGCGTGCTACTCCGGTATCACCGGCCGGGCACCACGATGCCCGCTTCGTAGGCGGCCACGACCGCCTGCGCCCGGTCCCGCGCGCCGAGTTTGCCGAACACCCTGCTGACGTGGGTTTTCGCGGTCTGTTCGGCGATCACCAGCGCTTGGGCGATCTCCGCGTTGGACAGGCCCTTCGCGACCAGGCGGAGCACCTCGGTCTCGCGCTCGGTCAAGTCCGCGATCCCGGCACGCCCCCGGGAACCGGCCTCGGCGGCCCGGCCGCGGACCGCGAACTCGCCGATGAGCCTGCGGGTGACCGACGGGGCGAACAGGGCGTTTCCCGCGGCGACCACGCGCACCGCGACGACCAGGTCGTCCAGCGGCGCGTCCTTGAGGAGGAACCCGCTGGCGCCCGCGCGCAGCGCGCCGTAGACGTACTCGTCGATGTCGAACGTCGTCAGCATCAGCACGCGGACGGCACCGCCCGCGCCGAGGACGCGGCGGGTGGCTTCCAGACCGTCCACACCGGGCATCCGGACGTCCATCAGCACGACGTCCGGCGAGAGCTCCGCGCAGCCGGTCACCGCTTCGGCGCCGTTCGCGGCCTCGCCGACCACCCGCATGTCGTCCTGGGCGTCCAGCACGGCGCGGAAACTCTGCCGGACCATGGTCTGGTCGTCGGCGATGAGCACGGAAATCACGCGTTCTCCTCGTGGTCCAGCGGCAGCTCCGCGACGACCTCGAACCCGCCCTCGGCCGTCGGCCCGGCCACCAGCCTGCCACCGAGCATCGCGGCCCGCTCCCGCATGCCGAGCAGTCCGTGCCCGCCGGTCCCGGGCGGGCGGCCGGGACCGGCCGGGGCGTTGCGCACCGCCGCGTGCACGGACCCGGCGCCGACCCGCAGGTCCACGTCGATCGCCGCGCCGGGCGAGTGCCGGACCGCGTTGCTCAGCGCCTCCTGCACGATCCGGTAGGCGGACAGGGCGACGCCCGCGGGCAGCGCGTCGAAGTCACCCCGCACCCGCACCGTGCAGGCGGCGCCGAGGGCACGCACCCGCTCCGCCAGCTCGGCCACCCGGGTGACGTCCGGCTGCGGCGCGACCGGTTCGCCGGTGCTCTCGGTCCGCAGCACACCGAGCAGCCGGCGCATCTCGACCATGCCTTCCCGCGCGGTCCCGGTCAGCTCGGCGAACTCGGTTCGCAGCTCGTCCGGCAGCCCGGGGAAGCGGTAGCGCGCGGAGCCGGTGCGCAGCGCGAGCACGGACATGTGGTGGGCGACCACGTCGTGCAGTTCCCGGGCGATGCGCGCGCGTTCCTCGAGGACCGCGGCCCTGGTCTCCTCCGCCGCCCGCCGTCGCCGCTGTTCGGCGCTCTCCCGCTCGGCGACCCGCCGCTGCCGCACCGCGTTGCCGCCGAGCAGCACCGCGGTCATCAGGGCCATCAGCAGGGCCAGGTCGCGCCAGTCCCCGACCCAGACGCCCATCGCCGCGGCCGAGACCACGCCGACCACGACCAAGACGGCCTGCGCGTGGCCCGCCGCGACCAGGAACCAGACCACGGCGGCGGTCAGCGCCAGACCCGGCGACCACGGCCAGCCCCACAGCCGGGGCAGCGCCGGGTACGCGGCCGGAGTGGCCACGATCAGCACGACGAGCAGCCGCCACGCCCACAGCGGTGACCGGACGGCGATGATCGCGGGCACCGCGCTCGCCGCGGCGAGCCCGAGGGCGAGCGGGCTTCCGGCCATTTCCCCCGGTGCGGTCTGCGCCGCCACGAACCCGCTCCACAGCCCGGTGCCGACGACGGCGGCGGCCCGCAACCGGGCCAGGCCGGCCGACCGCGCCCGCACTTCGGGCCGGCCCCCGGCGTAGAGGACGTGCCGCGTGCTCCGCCACGCCTCGTCCCACCGCACCCGACCGGCCATCGGCCCACCCTAGGACGCCGGTCCGGGCCCGGGTACGCCGAAGGCCACCACGGACGCGCGTCCGTGGTGGCCTTCGGAAGCTTCCGGAAGTCCCGGAGTCTCAGCCGCTCTTGCGGCGGAACGTCCGCTTGTTGGCCGCGGGCCCGTGGGCGTGCTGGTTCTTGCCGCCGCCGTTCTCGTGGGACGCTCCCGAGCGGGCGTGCGCCTGCTTGCGCTCGAGCGCCTCCCGGAACTTGCGCTTGACGTCGTCCTCCTCGCCGCTGGGCGACGGATTCGGTTCACTCATGCTTACCTCCGGAACTGACGACGTGTGACCGCTCCAGCCTGGCATCAGACAAACCGCTTGGCGAGTCGATTACGTCACGTCATCAGCGTTTGGGGGACGGCACTCCGCCGAACTGCACCGACTTGCGGGTCAGCGGGCGGCCACAGTGGTCGCACAGCAGCATCGGCTGCAGCCGGTTGCCGCACTCGACGTGGTGCAGCGTGATGTCCGGCTCCTGGCCCGCCACCTCGAAGCCGCGCGACCACTCCGCGATGAACGCCAGTGCCGGGAAGAACGCCAGCCCCTTCGCCGTCATCCGGTAGTCCCGCGCGTCGGTGCGGGTTTTCGCGGTACCGGTGCGCAGCACACCGACCTCGACCAGCTTGCTCAGCCGGGCCGACAGCACGCTCGGCCCGATGCCCAGCTCGCGCTCGAACTCCGAGAAGTGCCGGCAGCCGAGCAGCGCGGACACCAGAAGCCCCGTCGACCAGCGGTCGCCCAGCAGCTCCATCGTGTCGGGGAAGAACATCATCGGGTCGCCGGCCAGGGACTCCGCGTCCTTGCGGCGGAAGCGCTTGGACGCCGTCGCCGCCGCGACGCCGGTGCTGTCCAGTCGCGAAGCCCGCACGTCACGGGCGTCGACCCGGCGGCCGCAGGCGCCGCAGCCGAGGGGCGCTGATGTAGCCAGCTCGCAGTCGAGGTGGATCAGCGTCGGCAGCACCTCGCGGCGGCCTTCGACCCACTCGCGCTCCCACGCCCAGATCGAGATCAGCAGCGGCCACAGCTCCAGGCCGCGTTCGGTGAGCCGGTACTCGTGCCGCGTGCGGCGCGCGTCCCGGTACGGCACGCGGGTGAGCATGCCCGCGTCCACCATGTCCCGCAGGCGTCCGGACAACGCGGTCGGCGAGATGCCCAGCCGCAGGCGCAGCTCCTCGTAGCGCCGGAAGCGCAGGAACAGGCTCTGCAGGATGAGCAGCGTCCACTGGTCACCGACCAGCTCCAGTGCTCTCCGGAGCGGATCCCCCGCGGGCCGGACACGTTGTGCGGTCGCCTCGGTCACCGGTCTTCCCCCTGTTCAACGAACGGCCTCAGCGTACACCTGGCTACAGCAAAAGAAGCCTATTGACACCTGACTACACAAATCATAGTCTCATCCCCATCAGCCAGCGCGGTGAGCCCGACAGTCAGGGAGCAGCCCGATGACCAGCACCTCCGAACAGCCGCTGATGGTGGCCCGGACGGCGGACACCGGCGAGGCCAACCCCTACCTGCTCGGCGTCTACGCCCCGGTCGGCGCCGAGATCGACGCCGAAGACCTGCAGGTCATCGGCGAGATCCCGAAGGACCTCAACGGCGTCTACCTGCGCAACGGCCCGAACCCGCGGTTCGCCCCGGAAGGCCGCTACCACTGGTTCGACGGCGACGGCATGATCCACGCCGTCCACCTGGAGAACGGCAAGGCGCGCTACCGCAACCGCTGGGTCCGCACGAAGGCCTTCGAGGCCGAGTCCGAAGCCGGCAAGGGCCTCTGGACCGGCGTCATGGAGAACCCGAAGAACAACCCCTTCGGCAACAGCCACGGCCTGGGCCTCAAGGACAACGCCAACACCGACGTCGTCTTCCACCGCGGCCGGATCCTCGCGACCTGGTACCTGTGCGGCTCGCCGTACGGCATCGACCCGCTCTCGCTGGAGACCCTCGGCGCCGAAGACTTCCTCGGCACCCTGGTCGGGGACATGATGGCCCACCCCAAGGTCGACGAGGCCACCGGCGAGCTGTTCTGGTTCGACTACGGCCCGCGCCCGCCGTATCTGCGCTACGGCGTGATCAGCGCGGACGGCAAGGTCGTCACCACCACCGAGATCGAGCTGCCCGGCCCGCGCCTGCCGCACGACATGGCCATCACCGAGCACCACGCGGTGCTGATGGACCTGCCGCTGGTCCAGGACGTGCAGGCGGCGAAACTGGGCCGCCACAAGCTGCATTTCGACCGCTCGATGCCGAGCCGGTTCGGGGTCCTGCCACGCTACGGGAACGGTAGCCAGATCCGCTGGTTCGAAGCGAGCCCGTGCTACATCTACCACGTCGTCAACGCCTGGGAATCCGGTGACGAGGTCGTCCTCGACGTCTGCCGCGTGCAGAAGCCGGCCCCGCGGCCGGACGCGCACACGCCGCTCGCGAAGATGCTCTCCTACCTGCGGCTCGACGCCCAGCTGCACCGCTACCGCTTCAACCTGCGGACCGGCGCGTGCCACGAGGCCCCGCTCGACGACGCCAACACCGAGTTCCCGACCGTCGACTCCCGTGGAGTCGGTCGTGAGAACCGGTACTCCTACGCGGTGCACATCTCGCCCGAGTCGACGCTGAAGTTCGACGGGCTCGTGCGCCACGACAATCTTGCCGGCTCCAAGACCGAATACCGGTTCGGTCCCGGCCGGTGGGGCAGTGAGGCCCCGTTCGCACCCCGCGACGGAGCAGCCGCCGATTCGGCGGACGGTTACCTGGTGACGTTCGTGCAGGACGAGCGTGAGGGACGCTCGGAACTGGACATCTTCGACGCCGCCGATCTCGCTGCCGGACCCGTGGCCAGGGTCCTGTTGCCCCAGCGGGTTCCGCTCGGTTTTCACGCGACCTGGGTCCGGGCGGACCAGCTGGAAAACCTCCGTTCATGAGATGCCATCGAGAGGGTCGCGCCCGGGATCTCCGGGCGCGGGGATGGTGGAGTGCGGAGACGATCGACCGGCTCGTGAAGGAGCGGGTCAGTGCCGACCCGGAGGGTCTCGCGCTGGTCGATCCACCGAACACCACCGCACTGGTCGGACGCGACCCGGTGCGGTGGACCTGGAACCGGCTCGACGAACGTGTCGACGTCCTGGCCGCGTTCCTGCTCGCCAGAGGGGTGCGAGCAGGAGACGTCGTGGCCGTGCAGCTGCCGAACTGCTCGGCCCTGGTGCAGGCGTTCCTCGCGATCGTGCGGATCGGTGCCGTGGTCACCTCGTTCCCGGTGTCCTACGGGAGCACGAGATGGGTCCGATGTGCCGGCGCACCGGGGCTGTCGCGGTGGTGACCGCATCCAGGTACGGCGAGCACCCGCTCGCCGGGGCGGCCCTTGGGCTAGTAGGCGCTTCGGCGCCGTCGGTCCGGTTCGTCGTCGCCCGGGGGGACGACGAACCGGCCGGCGCCCTGGCCTGGCCCGAAGAACCGTTGTCCGAAGTGGAACAATCCACTTTGGACTCGTACCTGAGCACGCTCGATACCGACATCAACGACTGCGTGACGATCTGCTGGACGTCCGGCACCGAAGCCGAGCCGAAGGCGGTCCCGCGCTGCCACGGCGACTGGCTCGCGACGGCGGGCGGCTGCGTCCAGGCCGCCGGGATGACCCGCGACGACGTCCTGCTGTCGCCGTTCCCGATGACGAACATGGCCGGCATCGGCGGGATGTTCCTGCCGTGGCTGCTGACCGGCGCCGTGTTCGTCCCGCACCACCCGTTCGACCTGCCGGTGTTCCTGGGGCAGCTCGCGGCCGAACGCGTGACGTACACGCTCGCGCCACCGGCGTTGCTGACCATGCTGCTGCACAACGAAAAGATCCTGTCCGGAGTGGACATCTCGGCCCTGCGCAAGATCGGGTCCGGCTCGGCGCCGCTCTCGCCGTGGCTCGTGCGCACCTGGGCCGAGCGGTACGGCATCGACATCATCAACTTCTTCGGCTCCAACGAAGGCACCGCGCTGCTGTCCGGTCCGGTCGACATCCCGGATCCGGACCAGCGCGCGAGCTACTTCCCGAACTACGCCTCCGAGGTAACCTGGTCGACGCCCGTCGCCGCCTGGACGTCGGTCCGGCTGCACGACCCGGTCACCGGCGAGCACGTGACCGAGCCCGGGCGCCCCGGCGAGCTGCACATCGCCGGGCCGACGGTGTTCGCCGGGTATCTCACCTCGGTGGGAGAGCCGCTCGACACCTCGTCCTTCGACGAGGACGGGCACTTCCGCACCGGCGACGTCTTCGAGATCGCCGGGGAGCGAGGGGAGTTCATGAAGTACGTCGACCGGATGAAGGACCTGGTCATCCGCGGCGGGATGAACATCTCGCCCGCCGAGGTCGAGGGCCTGCTGGCCGGGCACCCGGACGTCGCCGACGTCGGCGTGGTCGGCGTCCCCGACGACGTCATGGGGGAGCGCGTCTGCGCGGTCGTCGTGCCGGGCGCGCGCAAGCCCTCGCTCGAAGAGCTGGTCGCGTACCTGCGCGAGAAGAAGGTGGCCGCGTTCAAACTCCCGGAACGACTCGAGTACGCCGACGCCTTGCCCCGCAACCCGGTGGGGAAGATCCTGAAGCGGCAGCTGCGGGAAAGTCTGGAGTGAGGCCATGACCGTGTTCGTGCTGGGCGGGGCGCAGACCGACTTCGCGCGCAACTACGCGAAGGAGGGGCGCGGGATCCTCGAGCTGTTCGCCGAGGTCGTGCCCGCGGCCCTCGCGGACGCCGGGGTCGGCGCGTCGGACGTCGGAGTCGCGCACGTCGGGAACCTCGCGGCGGAGCTGTTCACCGGCCAGGCCCAGCTCGGCGGGCTGCTCGTGGCCGCGGTCCCGGAGCTGGACGGGGTGCCGTCGACCCGGCACGAAGCCGCGTGCGCGTCCGGCAGCACGGCCGTCCTCGCCGCGTGCGCCGACATCGAGGCGGGGCGCTACGACCTGGCGCTGGTCGTCGGGGTCGAGCTGATGCGCAACGTCGACGGCCAGCGGGCCGCCGAGCACCTAGGGTCCGCCGCGTGGGCCGGGCACGAAGCCGTCGCCGCGAAGTTCCCGTGGCCCGCGCTCTTCGCCGACGTCGCTTCGGCGTACGACTCGCGGTACGGACTCGATCCCGAGCACCTCGGGCAGTTCGCTTCGCACGCTTTCGCCCGCGCCGCAAGGAATCCGCTCGCCCAGGCGCGCGACTGGTGCTTCCCTTCCGGTGCCTTCGGCGCCGACGACGACCTCAACCCGGTGATCGAGGGCCGGCTGCGCAAGCAGGACTGCGGCCGGATCACCGACGGCGCCGCGGCGGTCCTGCTGGCTTCGCCCGCGTTCGCCGAGCGGCTCGGCGGCGGCTTCCCGCGCATCGCGGGCTTCGGGCACCGCACCTCCCACATCGGCCTCGCCGAGAAGATCGCGTCCGGCGGCGAGTACCTGTTCCCGCACCTGCGTGGCGCGGTCGTCGACGCTTACGAGCGCGCGGGCGTGGCCGGGCCGGACGCGCTCGACGTCGTCGAGCTGCACGACTGCTTCACGATCACCGGGCTCGTCGCGCTCGAACACCTCGGCGCCGCGCCGCCCGGCGACGGCGGGAAGTTCATCGCCGACGGCGGGCTCGACACGGCCGGGATCAACCCGGGCGGCGGCCTGATCGGCCTCGGGCATCCGGTCGGCGCGACCGGCGTCCGGATGCTGCACGACGTCGCCCGGCAGGTGACCGGCGACGCGGGCGAGACGCAGGTGGAGGGCGCGCGCACGGCGTTGACGCTCAACGTCGGCGGCTCTTTTACTACAGTGGTGACCATGATCGTTCAGGCTTCGGCATGAAGCTTTCGGTGTCGCTGGGGCTCTGGCAGGACCGGCCGCCGGAGGAGGCACTGGAGACCGCGCGGGCCGCCGAGGCCGCCGGGTACGCGGAGCTGTGGATCGGCGAGATGGCGACGTGGGACGCGTTCGCGCTCGGCACGGCGATCGGCGCTGCGACTTCGCGCATCTCCTTGACGTTCGGGCCCCTCGCGGTGACCGTGCGGGACCCGGCGACGATCGCGATGGGCGTCGCGTCGGTCGCGGCGCTGACCGGCCGCCCGACCGGGGTCGCGCTGGGCACGTCCAGCGACGTCGTGGTGCGGGGCTGGCACGGCCGGTCCCGTTCCCGAGCAGCCACCGCACTCGAAGAGTCCGCGATCGCCGTGCGGCAGCTGGTTTCCGGTGATAAGTCCACTGTGGACGGCTCGGTGGCTGGTTCCCAGGGATACCGGTTGCGGCTGGCCGCACCGAAGTCGCCGTTGACGATCGCCGCGTTCGGGCCGCGCGCTCTCGACGTCGCCGCGCGGCACGCCGACCGGATGGTGGTCAACCTGGTCAGCCCGGCCGCCGCGGCTTCTTTGGTGCGGGGGCTGCGCGAAGCGGCTTCGCGGGCGGAGGTGACGCCGCCGCCGGTCGCCGCCTGGGTGGTCGGCGCGGTGGATCCCGGCCCCGCGGAGATCGAGCAGCTGCGCCGCGGCGTCGTCGGGTACCTGGCAGCGCCCGGGTACGGCGAAATGTTCCGCGAGGCCGGGTTCGGTGACCTGGTGGACTTCGCGCGCACCCGTCCGCACCCGCGTGAGCTGCTGGCCGCGGTGCCGGTCGAGGCGATCGCGACGGTGGGTCTGCTGGGCTCGCGCGAGGAGGTCGCCGCGAAGGCGCGGGAGTACGCGGAGGCCGGGATCGACGAGCTGGCGATCGTGCCCGCGACCAGCGACGACGATCCCGGCGGAGCGAAAACCCTCGCCGCGTGTCGATCCGCCGTCGTCCCGTTCGACGCGTAGGCATGACTGAACCCACGAAGACCAAGAACCTCGACCAGAACGGGTGCCCGGCGCTGCCGTGGAGCCGGGCGCGCGACCTTCTCGCGACGCAGACCCCGAAGGAGGACCTGACCTTCTTCGTCGGGACCGTCCGCCCCGACGGCCGGCCGCACGCCGCCGGCGTCGGAGCGATCTGGGTCGACGACGCCCTCTACTTCGTGAGCGGGGCCGGCACCCGCCGGGCCCACAACCTGGCCGCGAACCCGGCGTGCAGCGTCTCGGTGCGGCTGAAGGGACTCGACCTCACCCTGGAGGGCGAGGCCGAGCACGTCGGCGATCCCGCCACCCTCGAACGGGTCGCCGCCGTCTACCGCGAGGGCGGCTGGCCGGCCGAGGTGTACGAAGGCGGCTATACGGCGTCGTTCATGGCGCCGAGCGCCGGACCCGCGCCGTGGTTCCTCTACCGGCTCGTGCCCACCCGGGCGATCGGCGTTGCTTGCGCCGAACCCTACGGCGCGTCTCGCTGGGACTTCACGCCCTGACGGCCGCGGTGACCAGCGCCCCGATGCCGCGCATGCCGGTGGCGTTGGGGTGCAGCGGCGCCGCGACCGACGTCGGGATCACGCTCTCGAACCACTTGACGCCGGGCAGCTTGCAGACGTCGTGCCCGATCGACGCCGTCCGGACGTCGACGTAGGTCGCGTCGTGCGCGGCGGCCTGCCGGGCCAGGGCCGCGTTCGTCTTGTCGACGCTGCCTTGGATGTAGTTCGCGTCGCGCGGGGTCAGCGGCGCGACCGGCCAGCACCCGTTGCGGGGCAGGTAGGTGCCGTAACCGGCGACGAAGACGTCCGCGTTCGGTGCCTTCGCGTGGATGGCGTCCAGCAGCGCGCCCCACGTCGGTTCGAACGCGGCGATCTTCTCGGCCAGCTGGTCGTGCCCGCCCGCCGTGTAGCGGTCGACGCAGTCCGGGTTGATGCCGGGCAGCAGGTTGATGCAGCTGGTCGCGGCGCCGACCAGGCCGACGTCGTTGCCGCCGATGGTGAGCGTGACGGTCTTCGTGGTCGCGCTGAGCGCGTCGAGCTGCGGCGGGACCGCGCCGGTCTCCGTCGACTGCGGCGCGTACATGTCCGCGGTCGTCGCCCCGGAGCAGGTGACGTCCTTCAGCGGGACGTCGAGCTGCTTCGCGGAGACGTGCGGGTAGTTCGCGAGCGACCGGAGGCAGCCCGGGGACGAGAGGTCCGGGGGCAGGATGAGCGGGCCGGCCGCGGCCGAGTCCCCGAGCGCCACGTACTCCCCGCTCGCCGCGGCCGCGGTGCCGGCGGTCGTGACCGCCAGCGCGGTGACCAAGATCGTGATGAACGCCGTTGTCCTCACTCGCACGCCGTCCTCCTTGACGTTGTGTCGATGGTTGGTCTTCGTGACACCATCGGCACCGAGGGCGTCCGGATTGACTGGGAATCCGGGCAGAGAACGAGGGGATCGGTTGTGACGGAGCACAAAGCCGGCGGCGACCTGACCCTCGGCGGGCAGCGCGTCCACGAACGGCTCACCCAGGAGGAGCCGGAGCTGATCGCGCGGGTGCTGACGCGCATCCAGGCCGACGTCGCGGACTACCGGCGGCTGCCGGTCGAGGAGCTCGCCGGCGACATCGCGCGGATCACCCGGCAGGCGGTGCGGGCGTTCGCGCGGAGCCTGCGCGAGGACCGGCAGCTCAACGACGCCGAGCTGCGGCAGATCGGCGCGTCCGCGGTGCGCCGGGCCGAGGAGGGGTTCCCGCTGGAGGCCGTGCTGACCGCGTACCACGTCGGCGCGCGGGAGATCTTCGCCGTCGGCTCGGCCGACGCGGGCAGCGCGGACGTCGCCGACCTCCTCGACGTCGCCGACCGGGTGCTGGCGTTCGTCGGCACGGTGACCGGCGCGGTGACGCGGGGCTACCTGGAGGAGCTGCGCACGAAGGTCGGGCAGGAGCACACCGCGCGGCGCACGCTGCTGTCGGTGCTGGCCGACGGCGGCCCGGTCGACGTCGTCGCCCGCAGCGCCGGGATCACGCTGCCGGCGCGATACCTGGTGCTGAGCGTCGAGCTGGGGCCGCACGCCGACGAGGCGTCCCCGGGCGTCGACGCCGACATCGCGATCCGCCGGAAGCTGCGGCGGTTCCTGGCCGCGTTCGAACAGTCTTGCGGCGACGGCGTCTTGGCGTCGCTGGACGGCCCGGGCGGGCTGGTGCTGCTGCCGCTGGCCGGGCGGCTGTCGGCGGTCTCGGAGTGGGGTTCGTTGCTGGACACGGCCGGGCGCGCGGCGGGCGTGGACGTCTTGGCGGCGGCCGACACCGCGACGCCGCCGGAGGTCCGGCTGGTAGCCGGGCGGACCGGTGAGGTGCTGGACGTCCTCCGCTGGTTCGGCCGCCCGCCGGGGTTGTACCGCCTCGACGACGTCCTGGTGGAGTACCAGCTGACCCGTCCGGGCGAGGCCCGCGACCGGCTCGCGGCGGTGCTCGCGCCGCTGGACGCGCACCCGGAGCTGGTCGAGACGCTCTCGACGTACCTCGAGCTGGACACGAACCGCCGCCGCACGGCGGCCAAGCTGCACGTCCACCCCAACACGGTCGACTACCGCCTGCGCCGCGTCCGGGACCTGACGGACATCGACCCGCTCCACCCGGCCGGCCTCCCGCGCATCATCGCGGCCCTGGCGGCCCGCCGAGCCTCCCTCCCGCGCTGACGCGTCGACCCCCACTCACGAGTGATGCCCCTCCAATCACGCGAGATGCCCTCCCAATCACGCGAATGACGCGCCCAATCACGCGAGTTACGTCCCCAGTCACGCCAGTTACGTCCCCAGTCACGCGGGTGACGTCCCTGATCACGCGAGTTCCGCGTACCGGAACGGCGACTCGCGTGCTGGAGGGGTCGGCTCGTGATTGAGCCCGGACCTCGCGTGATTGAGCACGGAACTCGCGTGATCGGAGCCGGAACTCGCGTGATGGGAAGCGGAACTCGCGTGATTGGCGGGTCGATACGGCCGGCGGGCCTCCCGATCCCGCCGACCGGAAGCCGAACCCGGGTCAGCTCGCCGTGGTCATCGCTCGCGGGGCCGGGACGTCGGCCGAGCGGCGGGGGGCCGGGATCCGGACCGGCACCGGAGGTCGGGAGACGAGCCGGGCGAAGAGGCCCAGAGCGAAAGCGGCGGAAAGCGCCAGAGCCGTGACCGCGGCAGCCGGGGAGAAGGCGAGTTCGCCGGCCCGGCCGAGCACGAACCCCGAGTCCAGCGCCCACGCCACCGCCGCGACCCCGATCGCAGCGACCACCGAACTCCAGAACGCGGTCAGCAGCACCACCGCACCCAGCGTGACCAGCGCGAACCACGGATGCCCCGTCGCCCCGCAAAGCTCCGCCAGGAGCACCGCGACCACCGCCGCCACACAGCCGAACGGGAACCCGAAGCCACCACTCATGCCGTCCAGAAAACGCGCGAACCGAACGACGAGCATGAGCCAGGACATATTCCGTACGCCCGGACCCCGGGATCTTGACGCGCTATTGACCCGTCACGCGCCCGATCGCGTCGACGATCACCGGCCAGACCGCGCGCGGCAGGTTGTGGCCCATGCCCGGGATCACCAGGAGCTCCGCGTCCGGGATCGCCTCGGCCGTCGCCTTGCCGCCGCTGACGTCGATCAGCGGGTCGGCGTCGCCGTGCACGACCAGCGCCGGTAGCCGCACCGAACGCAGGCCCGACGTCCGGTCGCCGGACGCCAGCACCGCCGCCGCGTGGCGCAGCGTGCCCACCGGGTGGCGGGCGCGGTCGTAGTGCAGCGTCGCCTTGGCCAGCAGGAACGCCTCGTCGTCCGGGTAGCCGGGGGAGCCGAGCTGCCGGTAGCCGTCGACGCTGTCGGCCAGCGCCTGCTCGCGCGTCGACGCCGGCGGCCGGGTCAGCAGCGCCAGCGCCCACGGCTCGGCCCGCCCGACCGCCGGGTCGCCGGTGGTCGACATGATCGACGTGACCGACAGCAGCCGGTCCGGGTGGTCGATGGCCAGCTGCTGCACGATCATCCCGCCCATCGACGCGCCGACGACGTGCGCGCGTCCGATGCCGAGCGCGTCGAACAGCCCGACGGCGTCGTCGGCCAGGTCCGAAAGGCGGTACGGCGCCGACGTCAGGTCACCGCCGGCCAGCGCGGCCAGATCCGGCGCGGGCAGGTCGTCGAGCCAGGTGGAGAGCCCGACATCCCGGTTGTCGTAGCGCACGACGAAGAACCCGCGGCCGGCGAGCAGCTCGCAGAACCCGTCCTCCCAGGTGATCATCTGGGCGCCGAGGCCCATCACCAGGACCAGCGGCGGACCGTCCGGATCGCCGAAGGTGTCGTACTCGAGCTCGAGACCGTTGGCCTGTGCGCGTGCCATGCCCCGATCCTGCCGTACCCGTGCGGAGCTGGCACCGGTCCCACCCGTGCCGTTACCGTTACCCCCCATGCCGACCTCATCCTCGGGTACCGGACAACGCCCCCGGTCACGGGCCGCGGCGGGACTGCCGGCGCTCACGGCCGACCGGATCATCAGCGCGGCGACGACGCTGACCGGCGAACGCGGCCTCGACAACTGGACGCTGCGGGAGCTCGCCCGCGCGGTCGAGGCCTACCCGGCGGTGATCTACCACCACGTCGGCGACCGGGACGCGGTGGTGAACGCCGTCGTCGACCGGGTCGTCGGCCTGCTGGAGCTGCCCGACCCGTTCCAGCCGTGGCAGGACTGGTTCACCGAACTGCTGGCGAGCCTGCGCGCGGTGCTGCGGGCCTACCCGGGCTGCGCCCGACGGCTCGCGCTGTTCGGCCCGTCCGTCGAGGCGGCCACGCGCAGCATCGACGCGGGCGTCGGCGTGCTGCTGAAGGCCGGCTTCGGCCGCGAAAGCGTGCTGGCCTACAACCTGCTGCTGATGACCGCGTGCCAGTTCGTCGCGATGGAGGACGACCGCGACGGCGCGCTCGCGCTGCGGATCGACAACACCGAGGCGTACGCGACCTACCGCGAGCGGGCCGACCTGCCGGGGATGGCCGAGCTCGGCGCCGCGATGCACGACCTGATGGGCGATCCCGATCTTGCCGCGGGGTACTACGCGCAGGTGTACGACTACGCGGTCCAGCGCTGCATCGACGGGCTCGCGCACCGCCTGGAAGAACTTCGCGAATCGGGCGACGACAGCTGACAGCGACTTGACAGCGCCCCGGCGTACCGTGGGCGTGCGTCGGTGGTTCGTCCGCCGACCCGGAGTCCCTGGCGCCCTCCTCCCCCTCGTGGCGCCGGGGACTTCGGTCTATTCGCGACCGTCCGGGTGCGGCGGTTCCGCCTGGATCGCCGGGAAGATCTCGCCGACGAGCGTGACGAGCGACTTGGACAGCAGCAGGTGCACCTGGGCGCGGGTCAGCGACCCGCGCACGAGCCATTCCCGCCCGGCGGACTTCACCATTCCGCCGAACGCGCGCACGAGCGCGTTCAGCTCGGGACCGTGGTCGCTTTCGCTGGACAGCCCGACGGCTTCGAGCACACGGTCGGCGGACTCGCGGTCGGCCTCTTCGAGGATGCGCTCGACCTCGAGGTCACGTCCGATGCCCTCCGGCGCGATCGCGGCCAGCCACATCCGCTCCTGGCTGGTGACCATGTCGAGGAACCACTCGATGGCGACGTCGGCCCGGAGGTCGAGCGGCCCGTCCGGCAGGATTTCGACGGCCAGGCGCGGCACGGTCAGCGCGCGCCGGATGATTTCCAGGTACAGCTCGCGTTTCGTGCCGAAGTAGTGGTTGATCAACCCCCGTGCGACGCCGGCCGCGGCGGCGATGTCCGAAGTGGACACTTCGGAGTAGGGGCGTTCACCGAACAGCCGCGCCGCGCAAGCGTAGATCTGTTCCTTCCGCTCGTCCGGTTCCAGTCTTCGCCATCTCGGCGCCGGCTCGGTGTTCATGGTCCCATCGTCGCATGACCGGTTGCCCCGGGCAGCTCAGTCTCCCGGGGTGGCACGATCGGGGCACGGTCAGTCCGGCAGCGTGATCGGGGCGATGTCGCCGAAACTGTCGCCGGGGCCCGGGTTCACGGGGTGCGTCTCGCCGCCGAAGTGGTGCAGCACACCCCAAACCGCGTTGAGAGCGGTCTGCACCGCGCCCTCGGCCCAGCCCGCCGTCCACGAGACGTCGTCACCCGCCAGGAAGAGCCCGCGGTGACGCTCCGCGAGCTCGTCCTGCACGAAGTGCGTGAACAGCCGGTGCTGGTAGCGGTAGTGCCCGGGCAGGTTCGCCTTGAACGCGCCCATGAAGTGCGGTTCCGCTTCCCACGACACGGTCACCGGGTCGCCGATGATGTGCCGCCGGACGTCGACGCCGGGGTAGATCTCGCGCAGCGACTGCAGCATCACCTCGACGCGCTCGGTCACCGAAAGCGGCAGCCACTTCAGGGAGTCGTCGGCCCACGTGTAGGACAGGCAGATCACCGCCGGCCGGTCCGGCGCGGAACCGAGCAGGTAGGTGCCGCGCGGCATCCGGTCGGTCAGCGTCATGCTCATCGTGTCGCGGCCGGTCGCCGGGTCGGGGTCGAGCCAGAACGGCCGGTCGACCGGCACGAACACCTTCGACGACTCCATGTAGTGCGTGCGCTCGATCGCCGTCCAGTGGTCGATCGGGAACAGCGCTTCGTCGCATTCGATCTTGGACAGCAGCATCCAGCTCTGCGCGGTGAACACGGCCGCGGGGTACGTCCGGATGTGCCCGGAGGCGTCGGTCACCGTGATGTTGTTCGGCGCTGTCCGGTGCAGCCTCGTGACGCCCGGCCGCGGGCCGCCTTCGTGCAGCGAAGCCAACGACGTTCCCTCGGGCCAGAAAACGATGTCCGAAGGCGCGTGTTCCCACAGCCGTAGCGGGAGCTGCTGGCTGCCACCGGTGATGCTGCGGTGCTCGTCGTCGGCGCCGGTGTAGACGACGCGCAGGATTTCCAGGATGGAGTTGGGGAAGTCGGTGTCCCAGCCACCGGTGCCGAAGCCGACCTGGCCGAAGATCTCGCGGTGGCGGAAGGAGGCGAACGCGGGGGAGTCGCAGAGGAACCCGTAGAACGTCTGGTTGTCCAGCTTCGGGACGAGCTCGTTCCACAGCCGCTTGATCGTCTTCGCGTCGCGGTCGCGGATCGCCGTCTGCATCTCGGCGAACGAGGCGTGCTCTTCCAGCGTCCGGTCCCACGCCGCGGCGACGTCGGCGAACACCGCCGGCAGGTCGGCCGGCGTCCGCGCGTAGTGGCTCTCTCCCTTGAGGTCGACGACCGTGCTCGGCGTCTCCGGCGCCAGCGGGTTGGGGAACGGCGTCGTTTCGAGACCGACCTTGCCGATGTAGTGGAACAACGCGGTCGACGCGGGTGGGAAGCGCATCGCGCCCATCTCGGCGACGACGTCGTCCGGGCAACCCGGGAACCGCACGGTGCGCAGCCGGCCGCCGATCTCGGCGATCTCGTGGACCACCGGCCGGAGGCCGAGTTTCATCAGCTCGTACGCGGTGACGATGCCGGACAGGCCGCCGCCGATCACCGCCACCTCGGTGCCGTGCCGGTGGGCCGGCACCGAGCCCAGCCCGGCGGGGTGGGCGAGGTAGTCGTCGTAGGCGAACGGGAAGTCGGGGCCGAACATGGTGATCGGGCGGCCCGCCGGCTCGTCCCGGGGGATCGCGGTCGGGATCGCGGTCGGGACAGCGGAGGTCATGCGGTGGTTCCTCGGTAGAGTTCGGGCCGCCGGTCGGCCAGGTGGGTGTTCTGCAGGCGTGACGCGAGAAGCGCGGCACGGGTGACTTCAGCGGTGATCAGCGCGGGATCCGCCCCGGCGCGGGCGAGCACCTCGCCGGTCGGGGCGACGACGCAGGAGCGTCCGCAGTAGGTCAGCTCCTGTTCGACGTCACAACGGTTGGCGTAGGCAACGAACAGCTGGCTCTCGTAGGCCCGCGCCGGCACCAGCGTGTCCGCGACGAGTTCGTACGGGCTCATCAACGCGGTCGGGACGACCAGCAGTTCCGTGCCGGCCAGCGCGTGTGCCCGCACCAGCTCGGGGAACTCGACGTCGTAGCAGATCAGCAACCCGACCCGGACGCCGGCGACGTCGGCCTGCACCACCGGCTCGTCACCCGGGGTGAACCACGCTTGGTCGAGGTCGCCGAACAGGTGCGTCTTGCGGTAGTTCACTCGCCGCCCGGCCGCGTCGACCAGTTGGACGCTGTTGTAGACGTTCCCGCCGTCGGCTTCCGGATAGCCGTACGCCAACGCGGCGCCGGTTTCCCGCGCCAGCGCGGACATCCTGGCCGCGGTCGGACCGTCGGCGGGTTCCGCGAGTTCGTGCGTGCGCGCGCCGATGTGGTAGCCGGTGGTGCTCATCTCCGCCGTGACGACGAGGTCGGCGCCGGCCGCCGCGACGGCATCGGGCAGCTCGTCGAGCGGGCCCTGGTGGATCGCGACCCTCATGCGAGCCTCGATCGCCGGATGCCGTAGCCGAAGTAGATGAGCAGGCCGAGCGCCATCCAGGCGCCGAAGACCACCCAGGTGGCGCCGTCGAGGCTGAACATCATGTAGCCGCAGCACAGCACACCCAGCAGCGGCGTCACCGGCGAGAGCGGCACGCGGAACGTGCGCGGCCGCTCGGGCTGGCGCCGCCGCAGCAGCAGGACGGCGATGTTGACCAGCAGGAACGCGAACAGCGTGCCGATGCTGGTGGCGTCGGCGAGCTTGCCGAGCGGGATGAACGCGGCCAGGACGGCGACGAAGCCCGAGACCACCAGCGTGTTGACCCGCGGCGAGCCCGACTTCGGGTCCACTTTGGACAGCGAGGGTGGCACCAGGCCGTCGCGCGACATCGCGAACAGGATGCGCGTCTGTCCGTAGAGGACGGTCAGCACGACGCTGGAGATCGCCACGATCGCGCCGACGGCCAGCAGGCCGGCCCAGAAGGAGTTGCCCGACACGACGCTCAGCACGTGCGAGAGCGCGGCTTCCTGCCCGTCGAACTGCTGCCACGGCAGGGCACCGACCGCGGCCACCGCGACCAGGCAGTACAGCACGGTGACGATGCCGAGCGAGAGCAGGATCGCCCGCGGCAGGTCGCGCTGCGGGTTCTTCGCCTCCTCGCCGGCGGTCGACGCGGCGTCGAACCCGATGTAGGAGAAGAACAGCTTGGCGGCGCCGGCGCTCACCCCGGCGAGGCCGAGCGGCAGGAACGGCGTGAAGTTGCGCGCCTGCACGGCGGTGAACGCGATCGCGCAGAACAGCACCAGCGTCGCGATCTTCACCGCGACCATGACGGCGTTGGCCCGCGCGCTCTCCTTCGCGCCGGACAGCAGCAGGAGCATCGCGAGGACCACGACGACGATCGCGGGGACGTTGACGATCCCGCCGGAGCCGGGCGGCCGGCTCAGCGCGTCGGGGATCGCGAACCCGAAGGCCAGCCGGAGCAGCTCGTTGAGGTACTGGCCCCACCCGACGGCGACCGAGGCCACCGAGACGCCGTATTCGAGGACCAGGCACCAGCCGCAGACCCAGGCGACCAGCTCGCCGAGGGTGGCGTAGGCGTAGGAGTAGGACGAACCGGACAGCGGGATCATGCCGGCGAGCTCGGCGTAGGAGAGGGCGGAGAAGAGCGCGGTCACCCCGGCGAGCACGAAGGAGAGAACCACGGCCGGACCGGCCACCGGCACGGCTTCGCCGAGGACGACGAAGATGCCGCTGCCCAGTGTCGCGCCGATGCTCAGCATGGTCAGCTGGCCGAGCCCGAGCGACCGCTTCAGCGTGCCATGATCACTTTCGGCGACCAGATCGGCGACCGGTTTCCGCCGCACCGTCGCGGCCCGCAAGTTCATGCCGACGACCGTATCTGCCGTCCTCGACGCGCAAAACAGGAGAACATTGCGCGTACAGATGAATCACAAGTGATTCATTGCACAGACTGAACGAATCGTGGCGAATCGTTCCACGTGCGGTAAGGGGCATCACCTGTGATCAGCGGGGCATCACGTGTGTCTGGAGGGGCATCAGCCGCGATGCCCCTCCAGACACGCGTGATGCCTGTCCGGACACGCGTGATGCCCGGTTCGTCACGGCGGGGCGAGTGGGTCGTCGGTCGGGAGCAGGAGCGTGAACGTCGGCGGGTCCGGGCGGCTCAGCCGCAGCCGGCCGCCTTCGGCTTCGGCGAGGCTGCGGGCCAGCCGCAGGCCGATGCCGTGCCCGGCCGTCGCCGTCGCGAACGGGTCCGTCTCGCCCAGGTCGGGCCCTTCGTCGGCGACGTCGATGGCCAGCGCGTCGCCGGCGTCGCGGGCGACCAGTGTCACCGTGCCGCGCCCGTGCGTCGCCGCGTTGTCCAGCAGCACGCCGAGCACCTGGCGGACCGCCGCGGCCGCCACCCACGCCGGCGGCGGCTCCTGGCGGGTGATCCGCAGTGTGCGCCCGTGCGGCGAGAGCAGCGCCTCGCCGGCCTGCCGGACCTCCTCCAGGAGGGCGTCGAGATCGAGCTCGGCCCGCGGTGCCCGGCGTTCGCGGCCCAGCGCCAGGAGGTCCTCGATGGTGCGTTCCAGCCGGTCGGCGGACGCGATCCCGGCGCGGATCGCCGCCCGGGGGTCCGCGCCCGGGGTCTCCAGCGCGGCCTCCAGCTGCAGGCGCAGCCCGGTCAGCGGGGTCCGCAGCTGGTGGGACGCCTCCGCGGAGAAGGCGCGCTCACGCTCGAGGGTCTCGCCGATCCGGGCCGCGGTGGCGGCCAGCGCCTCGCCGACCCGGTCGATCTCGGCGATCCCGGCACGCGGGCCGCGGGCGGTGAAGTCACCGTCGCCGAGCCGGCCGGCCGCCGCGGCCAGCTCCTCCAGGGGCCGGACCAGCCGCGCCGTGTACCGCCGGGCCATCAGCCAGCTCGCCCCGATCGCCACGACCGCCAGCCCGGTCATGCCGAGCCACGTGAGCCCCACCCGCAGGGTCAGGTCGGACACCGGCATCGCCGCGCGGACGACGCCGGTCACGCGGGCGCCGCTCACCACCGGCACGGTCAGCACGAGAGCGCCGCTCTCGCGCCCGGTGACGACGTCGACCGTGGCGCTCGCCGCCCGCAGCTCGAGCGGGCCGCCGGTCGCGGGGCCGTGGCCGGCGAGCAGCCGCCCGTCCGGGGCGTAGACCCCGACGTCGGCGCCGGCTTCGTCGTCGTCTTCCGGCGGCGGCAGGACGGGCGGCCGTCCGCTGGTCAGGTCGTCGGACACGGCGAGCGCGGCGGCGTCCGCGGCCCGCTCCAGGTCGGTGGTGGCGTCGTCGCGGTAGTACTTCATCACCGCGACGCCCAGCGGCAACGCGAACAGCACGGTCGCGACCAGGGCGGCCAGCACCGTCAGGGAGATGATCCGGCGGCGCACGGTCAGCCTTCGGCGAGCGACCGGGAGGGGTCCTCCAGCCGGTACCCGTGCCCGCGCAGGGTGGCGATCCGGGGCACCTCGGCATCGGGACCGGCCGCCGACGCGAGCTTGCGGCGCACCGCCGCGATGTGCACGTCCAGGGTCTTCGTCGAGCCGTACCAGTGCGCGTCCCAGACCTCGGACATCAGCGTCTCGCGGCTGACGGCGACGCCGGGCTGCTCGGCCAGCCGCGCCAGCAGGTCGAACTCCTTGGCCCGCAGCACGACCTCGCGCCCGCCCAGGGTGGCGCGGCGGCCGGCGATGTCGACGGTCAGCCCGCCGATCGTCACCGGGGGCCGCGCCGCGGCCGGCGCTCCGCGGCGCAGGTGCGCGCGCACCCGGGCCAGCAGCTCGCCCAGCCGGATCGGCTTGGTCAGGTAGTCGTCGGCACCGGCGTCGAGGCCGACGACGACGTCCATCTCCTCCTGCCGCGCGGTGAGGATGACCAGCACCGAGGCGGGCAGCGCGGCCCGCAGCCGGCGGCAGACCTCGACGCCGTCCAGGTCCGGCAGGCCGAGGTCGAGCAGCACGAGGTCGAAGTCGCCGGTCCCGGCGGCCTGCAGGGCGGTGCGGCCGTCTCGCCGCCAGCACACCTGGTGACCGTGCAGTCGCAGGGTCGATTCGAGCACGCTGCCGATCGCCGCGTCGTCTTCCACCACCAGCAGGTTCGGCATGCCGGGAGCCTACGTTCTACTCCGGCCGGGCACCGAAACCGATGCGCGAAATACGACGTGAGGCGTCCGTCACGCCCGCGCCGAGTTGCGCCACCGCCTCCGCCGTGAAGCGGGTCGTCGGGCCGGTGACGGCCAGCGCGGCCAGCAGCCGCCCGTCGGCGTCGAGCACCGGGGCGGCGACGCTCGACGCGCCCGGCTCCGGCTCGCCGTGGCTGACCGCGGTGCCCTCGGCGCCGGCGAGCACCCGCCCGGCGGCCGCGCACCCGAGCGGCAGCTCGTCCCCGGCGCGGCCGACGTGCCGGATGGCCCGCGAGCCCTCCTGCTGGGCCACGCAGACGAGCACTTCGGTACTGCGGACGTACAGGTTGACCGTTTCGCCGCAGTCCTGCGCGAGGTCGCGCAGGACCTGGCGGACCGGCTCGGGCAGCTGCCACGCGGTGTTCGCCAGCTGGGCCCAGCGCAGCATCCCCGGCCCGACGGTGACCCGCCCGTCGGGACGCGTCCAGAGCAGTCCCCGTTGCTCACAGGTGGCAACGAGCCGCAGCACGGTCGTCTTCGCGAGGCCGCTCGCGGCGGTGAGGTCCTTGACCGCCCACGTCCGGCGGCGTTCGGTGAAGAGAGCCAGCAGGTCGAACGCGCGCAGCACGCTCCGGACCGCTCCGTCGTCTTCCGCCATCACCGAGCGACCCCCGTCCGCCTGATGGACCCCAGCCTACCGGCGGGTCAGGCCACGTGGCGCTCGAACGCCGCGACGGTCTGGGCGAGCACCTCCGCCCCCGGCCGCGCCCACAGCCCGGCGTTGAACACCTCGACCTCGATCGGGCCGGTGTAGCCGGCCGCCTCGACGCGGGTGCGCAGGTGGCGGTGGTCGATCGGGCCGTCGCCCGGCAGCGCGCGGCCCAGCAGCGGGTCGGGCAGCGGCACGAGGACGTCGCACACGTGGAACCCGGCGATCCGGCCGGCGGCCGCGGCGATCGACTCCTCGATCCGCGGGTCCCACCAGACGTGGAACTCGTCGACGATCACCCCGACCTGCGCCGCCGGGTGCTCGGCCGCGATCGTCAGCGCTTGATCCACAGTGGACAGCACGGACCGGTCCGCGCACTGCATCGGGTGCAACGGCTCCAGGCCGAGCCGTACGCCGCGTTCCCCGGCGTACGGCGCGAGCTCGCCCACGGCGTCCGCGACCCGCTGCCGGGACGCGGGAAGGTCGTTGCCGGCGATCCCGCCGACGACCAGCACGAGGACATCGGCGCCCAGCGCGGCCGCTTCGTCGATCGCGTCCCGCGTCTGGGCCACACCGTCCACAGGGGACCCTTCCGGTGTCACGCCGGTGAAGAACCCACCGCGGCACAACGACGAAACCCGGACACCGTGCTGCTTGAGCAGGCGTGCGGCCTCGTCGACGCCGGTCTCCGCGACCTTGTCGCGCCACAGCCCGATCCAGCCGACGCCGGCCGCGGCGCACCCGGCCACGGCTTCGGGCAGCGACCAGGCCTTGGTGGTGATCTGGTTGAGGCTGAACCGCGGGTCCATCACGCCACCCCCGCGGCCTGCAGCAAGGGGCGCATCCGGGCGACGGCCAGGTCGGGGTCGGCGAGCACACCGGCCGAGTCGGCCAGGCGGAGCAGCGTCGCGAGGTGGGTGATCGTGCGCGCGGACTCGCTCCCGGCGAGCATCCGGAAGTGCTCTTGATGGCCGTTCAAGTAGGCGAGGAAGACGACACCGGTCTTGTAGTGCCGGGTCGGGGCGCGGAAGATCTCGCGCGCCAGCGGTACGGTCGCGTCGAGCAGGGCGTGGAACCCGGCGCGGTCGCCGTCGTCCAGACGGCGCAGCCCCGCCGCGGCGACCGGCGCGATCGGGTCGAAGATGCCGAGCAGGGCTTCGCTGTGGCCCTGGTCGTCGCCCGCGATGAGCTCCGGGTAGTGGAAGTCGTCGCCGGTGTAGCAGGCGACGCCGTCGGGCAGGGTTCGCCGGAACTCCGTCTCGACCTCGGCGTCGAGCACCGAGACCTTCACGCCGGCGATGGTGCCCGCGTGCTCGGCGCAGAGTTTCGCCAGTTCGCGGGCCGCGGCGCGGACGTCGTGATGGCCCCAGTAACCGGCCAGCGCGGGGTCGAACTGCTCGCCCAGCCAGTGCAGCAGGACCGGGCCGCTCGCCTCGGACAGCAGCTTCCCGTAGGCCGCGTGGTAGTCATCGGGACCCTTCGCGGCCGCGGCCAGCGCCCGGCTCGCCATCACGACCGGGACCGCGCCCGCGCCGCCGACCAGGTCCAGCTGCTCGCGCCAGGCGTCCACAATGGACGCCGGAGTGGCGGGCCCGGCCGGCAGCTGGTCGGTGCCGACGCCGGCGCACCAGCGGCGTCCCGCGGCGATCGCGCCGGTGCGGGTGACCAGCTCCTTGGTCGTGGCCCAGTCGAGGCCCATGCCGCGTTGCGCGGTGTCCATGGCCTCCGCGACGCCGAGCCCGCACGCCCAGAGGTGCTCGCGGAAGGCCAACGTGGTGTCCCAGTCGACGGCGCCGGGCTCGTCGGCGAGCGCGTCCGCGACGACGTGCACGGCGGCGTAGGCGATCCGCGACGCCGGCGGTGCGCCCGGTGGCCCGGGCAGCGGCGGGCCGGACGGTGACCAGTTCACGAGCCCGCCGCCGGGGACCGGGAGCAGGAGCATCGGGAGACCTCCGGAGGATCTGGAAAGCGCTTTCTCATTTCCACGGTAGGGCCTGTGCCAGAGCACGACAAGGCCCGGCCGGGTGCCATGAGGGGCACCCTCATGGACTTGAGAGCCAGGATTCCGGCAAAGTCCCGGTCGCACGCTCGCCGCCCGGTCCCACCCAACGTCTTGAATGACTCATTCAGGTCTTCGGAGGTCCTGAATGACTCATTCAAGACACGCCGACGCCCGAGCAACCCCCGCTCCGACCTGGCCACCCGCCTTTGCCGAGACCCTGGGCTCAAGAGCCATGAGGGTGCCCCTCATGGCGATCGGCCGGGCGTCAGCGCTTGGGGCGCCCGGTGCTCTCCCGCAGGACGACCTCGCCGGAGAGCCGGATGGTCCGCGGCCGGGTACCCCCGGCGCCCTTGATCGCCAAGTCCATCGCCCGCTCGCCCAGCTCCTCCAGCGGCAGCCGGACCGTGGTCAGCGCCGGGGCCAGATCACGGACCACCGGGATGTCGTCGAAGCCCGCGACCGAGATGTCGCCGGGCACGGACAGGCCTTCCTCGCGCAACGCCGTCAGCGCGCCGATCGCCATCACGTCGGTGACGGCGAAGACGCAGGTCGGCAGCTTGCGCTTGCGGCCGGCGAGCAGCCGCTTCGTCGCGTCGTAGCCGCCGTCGCGGGTGAAGGCGGCCTCGACGATGTCGTCTTCGTGCAGGCTGATGCCGTGTTCGGCGAGCGCGTCGGTGAACCCGGCCAGCCGGTCGATGACCGTGCTGAGCTTCCGCGGCCCGGCGAGCACGGCGAACCGCTTGTGGCCGAGGCCGACCAGCGCCTCGGCCAGCGCCGCGGCGCCGCCCTTGTTGTCCGGCTGCACGGTGTCGATCTTGAGCCCGCGGTGCCGGCTGACTGCCGCGACCTGCCCGCCGCCGCGGCGGTACGGCTCCAGCTCGGCCGCCATCGCGCGTTCCCATGCCCGGTCTTCGAACGCCGAGCCGATCAGCAGGATCGCCGCGGCTCGCTGCGCGCGCAGCGTCGAGACGTAGGCGACCTCGCGGTCCGGGTCGCGGAAGGTGCCGGCCAGCATCACGAGCAGCCCGTTGTCGGTGGCCACCCGCATCACCCCGCCGGCGATCGCCGCGAAGTACGGGTCGCTGACGTCGTGGCAGATCACGCCGACCGTGCGGTGGGTGCCGCCGGCGAGCGCCTGGGCGTGCGCGTTCGGGGCGTAGGCCAGCTCGGCCGCGGCGGCGGAAACCCGCTCCCGCAGGTCGGCGCGGACGGACGCGGTGCCGTTGAGCACCCGCGACGCCGTCGCGAGCGAGACGTTCGCGCTGCGTGCCACGTCTTCCAGTGTCACGTGCGGCCGGGCCTTCATGGCTGGCTCCTCCAAGATCGGGTTCGAGTGTCTCCGCGTGCTCGGTCGGTGCAATCTACTGGGAGGGGGGTGGGCCGGGAGAAGCCGCTGGCCGGGGGACCTGACCCGTTCGAGTGAATGCGAGGGAAGATCGGCGGCGGCGCGTGTGTTGTAAACAAGGAAAACCTTCAAGTGGTGAGCCCGCCACTGCTGATCGACCGCGAAAGGAACCACGCATGCTGTTCGGTGACGAGCACGTCCGCCGCTACGAGGAGACCGATGGCGAGGTCGGCCACGAGTGGAAGGAAGGCGTCCCGACACTGGTGCTGACCACCAAGGGCCGCAAGACCGGTCAGGAACGCAAGTTCGCCCTGATCTACCAGGAGATCGACGGCAACCCGGTGATCGTGGCCTCCAAGGGCGGCGCGCCGAACCACCCCGGCTGGTACTTCAACCTCGTCGAGACCCCCGAGGTCGGCGTGCAGGTCAAGGCCGACAAGTTCACGGCCCGCGCCCGCACCGCCGCCGGCGAGGAGCGCGCGAAGCTGTGGGAGAAGCTCGCCGCCGTCTGGCCGGACTACAACAACTACGCGAAGAAGACGGACCGCGAGATTCCTGTGGTGGTTCTCGAGCGACTGTGATCTGCGCCGCGTTCGGCGGGGGAGTGGGCCGATCCGGCCGGTCGTCGGCTACGAATGACGGTCATGGACCGCTGGACCGCGCTGCACACCGAAGGTGAGCTGCTCACCCGACGCCAGATGATCGCCTACGGCCGGCGCTTCGCCCGCGCCGGCCGGGGCGCCTGGTACAGCTTCGCGATCGAGGTGGTCTGGCAGTTCCTCGTCCAGACGACCCGCTTCCGGGTGCGCGGCTCGCACCACATCCCGAAGTCCGGCGGCGTGCTGGTGGCGTCGAACCACCTGTCGTTCGCCGACCCGGCGACGTTGACGGCGTTCTGCCTGGCCGCCGGCCGCGTGCCGCGGTACCTGGCGAAGGCCTCGCTGTGGAAGCTGCCGGTCCTGGGCCGCGTGATGCGCTCGGGGCGCCACATCCCGGTGTACCGCGGCGCGGCGACGGCGGCGGAGGCCTACCGCGACCTGGTCGCCTCGGTGCGGGACGGCGAGTGCGTCGCGGTCTTCCCCGAAGGCACGTTCTCGAAGGACCCGGCCGGCTGGCCGATGCGCGGCAAGACCGGCATCGTGCGCGCCGCCCTGGAGACCGGCGCGCCGGTGATCCCGGTGGCGAACTGGGGCACGCACCACCTGCTGCCGTCGACGGCGTGGTTCCCCCGCGGGCTGCCGCGCAAGACGGTCGACCTGGTCGCGGGACCACCGGTCGACCTGTCCGACCTGCGTGACCGGCCGCTCACCCGCGAGGTGCTGGAGGAGGCGACGGCCCGGATCATGGCGGCGGTGACGGCGCTGCTCGAGACGATCCGCGGCGAGGAGCGCCCGGTCGCCGCCTGAGGTCCGCGTCACCCCGCCCGGACCTGGCGGAAGGGGTAGTTTCGGGCGTATGAGTGCACAACACTTTGATGTCGTCGTCTTGGGGGCCGGAGTCGGCGGGTACGTCGCGGCGATTCGCGCGTCGCAGCTGGGGCTGAGCGCCGCGGTGGTCGAGGAGAAGTACTGGGGTGGCGTCTGCCTGAACGTCGGGTGCATCCCGTCGAAGGCCCTGCTGCGCAACGCCGAACTGGCGCACGTCGTGACGCAGGAGGCGAAGGCGTTCGGCATCTCGTCCGACAGCCCGATCAAGGTCGACTACACGGCCGCCTACGAGCGGAGCCGGAAGGTCGCCGACGGGCGCGTCAAGGGCGTGCACTTCCTCATGAAGAAGAACAAGATCACCGAGTTCGACGGGCACGGCACGTTCGTCGACGACCACACCCTCGAGGTGAACGGGTCGCAGGTGACGTTCGACCACTGCATCATCGCCACGGGCGCGACCACGCGGCTGCTGCCCGGGACGTCGCGCAGCTCGCGCGTGGTGACGTACGAAGAGCAGATCCTCTCGAGCGAGCTGCCGTCGAGCATCATCATCGCCGGCGCGGGCGCGATCGGCGTCGAGTTCGCCTACGTGCTGCACAACTACGGCGTCGACGTCACGATCGTCGAGTTCCTCGACCGCATGGTGCCCCTGGAGGACGCCGAGGTGTCGGCTGAGCTTTCGCGCCGGTACCGGAAGCTGGGTATCAAGGTGCTGACCTCGACCCGCGTCGAGTCGATCGACGAATCCGGTTCGCCGGTGCGCGTGACCGTGTCGTCGGAGAAGAACGGTGAGCAGGTCCTCGAGGCCGAAAAGGTGCTGCAGGCCATCGGTTTTCAGCCGCGGGTCGAGGGCTACGGGCTGGAGAAGACGGGCGTTTCTCTCACCGACCGCGGGGCGATCGCGATCGACGGCCGCGGGCGCACGAACGTCGACCACATCTTCGCGATCGGCGACGTGACGGCGAAGCTGATGCTCGCGCACGCGTCCGAGTCGATGGGCGTGGTCGCGGCGGAGACCATCGCCGGTGCGGAGACCATGGAGCTCGACTTCCCGATGATTCCCCGGGCCACCTACTGCCAGCCTCAGATCGCGAGTTTCGGGTGGACCGAGGAGCAGGCTCGGGAGAAGGGTTTCGACGTCCGGGTGGCGAAGTTCCCCTTTACCGCCAATGGAAAGGCTCAGGGGCTGGGCGACGCCGGTGGGTTCGTCAAGCTGATCAGCGACGCCGAGTACGGGGAGCTGATCGGTGGGCACCTCATCGGGCCGGATGTCACCGAGCTGCTGCCGGAGCTGACTTTGGCTCAGCAGTGGGATTTGACCGTGCACGAGGTTTCTCGGAACGTGCACGCGCACCCGACGCTGGGTGAGGCGGTCAAGGAAGCTCTCCACGGCCTCGCCGGGCACATGATCAACCTGTAGGGACGTCGAAGCGGAGCTCCGGCCGGTCCCACCGCACCTTCGGCGGGACCGGCGGGATCGTCCCGGTGCGCCGCGCGCCCATCCGGAGGTAGAACGGCAGGGCGGGCGGGTGCGAGACGACGCGGACGCTGCGCATCCCTCGCGTGCGGGCTTCCTCGAGCAGGTGGGCGACCAGGCGCGCCCCGAGGCCCAGCCCCTGCGCGGCGTCCGCCACGAACAGGATGTCGAGTTCCGGTGGATCCTCGAGCAGCGCGTAGAAGCCGAGAATCTCGTCGCCGGTCATGGCGACGAAGGTCGGGTTCGTTTCGACGTAGCCGGGCGTGACCGCGTAGCCGTCGAGGATCGACGCGTAGACGCCTTGGTACGCAGATGATGCGTGCATCAGTGCGGTCAACGCGCCGGCTTGGTGCGCCGTCGCGCGGCGGATTTCGACCATGCCGCAGCCTACGATGGACGCATGGCGGATTTCGACCGACTTCGGGACGTCCTGGCGCACAACGAGATCCTCGTCGAGCTGCTGCGCCGGGCCCGGGAGTTCGACCTGCCGCACTGGTACTTCGCCGCCGGGTGCGTCGTGCAGACCGTGTGGAACGTCCTCGACGAGCGGGACGCCGCACGCGGGATCAAGGACTACGACCTCGTCTACCACGACGCCGCCGACCTCGGCTGGGATGCCGAAGACCGCGTGATCCGGACCGTGGCGGCCGCCTGCGACGACCTCCCCGTCGAGGTGGAAGTGCGCAACGAAGCCCGCGTGCACCTTTGGTACGAAGCCAAGTTCGGCCTTCCCTGCCCGCCCTACGCGACCACGGAGGCGGCGATCGACGCCTTCCCTTCGGTCTGCTCGTGCGTCGGCGTCCGCCTCCGGCGTGACGGGACCTGGCACTTCCACGCGCCGCGCGGGCTCGGCGATCTGTTCGGGATGGTCGTGCGGCCGAACCCGGGGCTCGCCCCGCGCGAGGTCTACGAAGCCAAAGCCGCCCGGTGGCTGACCCAGTGGCCGCGGCTGTGGGTGCTGCCCTGGCCTTGACTTCAGAGTACGTGGGACGCGATCAGGTGGCCCAGCTGGCGGATGTCCGCGCTGCCCTTGAACTCCAGACGTACCTTGCCGAGGCCGCTGAACCAGAGATCGAGTTCGGCGTCCAGGTCGAAGGTGCCCGCCGTTTCGATCGAGAACGCCTGGATCTTGCTGTAGGGCAGTGAAGTGAAATCCTTCTTCTTGCCCGTGACGCCCTGGACGTTCACCGCGACCAGGCGCTTGTCCGTGAACACCACGAAGTCGCGGACGGCTTTGAAACAGGCGATCACCTGTTCGCCGTGGATGATGATCGTCTTCGGCTCATCGCGAGATCGAGACCGGGCACGGCCGGGGAAAATCGTTCTCATGTTTCCCCGATCGTTCCAGGATGTGGACGAACGGACGTTCCCGACTTTGGTCGCTGGATCCCTGCCCGGTCACTCCTTAGATTCTCCCCATTACACCCGGTCGGGTGTCATTCGGTCGAGTGACCGAGTAGCGCAGGGAGAAATCGATGGTGAGATTCAGCCGGGTCGCCGCGCACGCGGTTCCGCTGACGGTCGGCGCGTTGCTGCTGACGACGGGGGTTTCGGTGGCGCAGCCGTCCACGGTGGACGCGGCCGCCGCGCGCACCGAGGCGGGCATCAGCGCGCTCCAGGGCATCAAGAAGAGCCTGACCCCCGCCGAGCGCAAGCAATCGAGCCAGCTCGTCGTCGAGAAGCGGTTGCGGGCCGACCGGACCCTCGCCGCGAAGCTGCCCGACTACCGCTCGGGCCTCGGCGTCAGCGGCGCCGGCACCGTCTCGGTCGAGATCGCCGCCACCGGTGACCAGGCCGTCGCGAACGCGGTCAAGGCCGCGGGCGGCACCGTCCGCTTCGCCGCGAGTGGCGCCGTCCGCGCCGACCTCCCGCTGTCCGCCGTGGACGCGATCGCCGGCCGCGCCGACGTCGCCGAAGTCAAGCCTGCCGCGCAGGCGACGACCTGGAGCGAGCAGGGCAACCGGGACTTCCGCCAGGCCGCCGCGGCACAGGCCGCCGCCGCGACCCAGGTCTCCGAGGGCGACAAGGCGCACGGTGCCGACACCGCCCGCACCACCTACGGCGTCAGCGGTTCCGGCGTCAAGGTCTGCGTCCTCTCCGACGGCGTCGACTCGCTCGCGAAGTCTCAGAGCGCCGGCGAGCTGCCCACGGTGGACGTCCTGTCCGGCCAGAAGGGCAGCGGCGACGAGGGCACCGCGATGCTGGAGATCGTCCACGACCTCGCGCCGAACGCCGCGCTCGGCTTCGCGACCGCGTTCACCAGCGAGGCCAGCTTCGCCGCGAACATCCGGGCGCTGCGCACCACCGGCCACTGCACGATCATCGTCGACGACGTCGCCTACTTCGACGAGTCGCCGTTCCAGGACACGCAGGTCGCGCAGGCGGTCAACGAGGTCACCGCGGCCGGCGTCCTCTACTTCTCCTCGGCCGGCAACTCGGGCAACGCGGCCGACGGCACGAGCGGTTACTACGAGGGCGATTTCCGCGCCTCTTCGTCGAAGATCAGCGGCGTCACCGGCACCCCGCACGACTTCGACCCGAGCGCCACGACGCAGAACTTCGACGCACTTTCGGCCGGCTCGCTCGGCAAGCCCGTGACGCTGTTCTGGTCCGACCCGTGGGGCAAGTCCGCCAACGACTACGACCTGTTCATCCTGAACTCGGCGGGCAGCGTCGTGGCGTCGAGCGAGAACGGCCAGTCCGGCTCGCAGAACCCGTACGAGATCGCGAACGTGCCTTCGACGGGCTCCGGCTACAAGGTCGCGGTGGTCAAGTACAGCGGCGCCGACCGGTTCATCGCGCTCAACGTGATCCGCGGCCGGTTCGTGGCTTCGGGTTCACTGAAGGCGTTCAGCACCAACGGCGTCACGAACGGCCACTCGTCGGCGGCGAGCGCGTTCAGCGTGGCGGCGGCCCCGGCCGGCCCCGCGTTCACGCGGCCGCTGGAAGCCGGTGACCCGGCCAACCCGGTGGGCCCGTACCCCGGCCTGTTCAGCGCGGCGAGCAAGTGGGAGCGCTTCTCCTCCGACGGCAAGCGTCACCTGTTCTACAACGCGGACGGTACGGCGGTCACGCCGGGCAACGTGTCCTCGACCGGTGGTACGACCCGGAACAAGCCGGACATCACGGCGGCGGACGGCGTGGCGACGTCGGTGACCGGCTTCCAGCCGTTCTACGGCACGTCGGCGGCGGCCCCGCACGCGGCGGCGATCGCGGCGCTGCTCCTGTCGGGCAAGCCGACCGCGACGCCGGCGCAGATCCGGAGCGCGCTGGTGTCGTCGGCGATCGACCTGGGGACGCCCGGGTTCGACACGGTGACCGGCGACGGCGTGATCATGGCCGGCCCGGCGCTCGCCGCGCTGGGGGTGGCGGCGAAGTAGGTGCCGATCGCGAATAGGGCCCGGCGCTCGCCGGGCCCTATTTGCGCGTGACCAGCAGGTGGAAGCCGAGGCCGCTGTGGGCGAACCGCTCGTGCCGCAGCGGGCTCAGCCCGGCCGCGGTCAGCGCCGTCTCCAGCTCGGGCACGGGCCGGATGCGGAAGCCGTTGTCGGTCAGCATCCGGGCCCGGGCCATCATGTCCGGATCGCCGACGCCCAGCACGAAGCGTCCGCCCGGCGCGAGCACCCGCGCGATCTCGGCGAGCGCGGCGTCGAGGTCGTCGACGAAGTAGACCGTGTTCGTCGTGACGACCGCGTCGACCGAACCGTCGTCGAGGGGCAATGCCGTCATCGGCCCCTCGCTCAGCGCCAGCCTGCCCGCGGCGATCTCCCCGCGGAACGTGGCGCGGGCCCGCTCGAGCATGGTCCGCGAGATCTCCACGCCCCGGACCGAGGTGGTTTCCCGCAGCAGGAGCCCGAGGCCGAGGCCGCCGCCGAAGCCGATGTCCAAGGCGGTTTCGCCGCCCGACAGTTCCAGGGCCGCCACCGCTTTCACCACCGCTGCGCGGTTGCGGCGGTTGAGCATCGCTCCGACGAGCCTGCCCCGCAGGCCGCTAGGGTGGCCGAGTTGCCGGGCCAGCCCGGCCTGGAAGCGCTCGCGAAGTCCCATGCGGGCAGTCTAGGAGGCGTGATGGCGAAGACGGCGGTGGTGACCGGGGCAGGTTCGGGCATCGGGCGGGCGGTGGCGCGGGCCCTCCTGGAGGACGGCTGGTCCGTCGCCTTGGCGGGACGCCGGGCCGAAGCGCTGACCGAGACCGCCACGGACTCCGCGAACGCTCTCGTCGTGCCCACCGACGTCGCCGACGAAGAGTCCGTCGCCGCGTTGTTCGCCGCGGTTCGCGAACGGTGGGGGCGCCTCGACCTGCTCGTCAACAACGCCGGGATCGGCGCCGCCGGGACCGTGGCGGATCTGTCCGTCGAGGACTGGAAGCGGACCGTCGACGTCAACCTCACGGGCATGTTCCTCTGCGCTCAGCAGGCCGTGCGGCTGATGAAGGACCAGGACCCGCGCGGCGGCCGGATCGTCAACAACGGCTCCATTTCCGCGCACGCCCCGCGGCCCGCGAGCGTCGCCTACACCGCGACGAAGCACGCTGTCACCGGCCTCACCCGGTCGATCTCGCTCGACGGCCGCGCGTGGAACGTCGCCTGCGGGCAGATCGACATCGGCAACGCGGCCACCGAGATGACCGAGCGGATGGCCGCCGGCATCCAGCAGCCCGACGGCCGGGTCGTCGCCGAGCCGACGTTCGACGTCCGGCACGTCGCGGACGCCGTGCGCTACATGGCGGGCCTGCCGCTCGACGCCAACGTCCAGTTCCTCACCGTCACCGCGACGACCATGCCGTTCATCGGCCGCGGCTAGGGGATCACCCGCGCCTTGCGGAATTCGTCGAAGAGCCGGTAGAACATCTGCTCCGTCTCGACGTACGTGTGGAAACCCGCGCGGCGCGACTTCGACGTGTCCGCGAACATGTCGTAGTCCCAGCCGAACACGAAGTCGCCGAACGACCATGACGCTGAGACGTCCGCATAAGACGCCGTGAGGCCGTGTTCCGCGGCGAGCGAAGTCCACAGTGGAGCTTTGTCGGCCATGACGTCCACAAGGGACATCCGCAGTGGAGGGGCGACATCGAGGCCGAAGTACGCCGCCAGCTTCGGCCACAGCTCGCTCCACCGGAACAGGTCGCCGTTCGCGATGTTGAACGCGCCCTCGTGGCCCGTCGCCCAGACCGTCGCGTCGGCCAGGAGGCCCGCGTCCGTCATCTCCAGCAGGCTGTCGTACGCGCCGGGCTTGCCGGGGAACCGCAGCGGCAGGCCGAGCTCCTTCGAGATCGACGCGTACACCGCGATCACCAGCGCCAGGTTCATCGGGTTGCCCAGTGCCGTGCCGCCGACCACCGACGGCCGGATCGCCGACCAGGAGCCTCCTCGCTGCTCCAGGAACCGCTGCTGGTCGACGTTGAACTCCGGCGGCATGTGCCCGGCGTCGGTCTCGCGCGCCGGCGTCTTGAACGGGCCGAGGTGCGCACCGTAGACCTTGTACCCCTGCATCAGGCTGACGTGCTCGAGGGCGGCCGGGTCCACGGCGTCGACGAGGTTCGTCAGCATCGCCAGGTTCGGCGGGACCAGCTCGGCCCAGGTCGGCCGGTCCTGGTAAGCCGCGTAGAAGAGGTGCGTGACGCCGGTCAGCGCCCCGATCTTCGCCCGGGTGTCCGCCGCGTCGAGCAGATCGACGGCGAGACCGCCGCGGCGCGAGACGCTGATGACGTCCCAGCCCCCGTCCGCCCTGAGGTGCTCGACGAGGTTGCGGCCGATGATCCCGTTCGCCCCGGCGACCAGGGCTGTCTTGCGTTCCATGTCTCCAGGTTGGGCGCGGTGCGGTGATAAGTCCAAGGCTTAGTAATCACCAGTGCGATAAGCTTTCGTCATGGCAAGCTTGCGGCAGCTCGAGTACCTGGTCACGGTGGTCGACACCGGCTCGTTCACCCGCGCGGCCGAGCAGCTCCACGTGACGCAGCCCGCGTTGTCGCACCAGATGCGGGCCCTCGAACAGGGCCTCGGCGGGCCGTTGCTGGAACGCCTGCCCCGGACCGTCCGGCTCACGCCGATGGGCCGGGCGATGCTGCCGCACGCGCGGGCGGCGCTGGCCGACGCCGAACGCGCGCGCTGCGCCGCCCGGCTCGCCTCCGGCACGACGGCGGGGGAACTGCAGGTCGCGACCGTCTACTCGATGAGCCTGGGCGTGCTGCCGCCGGCGTTGCGCGTGTGGCGGCGCGACCGGCCCGGCGTCGACGTCCGGCTGATCGAGTTCCGCCACGCCGACGAGCTGCGGGAGGCGATGACGGCGGGCGAGGCCGACGTCGCGCTCGGCCCGCTGCCGGCGGCGTGGACCGGGCCGGTGCGGGAACTCGGGGTGGAGGAGTTCGTGGTCGTGCTCCCGGCGGACGGCGCTTCGGAAGACTCCGCGGCGGGTGTCGTCGACCTGGCCACGCTCGCCGGCTGCGCGTGGGTGCACTACGCGCCGGGCAACGGTTTGGCGGAGCTGGTCGACGCGGCGTGCGCGGCGGCCGGGTTCCGCCCCCGAGCGGCGGTCCGCACCGAGCAGACGGCGGCGGCGCCGATCCTCGCGGCGGCGGGCCTCGGGCCGGCGCTGGTCCCGGCGAACGTGCTGCCGGCCCGGTTCGACGGACGGGTCCTGCGCCCGAGCGTGCCGGTGCGCCGGACGTTGGCCGCCTACACGCGGGCCGCGCCGGATCCGCTGACGACGGCGTTCATCGAGACTCTCGGGAAGTACGCCGCGGTCTAGTGTCTCGCGTGGCAAGTTTTTTTGACGTTCGGGCCGCTGGAGTCCGGGCGCTCGTCGAGCCCGGGCCAGGCTCGGTAGCCCGGACCAAAGGTCTTGAATGAGTCATTCAGGACCTCCGAAGACCTGAATGAGTCTTTCAAGACGTTCGTACTCGCCGCCGCGCTGTCCGAGCTGGTCGCGCCGCAGGAGCAGGACGTCGACGTCGGCGTGCTCGCGGAACGCCCGCCCCACCGCGAGTTCGATCGCGTAGCCGCCCGCGATCCACCACGGTGCCCGGACCGCCGAGAACAGCTCGACGACCTCGGACAACGGCGCCGGCTCCCAGGTCACGAAACCCCGATCCCTGCCAGCACCGGGCCGGTGAACGGCGTCGTCAGGACGTCGTGGACCCGCGACGACCACACCGCGTGGCCGTGGCCGGACCACAGCGGGGCCACCGGGAGGTCGCGCAAAAGCTGGTTCTCCGCCAGCCGGTACAGCTCGCCCGACTCCTCCGGCGTCGCCGCCGCGTCCGCCAGCTCCAAGTTCTGGCGGAACACCTCGTCGGTGTAGCCCGACTCCGATGCCAGCCTCGACAACAGCTCGTACGGGCTCGCCGTGGCCAGCGAAACGTCCAGCGTGGACGGACCATCCGCCGCGCCGGACAAGGGTTGCGCGGTCACCGAAACGTCCAGGGCCTTGTGCAGGCCGACCACGAGCGTCCGCGTCCATGCCTCCGTCGAAGGCCCGAAGTAGACGGTCGCGCCGCCCGGGAACGCGGCCTGCTGCAGGAGGGCCTTGCCGGCCGCCGCGTCGAAGCTGCACGGACGGCACGTGCCCGAGCGCTCGCCGGGGGCGTCCGCCGGCGGCAGCAGTGCCTTGGCCGGGTCGGCCTGGTGGGCGAGCGGGCCGGCTTCGAGGGCCGCGCGGTCGACGCCGAGGGCGAAGCCGTGGCGGACCGTCGCGTCGGCGAACCGGGGGTTCGCCACGGGGAACGCCAGGTAGCCGGCTCGCGGCAACGCCCAGCTTGCGTGGTGGTCGTCGCCGAAGTCGTCGTGCATGGCGTCGTGCTTCTCGCCGGGGACCTCGGTGGCGAGGTCGAGCGTGCCCGCCTTGATCGCGTCGTACTGGGCGGCCGGGTCGCCGACGCGCAGCTCGATCTCCGCGGCCTTGCCGACACCGTCGCCGACGCGTTTGAGCGTGCCGCCCGAGCCGGGCCGCCAGGCGCCGTCCAGCCGGTACGGGCCGTTCCCGACGGGTGCCGCGGCAAAGCCCTTCCAGTCGTGCGAAGCGAGCACCGACGCGGGCAGTGGCACCAGACCAGGCGCCGAGAGCAGCGCGGGGACCTGGCCGGACGGGCGATCCAGGACAACAGCGATCGTGTCCGGAGTGGACGCCGTGATCGAGCGGGCCCGCAACAACTTCGTCAACACCGGCGCGGCCGCCCACTGCGAAGCAGCGACCGCTTTCCACGTGTCCACATAGGACTGGGCGGTGACCGGGGTGCCGTCGTGGAACGTCGCTGGCCGCAGCTTGACCGTCCAGTGCACCCGGTCGGTGCTCTCGATCGACTCGGCCGCCCGCGGCGTGAGCTCCCCGGTCGCCGCGTCGTAGTCGGCGAGCGGAGTCCACAGCACACCGGTCACCAGCCGGCCCGCCTGGTCGGTGACGTCGGCGGGCAGCAGCGTCGCGGGCTCGCGGATGCCGGCGGACAGGACGCCGGGCCGGGCCGGGCCGGGATCGGAACAGCCTGTGACGGCGAGGGCCACCGTGACGAGCGAGGCGAGCAGGACGAGCAAGCGCATGCGCCAGTCCTACCAGTCAGGAGGCAACCAAAGGCGGTTGTGTCCGGTTGATCTCCGTCGTACCGTTCCCCGGGGATCACGCGTTCTGGGAGGTTTCGTGCGCACCTGGCTCCGGTCGTGCTTCGCCGCCGTCACCGTCAGCGCCACGCTGGTCGCGACCGGGCTTCCGGCCGCCGCCTGCGGCGAGGACGACAAACCCGCTGTTCCGGCCGCCCGCACCCTGGGCGACCCGGGGGCGATCAAGAACGTCAAGGCCGTCGGCAACGTGCCGGACGCCGCCGGCGCCATCTCGGTCAACTTCCTCGACTACGGCCGCCGCGACGTCATGGTCGTGTCCGGCGAGTTCGGGCTGAAAGTCTACGACCTGACGAAGAACCCGGCCGCGCCGAAGCTGGTCGGGCAGGTCAGCCTGCCGGGGCTGTGGGAGACCGAGGACACCGAGGTCGACCAGAACCGCAAGCTGGTGTTCCTGTCCCGCGACCCGCGTGCGTTCGGCGGCACGACGCACACCGGTGAGTCCGGCATCTACGTCGTCGACGTGTCGAAGCCCGAGGCCCCGGCGATCCTCAGCTACACGAAGGTGCCGGCCGGGCACACGACCAGCTGCGTCGACGGCTGCCGCTACCTGTGGACCGGCGGCCCGGCGAAGGCCGACGACCAGCCCGCCGACTGGGGTGGACGGCCGATCTGGGTCACCGACATCCGCGACCCGCGCCACCCGAAGGTGAACCCGCAGCCGATCGAGCTGGCCCGCAACGACGGCAAGACCGACTACGTGCACGACGTCCAGGTGGACGGCAACGGCGTGGCCTGGGTGTCCGGCCGCGGCGGCGTGCGCGGCTACTGGACTTCCGGGATTCACCGGGACCCGCTGACCGGCAGGATCCGCCGCGCGACGGCGCACGAGCCGGTGCCGTATGCCGGTGGTGGCATCGCCGAGACGGCGGCGCCCTCGCGGTTCATGCACAACAGCTTCCACCCGGCCGGGAACCGCGTCGGCGACGGCGCCTGGCGCGGTCAAGACCTGATCTACGCGACGGAGGAGAACTTCGTCGACGGCTGCGCGGGCGACGGCGTCCTGACGATCTCGTCGCTGAAGGGCTCCTACCACGGCGAAGGCTGGCGTTCGACACCCGAGCAGCCGTTCCGCCTGGAGAGCGTCGGCACGTGGGGCGTCAACGGCCAGGAGGGCAGCGACCCGGCGTCGGACGACTGCTCCGCGCACTACTTCGACGTCCGCGGCAAGATCCTGGTGCAGTCGTTCTACGCGCAGGGCACGCGGTTCCTCGACGTCAGCGACCCGACGAACCCGCGCCAGATCGCCTACTACCGCCCGGGTGACGCGAGCGCGTGGGCGCCGTACTGGCACGGCAAGTACGTCTACGTCGCCGACAACGCCCGGGGCATCGACGTCCTGCAGCTCACGAAGTAGCGCTTGATCCACCGGAGGCCGCCGCCGAGTTCGCTCGGCGGCGGCCTCCGGTGCGTTTTAGCCGCGCAGCCAGACCGCGGTGTCGGTGGGCAGGGAGTCCGTGACCTCGCCGCTGGCCAGCAGGACTTCGCCCGCCGGGAGCGGCACCGGCGACGCCGAGAAGTTCAGCGCGAACGTGAACCCCGTCCCGAGCCGGAACGCCAGCACCCCTTCGCCGAGGGAGAGCCACTCCAGCTCACCCGGGGGAAGGTCCCGCCGCAGGTGGAGCCCGGAGCGGTAGAGCGACAGCATCGACGCCGGGTCCGCCGCCTCCGCTTCCGCCGTGTAGGCCTTCCACTCCTCGGGCTGCGGCAGCCACGCGTCCCCGGAGCCGAAGCCGAACGGCGGCTCGTCACCCGACCACGGGATCGGCACCCGGCAGCCGTCGCGGCCCGGGTCGGCGCCGTTCGTGCGGGCCCACACCGGGTCCTGGCGCAGGTCGTCCGCGATGTCCAGGACCTCCCACAGCCCCAGCTCCTCGCCCTGGTAGACGTACAGACCGCCGGGCAGCGCCAGGGTCAGCAGCGCCGCCGCCCGGGCCCGCCGGGTGCCCAGCTCGAGGTCCACCGGCAGCTCGTGCAGCCGGTTCGCGAAGCTGAACCCGGTGTCGCCCTGCCTTCCGTACCGCGTGACGTGCCGCGTCACGTCGTGGTTCGACAGCACCCACGCGGCCGGCGCGCCGACCTCGTTGTGCGCGCGCAGCGTGCGGGTGATGACGTCGCGGAAGCGCTCGGAATCCCAGGGACAGACCAGGAAGTCGAAGTTGAACGCCGAGTGCAGCTCGTCGCGGCGCAGGTAACGCGCGGCGCGGGACATGTCCTCCAGCCACATCTCGCCGACCAGCACGCGCTCGCCCGCGTAGCTGTCGGCGATCTTGCGCCACGACCGGTAGATCTCGTGCAGGCCCTCCATGTCGGAGAACGGCGTCTCGTCGCCGTCGTCGACGTCGGGCAGCCGCGGGTCCTTGACGAGCCCGTCGGCGACGTCGATGCGGAAGCCGTCCACGCCGCGGTCGAACCAGAACCGCAGCACGTCTTCGAACTCCGTGCGGATCTCCGGGTTGTCCCAGTTGAAGTCGGGCTGGCGGGAGCTGTAGAGGTGCAGGTACCACTCGCCGTCGGCCACGCGCGTCCACGCGGACCCGCCGAAGCGCGACTTCCAGTTGTTCGGCGGCTCGGCGCCGTCCGGCCCGCGGCCGGGGCGGAACCAGAACCGTTGCCGCTCCGGCGATCCCGGGCCCGCTTCGAGCGCGGCCTGGAACCACCGGTGCTCGTCGGAGCAGTGGTTGGGCACGATGTCGATGATCACCCGGATGCCGCGGGCGTGCGCCTCGGCGATCAGGTCCTCCGCCTCGGCGAGCGTGCCGAAGAGCGGCTCGATGTCGCGGAAGTCGGCGACGTCGTAGCCGCCGTCGTCCATCGGCGAGGGGTACCACGGGGTGAACCAGATCGCGTCGATCCCCAGGTCGGCCAGTTGGTCCAGCCGGGCGCGGACGCCGGCGAGGTCGCCCACGCCGTCGCCGTTGCCGTCCGCGAAGCTGCGGATGTAGACCTGGTAGATCGCCGCGCTCCGCCACCAGCCGGTCTTGTCGGTCACGAAAGTGCCCTCCTAGTCGTCGTGAAAACCCGGCTCAGCCCTTGATGCTGCCGGCGGTCAGCCCGGCGAGGATCTGCCGCTGGAAGGCCAGGAACAGCGCCACCATCGGCAGGCTGGCCAGCACCATCCCGGCGACGAGCACGTTGAGCGGCATGTCGATCGCCACCCGCTGCAGCATCACCGAGAGCGTCTGCTTTTCGGTGTCCGGGAACACCAGCAGCGGCCAGATGAAGTCCTTCCACGCGGTGACCACCGCGAGGATCGACACCACGGCCAGGATCGGCCGCGAGATCGGCAGGATGATCCGCCAGAGCGTGCGCACCGGCCCGGCGCCGTCGATGCGCGCCGCCTCGATCAGCTCGTCCGGGATCTGGTCGAAGAACCGCTTCAGCAGGTAGATGTTGAACGCGTTCGCGGCCGCCGGGAGCCAGACCGCGGTCGGCGAGTTGATCAGGTTGAGGTGCAGCAGCGGCAGGTCCGTCACCGTCACGTACGTCGGGACCAGCAGTGCCGTGGCCGGCAGCATCAGCGTCGCCAGCATCAGCCCGAGCACGACGTTGCCGAACTTCGGGCGCAGCTTCGACAGCGCGAACGCGGCCGGGACATCGATGGCCAGCTGCGCCAGCCATGCGCCGCCGGCGACGACGAGCGTGTTGAGGAAGTACTTGCCCAGGCTCAGCTGGTCCCACGCGTCGGCGAAGGTTTCCGGGTGCCACTCGTGCGGGACGAGCGTCGCCGGCGTCTGCGCCAGTTCCTGCGGGGACTTCATCGCGCCGGTGATCACCCAGTACAGCGGGAACATGAAGGCCAGGAGAAACAGCACCAGCGTGCAGGCGAAGACGACGCCGTAGACGACCTTGCCGCGCGGGCTGCGCAAAGCGCCGGGCGAGACGAGGGTCCTCATGACTGGTCCGCCTTCCGCGTCAGCCGGACGTACCACGCCGAGAACACGCCCAGCGCGATGAAGAGCAGCAGGCTCATCGCGCTCGCCGAGCCGAAGTCGTTGTAGACGAAGGCGTACCGGTAGAGCAGCAGGAGCACGGTGACCGTCGAATCGTCCGGCCCACCGCCGGTCATCACGTACGGCTCGGTGAACACCTGCATCGTCGCGACGATCTGCAGCAGCAGGAGCACCAGCAGGACGAACCGCGTCTGCGGGAACGTCACGTGCCGCAGGCGCTTCCACAGCCCGGCGCCGTCGAGCTCCGCGGCTTCGTAGAGCTCGCCGGGGATCGTGCCGAGCGCGGCCAGGTAGATGAGCGTGGTGCTGCCCATGTTCGCCCACGTCGAGACGAACACCAGCGACAGCATCGCGGTGGTGGAGGAGTCGAGCCACTGGCCGCCGGGCAGCCCCACCGCGCCGAGCGCGGAGTTGAACAGGCCCGGACCCGGGTCGTAGAACCACTTCCACATCAGCGCCGTCACGACCGGCGGCAGCATCACCGGCAGGTAGACGGCGAGCCGGAAGAACGCCTTCGCGTGCCGGATCTCGTTCAGCAGCACGGCCGTCAGGAACGGGACGGCGAAGCCGAAGACCAGCGCCAGCCCGGTGAACAGCAGCGTGTTGCGCCAGGCGACGCCGAACAGCGGGTCCGCGAAGAGCCGGCTGAAGTTGTCGAACCCGACCCACGTCGGCGCGTTGACGAAGTCGACCTGCTGGAAGCTCAGCAGGACCCCGCGCACGATCGGGTACCAGGAGAAGAGGGCGAACACCACGAGCGCGGCGCAGAGCAGGCCGTACGCGGTGAGGTTCTCCTTGAGCTTGCGCTTGAGGCCGGTGCGGCGGCGTTCTTCCGGGGAAGCGACCGGCCGCCTGGCCCGCGACGAGGACGTCGCGGGCCAGGCGAGGAGGCTACTTGACCTGGGCGAGGACACTGTTGACCTTCGACGACGCGGACGACAGCTGCTGGTCGAGGTTCGCGTTCTGGTCGGTCAGCACCGCCTGCATCACGCTGTCGAGCGCGGCGTAGATCTGCTGCGCGTTCGGCGGCTCGATGCTGCCCTTGATCTTGCTGGTCGTGTCCACATAGGACTGGTAGTTCTTCGCGGGGACGTTGGCGTACTTGGCCTTCAGGGCCAGCTGCTGCTCGCGGACCGAGCCCGTCCAGACGTCCGGGGTCGGCTCGGCGGGCAGGCCGACCGGCTGCTTGCCGTCGACGTACTGCTGGATGTGCTTCTCGAAGCGGTCCGGGTTGAGGTACTTCCACTGGATCCACTCGAGGCCGGCCTTGACCTTGTCCGGCGAGGCCTTCGGGTTGATCATGTAGCCCTCGCCGCCGAGCAGCGTGCCCTGGCCGCCGGGCATGCCGGCGATGCCGTAGTCCTCGTACTTGCCGTTGAACTGCTTGACCAGCACAGGAACGTTGTCCGGGGCGGCCATGTACATGCCGAGCTGGCCGGCGCCCATCATGCGCTGGACGTCCGTGGCTTCGAGGAGCTGCTTGGCGCCCATCGAGTTGTCGGTCCAGCGCATGTCGTGCAGGTACTGGAGGGCCTGCTTGCCCTTTTCGTTGTTGAAGTCGGCGACCCACTTGTCGCCGTCCTTGCGGGCGATGTCGCCGCCCATCGAGTACAGCCAGCCGGTCATGTGCCAGCCGCCCTGGTTGTTCTTGCTGTAGTCGGCGTACCCGACGGTGCCGTTGCCCAGCGCGGCGATCTTCTTGGCGTCCGCGCGGACCTCGTCCCAGGTGGTCGGCGGCTTGTCCGGGTCGAGCCCGGCCTTCTGGAACAGCGGGCGGCTGTAGACCAGGCCCATCGTGTAGTTCATCGTCGGCAGGCCGTAGAGCTTGCCGCTCGCGTCCCGGAAGTTGTCGAGGAGTTCCGGCTTGATGTCGTTGATGTGCGGAACGCTCTTCGCAGCTTCCGTGATGTCGGCGGCCTGACGGCGCGCGATGATCTGCGCCGGGTCGGTGAAGTAGACGTAGTAGACGTCCTCGAGCTGCCCGCCGGCGAGCTTCGCGGAGAACGTCTTCGGGTCCATGAACCCTTCGTGCGGATCGATGTCGATGTTCGGGTGGGAAGCCTCGAACTCCTTGACGTCGGCGTCGAACACGCTGCGCTCGAACGGCTGACTGGTGGGCGGTTGGCCGGTGACCGTGATCTTCACCTTGCCCCCGGGCGCGGCGGCGGTGTCGCCGTCGTCGCCGCAGGCGGCCACCCCCAGCGCGAGGCCGCCTGCGGCCAGCAGGCAGAACATCCGGCGGGGCAAGGATCGGGACCAGGGACTGCTCATCTCAAGCCTCTTCTCGGGTCGCGACGGCTGTCACGTGATTGCGGTCACTCTAAAGTGTGAGAGCAGATCGACGCAATAAGGCGACGAGAAGTTGCAAGTTACGAACAGGCTGCGGCCGCGCTCTCGCCCTCGTCGACCTGGACGTACGAAAAAGACGCGACGGCCGGCAGGCCGTCGCGCCTTCGAGGGAGACCTATGCCGTGCGGCGGGCTGTCGACCCCCGGACCACCAGCTCCGGCGCGAACAGCAGCTCCTCAGCCGCCACCTCACCGCCGTTGATGCGCTTCACCAGCAGCTCCACCACCGCGCGCCCCATCGCCTCGATCGGCTGGCGGGTGGTCGTCAGGGGCGGGTCGGTGCAGTTCATCAACGCCGAGTCGTCGTAGCCGACCACCGAGATGTCGTCCGGCACCGACAGCCCCTGCCGTCGCGCCGCGCGGACCGCGCCCAGGGCCAGCAGGTCGCTCGCGCACAGCACCGCCGTCGCGCCGCGCGGGTACAGGCGGGCCGCCGCCGCGTGGCCGCCCTCGATCGAGAACATGCCGTGCTCGACCAGCTCGTCCAGCACCGGCAGCCCGAGCTTCGCCGCGTACGACTGGAACGCCGCGAGCTTGCGCTGGGACGGCACGTGGTCCGACGGGCCCAGGACCAGCCCGATCTTCTCGTGCCCGAGCGAACTCAGGTGCCCGACGACCTGCTCGACGGCCACCGCGTCGTCACACGAAACCTGCGGCAGGCCGAGGTGGTCGACCGCCGCGTTGATGAGCACCGTCGGGAGCCGCCGCTCGACGAGGTGGTGGTAGTGCGAGTGGATCGCGTCCGCCTGCGCGTACAGCCCACCGGCGAACACCACGCCCGACACCTGCTGCTGCAGGAGCAGCTCGACGTACTCCGCCTCCGACACCCCGCCCGCCGTCCGCGTGCACAGCACCGGCGTGAACCCCTGCTGCGCGAGGGCGTTGCCCATGATCTCGGCCAGCGCGGGGAAGATGGGGTTCTGCAGCTCCGGCAGCACCAGCCCGACCAGGCGGGCCCGCTCGCCGCGCAGCTGGGTGGGGCGTTCGTAGCCCATCACGTCCAGCGCGGTGAGCACGGCGGCCCGGGTGCTGGCGGACACCCCGGACCGGCCGTTGAGCACCCGGCTGACCGTGGCTTCGCTGACCCCGACCTGGCGGGCGACTTCGGCAAGACGACGCGTCATGAGTGAAACTTTACAGCAACTGGGCGCAAAAGTATGACAAGCCCGTACCGGTGTCAGGTACCGGTACGGGCTTGCCGGATGCCCGAGCCTACGAAGCCGCCACTTCGAACTCGGACACCTGACCCGCGGGCCAGCCCGTGTTCCCGGTGAACGTCAGCCGCACGAAACGCTGGGACGTCGCCGTGAAAGAAGCCGACGCCGTGTTGCCGGAAGCCGGGTCGAACGCGTAGCCGCGTGAACCCACCAGCGTCGTGTACGAGCCGCCGTCCGTGCTGCCGGAGATCGTCACCGTCTCCGTTCGCGCGCCCCACGCCGAGGACGGCGGCAGGCGGAGCGTCACCTTGTTGATCGACGCCGCCGCGCCCAGGTCCACCGTCAGCGTCTGCGGGAACGCGTTGTTCGCGCTCTCCCAGTACGTGTCCGCGTTGCCGTCGTTCGCGTTCGACGGCGGGAAGCCACCGACGGACGCCGACGCGCTGATCGCCTTGCCGCGCGCGAGGTTGCTGCCGGACGTAGGCGGCTGCGGCGGGCCCGAGTTCGGCGCGGGCCACGTCGAGCAGTCGCCCCAGGTGCCGGTCCAGCCGCTGTTGCCCGAGCCGCCGAACGTCATGCGCGGGATCGACGTCGGGTACGGGCAGTTGTACGTCCCGGTCACGCCGACGCCGGACGCGCTCAGGTTGCTGATCGACACCGACCCCTGCGTCTGCGACTGCGCCACGAACGTCCCCACACCCTGCACCGAGACGCCGTCGAGCGTGACGCCCTGGATCGGCTTGCCGGCGCCGTTGCCGTCGATGAACTGGATCGCTTCGTACGGGCTTTGGATCGCCGTGAACCCGGTGACCCGGATCGTCACGCCGGTGATCGCCTGGTCACGCGCGTCGAACCACAGCGCGCCGACGCCGAACTGCCAGTTCGGGTCGAGCGCCCCGGCCCGCAGCGCCGTGTTGTTCGACAGTGTGACCGTGCCGCCGAGCGGCACCGAGTTGAACCGGTTCGCGACCAGGTATCCACCACCGAGGGCGTTCGTGTCCTGGACGAGGTTGCCGCTCACCGTGTTGTTCGAGCCGCCGTACAGCGCGATCCCGTTGGCCAGGTTCGGCTGCACGATCGTGTTGTTGGCCAGGGTGTTGCCGGAGTCGGCCTGGCCGTTGGACCAGAGCGCGAGGCCGTCGTCGCCGTTGTTGCGCAGGTAGTTGTTGCGCAACGTCGAGTTCGTGACGGCACCGTCGAAGTTCACGCCGTCGGCCTGGGTGTCGAGGATGCGGTTGTTCTCGATGGTGAGGTTCGACGACGCGCCGTTCATCAGCCACAGCCCGCACTTCGTGTCCTGGATCCACAGGCCGCTGACGACCGAGCCGTTCCCGAGGACGCCGTGGAACGCGTTGTCCGGGCTGCCGTCGTTGCGCTCGGTCACGTCACCGAACACCGCGAAGTCGTACAGCTTGATGTTCCCGGACGCGCTGCCGTTGTTGAAGATGTTGTTGCCGTGCAGCACCGTGTACCACTGGCCCGCGCCGCGAACCGTCGTCTGGTCGATCTGCAACGCAGACCCGATCTCGAACCGGCCCTGCGGAACCCACAGCTCCTTACCCTGCGAGCGCGCCGCGGACAGACCGTTGCGGAACGCCTGCGTGTCGTCCGACGAGTCGTTCGCGGTGGCGCCGTAGTCGGTCACCGACAGCGCGGCAGAGGGTTTCGTGCCCGCGCCGCCGACCTGCTCGAAGTCGGCGAGGTCGATGGTCGCCTGCCCGACGTCACCGGAGTCGGCCGAGACCCGGACCTTCGTGCCGGCCGCGGCGTTCTGGCCGAAAAGCACGCGGGCGTCGTCGAAGAAGTGGTGCGTCTTCGAGCCCGTGATGAAGCCGGTGTCCACATAGGTGTACCGGGACGTCACGGGCAGCGCGAGCTTGGACCCGTTGACGGTCACCGAAAGCCGCCCGGACGAGCCGTCGGGCAGGTTGTAGTGGACGTTGATCGAGTTCGCCGCCGCGGGGAGCGTGAACTCGACGTACTGGCCGGTCGTGATCCGAACGGCCTGCCGCCCGGACGCCTCCGAGGCGATGCTGGCCTGCGTGTAGTCGGGGCCGACGGCCGAGCCGTTCGTCGCCGAGCACTCGGCTTCGACGGTCCGGAACGGCACGCTCGCGCCGCCGGACGCCGTGGTCGGGCAGGTCGCGGCCGTGGCGGGGGTGCCGCCGGACAGCACGGCCAGGCCGGATGCCGCGAGTGCAGCGGCAAGTAGAGCCGGGATACGGGACATCGTCAGCACCTCTCAGGACGAATAGGCTTCGAGTTCGGACAGCTGCCCGGCGGGCCAGCCGGTGTTGCCGGTGAAGGTCAGGCGCAGGGTGCGCGCCGACGTCGCCGGGAAGGTGATGGTCGCGGTGTTGCCGGACGCGGGGTTGAACGTGTAGCTGGCGGCAGTGACATGGCCGTCGACCGCGATCGTCTGCGTGCGCGTGCCCCACGCCGAGGACGGCGGCAGCTTCAGCACCAGTCGCGACACCGAAACCGTGGCCCCGAAGTCGACGGTCAACGACTGCGGGAACGCGTTGTTCGCGCTCTCCCAGTACGAGTTCGCGTCGCCGTCGACGGCGTTGCCCGGCGGGAACCCGCCCTGGGACGCCGACGCGCTGATCGCCTTGTGCAGCGCCAGGTTCCCGGTCGGCTGAGTGGTCGTCGTGGTGGTCGGCGGCGTGGTGGGAGTCGTCGTGCCGCCGTTGTCGGAGCCGTACACCGGCGTCGGCCACGAACCGCAGAACGTCGTCGACCAGCCGGAGTTGCCGCCCTGGTCGGCCAGCCCGCTCATCGCGTCCGGGCCCATGCAGTTGTAGACGCCGGCCCGCCCGACCCCGGTCGCGACCACGTTCTTCACCGAACCGCTGGGCTTGGCCTGGATCTGCCACGCGAAGGTGCCGGCGCCGCTGATGCGCACGTTCGTGAAGTGCACGTCGGTGGTGGCGCTGTCGATGAACTGGATGGCCTCGTAGTTGTTGTCCTGCAGGTCGAGGTCGGTGACGTCGACGCGGCCGGTGATGGCCGAGTCGCGGCCGTCGAACCACAGCGCGCCGACGCCGAACTGCCAGTTCGAGTCGAGCACGCCGGTGCGGATCGCGGTGTTGCGCGCGACGGTCGTGGTGCCCGAGAGCGGCACCGCGCTGAACCGGTTGGCGATGTGGAGGCCGCCGCCCTGGTCCTGGTTGTCGGCCACGACGTTGTCGGACACGGTGTTGTCGTGCCCGCCGTAGATGGCGATGTTGTTGGCGAGGATCGGCAACAGCACGGTGTTGAAGGAGAACGTGTTGTGGTGGTCGGCGTCGTGCTCGGACCACATCGCCAGGCCGTCGTCGCCGGTGTTGCGCAGGAAGTTGTTCGTCACGGTGACGTTGCTGATGCCCTGGTGCAGGTTCAGGCCGTCGGCGGTCTGGTCGAGGATCCGGTTGCCGGACACGGTGAGCCCGTCGAACGGCCCGTCGAGCCACAGCCCGACCTTCGTGTGCTGCAGCCACAGGTTCTGCACGACCGAGCCGCCGCCGAGCGCGCCGCCGATGGCGTTGGACTGGTCGCAGTCGACGCGGGCGTCGACCTGGCCGATGATCGCGAAGTCGTAGAGCTTCACCGCGCTGCTCGTGCCCGGGATCGCGCCGTTGCCCGGGTAGGTCGACGTCCCGCAGCTGGCCGGTTCGCCCTTGCCGAAGATCCCGGCACGCGGGCCGGTCAGCACGGAGTACCAGGGCCCGGCGCCGCGGATCGTCACCTGGTCGACGGTGATGTGGTGGCCGAGGGTGAACGTCCCGGCGGGAATCCAAACCTCCTTGCCCTGACTGCGAGCCGCCGCGACCGCCGAGTCGAACGCCGAAGCGTCGTCGCTCGTGTCGCCCGCGGTGGCGCCGTAGTCGGTGACGGACACCGAGTTCGCCGGTCGGGTCGCCGCCGCGCCGACCTGCTCGAAGTCGGCCAAGTCGATGGTCGAGGCCGTGGTGTCGCCCGCGTCGACCTGCAGCTTGATCTTCGTGCCGGCCGGGTACGACGTGCCGAGCAGCGCGCGGGTCTCGTCGTAGAAGTGGTGCGCGTGGCCGTCACCCGGGTTGTTGGTGAACGGGTACGAGCCGTAGTACCAAGCCCACTTCGACGTCAGCGGGACGTCGCGGTTGTGGGTACCGCCGACGTACAGCGAGATCGTGCCGTTCACCGAATCCGGGACGCTGTAGCGGAAGTCGATCGAGTTCGCCGGGGCGGTGAGCGTGAACTCCACGTACTTGCCCTGACCGGACAGCGTCACGGCTTTGCGGCCGGACGCTTCGCCGGCGAGCGTGCCCGCCGCGCGGTTCGGGCCGATGATCGTGCCGTTCGTCGCGGCGTTCTCCGCTTCCTGTTCGAGGAAGGGCACACTCGCGCCGCGGCCGGCGGCGAGCGCCGAACCCCCGGCGGGGACGGCGGCGATCGTCAGGCCGGCCGCGACGGTCACGGCGGCGGCGAGAGCACCGAATCTCTTGGCCCGGAAGCGATCCGGGGCTTTTTCGGGCGCGCTGAAGACAGAGCTGGGAGACATGGGCGGCACTGGCCTTTCCGCAGCAGGTGGGGGACCTCTGTGACCGGGATCATACGAATCCTGGACAAGAAATCGCAATAGTTGGACGAACTTACGCAACTTTGCGACAGGAATTGACGACTGCGCCGGATGTCCGACGTTCGCTTACGCCCGGCGGAGCAACGCCGTGGCAGCGGGGAAGCGCTGATAGTTTTCTGGCATGAGCCAGCGACGTGCGGACGGCAGCGCCGGGGACGCGGATTACGGCGCGATCGGCGGGGTCTACACCGACTACCGCAAGCCGGACCCTCGCATCGGCCAATACATCCTCGACGCGCTGGGAGACGCGCGGACCGTGCTCAACGTCGGCGCGGGCGCCGGCGCGTACGAACCCGAAGACCGGGAAGTGACCGCCGTCGAGCCGTCCGCGTCGATGCGCGCGCAGCGTCCGGCGGACCTGCCGCCCGCGGTCGACGCCGTGGCCGAGAAGCTCCCGTTCGCGGACCGGGCGTTCGAGGGCGCGATGAGCACGTTCAGCGTCCACCAGTGGAACGACCTGTGGACTGGCCTGAAGGAGCTGCGCCGGGTCACCCGCGGCCCGGTCGCCATCCTCACCTGCGACCCGGCCCTGCTGCGGCGGTTCTGGTTGCTCGACTACGCACCCGAGGTCATCGAGACCGAGGCGGGGCGCTACCCGTCGGTCGACGACATCGCCGACGGCCTCGGCGGCCACACGTCGATCGTCCCCGTGCCGATCCCGATCGACTGCACGGACGGCTTCAACGAGGCCTACTACGCCCGCCCGGAACGCCTGCTCGACCCGGGCGCGCGGCTGTCGTGCTCGGCGTGGAGCTTCGTCGACGACCGCGTGCACCACCGGTTCGCCGCCGAGCTGCAGCACGACCTCGACGACGGCACGTGGGAACGCCGCTACGGCCGCCTGCGCGAGCAGCCGACGTTCGAAGGCTCGCTGGTCCTCGTCGTCTCGGACCCCACCGGATGACGCCGCCCCCGTTCGACCCGGAGCTGGTGCCCGTCGTCGAAACCCTGCGTGCCCTGCGCCCGCCGCTGGCTTCGCTCGACGACATCCCCGGCCGCCGTGAGCTGAATGCCGCCGAGCACCGGACCGTCGAGGAGCTGGCCGCCGCGTACCCGGCGTACAAGGTCGCCGAGGAGTACGCGGGGAGCGTCCCGCTGCTCGTCCTGCGCCCGGCGGCCGAGAGCACCGGGGTCCTCTACTACGTGCACGGCGGCGGGACGATCGTCGGCAGCCACCTCGGCGCCGACGTGCCGAACCTGCTGGACTGGGCGGGTGCGCTGAACCTGACGATCGTCTCGCCGGGCTACCGGCTCGCGCCCGAGCACCCGTACCCGGTGCCGGTCGAAGACTGCTACGCCGGTCTACTGTGGACAGTCGAGCACTGCGCCGGGCCGGTGGTGCTCGGGGGTATCAGCGCGGGCGGCGGCATCGCGGCGGCCACGGCGCTGCTCGCCCGCGACCGCGGCGGCCCGGAGCTCGCCGGGCAGCTGCTGATCTGCCCGATGCTCGACGACCGCAACGACACGCCCTCGGCCGTCGACCTCGACGGACGCGGATTGTGGGATCGCACGGCCAACATCGTCGGCTGGACGGCCTACCTGGGTGACCGCCGCGGCAAGGCTGACGTCCCGGCGTACGCCGCCGCGGCCCGCGCCGAAGATCTCTCCGGCCTGCCCCCGGCGTTCCTCGACGTCGGTACCGCCGAGACGTTCCGCGACGAGGTCGTCGCCTACGCGAGCCGGATCTGGCAGGCGGGCGGCGAGGCCGAGCTGCACGTCTGGCCCGGAGGTTTCCACGGCTTCGATTCGCTGGTACCGGAAGCGCAAGTCAGCCGGGCAGCGCGCGCCGCCCGGCTGACCTGGTTGCGCCGGCTACTCGGCCAGTAGCTCCTGCAGTTCCCGCACCGCGACAGCCAGCTCGTCGGCGAAGCGGTGCATCTCGGCCGAGACGTGCTTCGGCGTGCTGAGGTAGATGTTCCAGCGGTCCGGCAGGAGCACGTACGCGATGCCGATGCACTGCGGGCTCGTCGAGCCGAACCCGAAGTACTGGATGTTGACCGACGGCGCCGAGCTGGTGCTCAGGTAGTCGTCGCGCATCTTCAGCCAGCCCGGCGACGTGTAGAGCGCCGCAACAGAAGTGTCGCCCCGGCGCTTCCCGATCAGCTGCAGCTCCCACAGGTGCTGCTCCGGCGCGTCCCCGGCCTGGCACTCCTTCGCCCGCGAAACGTGCTTCGCGGCCGCCGCGCGAAACGCTTCGCGCTTCTCGTCGGCCGAAGCGTTCGCATCGGTCAGGACGTCGGCGAAGCGCACGACCTCCGGCGTGACGACGCGCATCGCCTCGGTGCGGCCGTTGCGGAACTGCCGGGTGGCGATCGACTCGTACGTCGCACCGGTCAGGCCCTTCGCGCGGCGATGCGCCAGCTGGTACGCCATCTGCGCGAAGGCGTCCGGGGACATCTTCAATTCCTTCGCCCGGTTGGCGCCGAAGTCGAACGACACGGTCTGCGTCGCCGTCGCGTCCGCGTACGCCCTGAAGGCCGCTCCGGCCGCCCGGGCGTCTTCGCGCAGGGCGTCGGTCAGCGTGAACTCGACGACCTCGTGGCCGGGGACGCCCTCGGCGCCTTCCCGGGGTGCCCGCGAACCGCTCAGTAGCGCGTCGGTGAAGCCGAGGATCGTGGTGCCGTCGAGTTCGCAGTGCTCGACGTTGATCCCCGCGGTGCCGTCCTCGAACACGACCAGCGAGACCGCCTTGTCGTACCAGCGGTTGTCGCCGTACAGCAGCCGGTCACCGGCTTCCAGGGCGTTCGACGGCGTGAAGTCGTCCAGGCACAGGCAGAACAACGCGGTCTCGACGGTTTCGAGTGCCGCGGCGTTGCCCGCGTCGAGCAGAGCCTGGCGAGTGGCCGCCCACTCGGCACGCGCCTTCGTCGTGAAGTGCCCGGCAGAGACGTCGGTGCCGTGGTCGTCCTTGAGGATCGCCCGCAGGCCGTCGGCGATCTGCTCGGCGGAGTACGGGCGGCCGTCCTCGGCGAGGACGTCCAGCCGGAACGGTGTGCCCTTCGAGAACACGACGATGTGCCGCTCGGGCGACGGGTACCGCGTGCGCGCGGTGTCGAGCAGTCCGCCCGGGATCCGCGTGGCCGAGAACAGGTACTTGTGCTGCACCATCGACTGCGGCCCGCCGCGCACCAGCACCGGCGGCACCAGCTCCTCGTCGAGCTTCAGCTTGTAGTCCACGGCGGACGCGGTCAGCTCGGCCGCACGCTCCACCTGGCCCAGCGGGGAGTCCTGGAACAGGAAGAAGAAGTTGGCGTTGAGCGCGATCCGGTCGCGGCGGCCGAGGTAGCGGTACGGCCAGAACGTGTCGAGCCAGCTGTGCACGCCCGGCGAGCGGTCGTACTCCTCGAGCGCGGCCTGCAGCTCCGGCCCGGGGCCGGCCAGAAACTCCGCGAGGGCCGCTTCGGTCTCGGCCAGCTCCTCCGGCGTCAGCAGCGGCGCGCACCACTCGAGGAAGCGGCGGCCGCTGTCCTCCAGCGCGGGGACGGGGACGCGGGGGAGCCGGTCCTCGTTGCCGAAGGTGCGGGTGGACCATTCCGGACTGCTCACGGTCATCCTTCTTGCTGAGAAGTGGCGAGCGTGGCCGCGAGTTCCGTGGCCGCGCCTTCAGGACGGGAAACATACAGCTGGGCGTACAGCCAGCCGTCGGACTCCACGCCGGTCGGGTCGACCCCGGCGGCGTCGAGGGTGTCGAGGATCTGCGTCCGCTCTTCGTCCGAAGCGAACCGCCGCTGCCGGAACACGCCGGGTACCTGCGCGGTCTCGTACCCCAGCCCGGCCAGGCTGTCGGCGACCGGTTCGTAGGAGAACATCCGCAGCACGAAGTGAGCCATCCACGGCCGCGAGCCGCGGGCGATCCGGGCGATCGTCTTCTCGGTGACGTAGCCGATGCAGCCGGTCGAGATCACGAGGTCGACGTCTTCCAGGAGCTTGCGCTGGGTGCTGTCCGGGTCGTCGTGTTCGAGGTCGGCGTGGATGGCCTCGTCGAGGAACCCGGCGGAAAGCGCGTACTCGAGCGCCGGCGCCGCCGCGTCGAGGCCGAAGAACTTCGCGCCGCCCGAGCCGGTGACGCGGGCCCGGTCGGCCTCGATCAGCCCCGTGTGGCTCAGCGCGAGCACGTCCGGGCCGGTGTAGTGCGCGTAGAGGTCGTCCATCGTGGCTTCGCAGCGGCGGAGCGCGGCGTTGACGCCGTACGAGCAGCCGACGTCGAGCACGGTCGGGGACTCGGCCGGGTGTTCGCCGATCAGCTTCGCGAAGTACGGCTTCGCGAGCTGGGGGATTTCGTAGCCGACCCGGCGCAGTGTGCCGAAGAACGGCCGCGGGTCGGGAGCGGTGTAGATGTGGTCGAACGAGATCTTGCCGGTCGAGTCGAAAGGCACAGGCCAGGCTCCTGATCTAGTCGAGCAGCTCGTCGCCCCGGTCGGTGCGCCCGGCGAGGTGTGCCGGCCGGACCCGGCCGAACAACTGCCTGGTCCGCTCCGCGCTGCCGATGACCCCCGGGCGCTCGCTGTAGGCGAAGATCGCGGAATGACGCGCGACCTTGCCTCTCACCGTACTGACCCGGTGCAAGGCGAAGCGCCCTTGAAAGAGCTGTAGATCGCCCGGACGGAGGCTCAGGCGCTGCACCGGACGGGTGCTTTCCCCGGAAAGCACGGCCCGCACACCGGCGAAGTTCTCGGCGTCGGAGGAGCGGATGCCCGGGCAGAATTCGAAGGTCCCGCCGTCCTCAGCGGCCTGCGTCAGCATGCTGACGGTGTAGGAGTTCGTGTCGAAGTGCCACGGGTGCGCGCGCCCGGGCGCGATCACGTTCAGCGTCAGCCCGGACAGCGGGTCGGCGAGCTCGTGCAGCTCCGGCAGTCCGAAGCAGTCGGCGACGAACCGCTGGAACAGCGGACTGGTGTAGAGCCGGCTGATGAGCGACGACGCCGGGATGCGGTCGCGCGCGACGAAGGCGTTGCCGCGTTCCATGATCGTCCGGCCCGGGTGGTCCTCGGGCAGCGGCTCGTCGATCGCGGTGTTGTACGCGTTGACCTTTTCGACCTTCGTGTAAGCGTACGGCTCGAGCGCGGCGCATTCTTCGCGGAGGACGTCGTGCAGTTCCGGGCGGACGAAGTCGGCGAGCACGCTGCAGCCGACGTCGGCCAGGTCCGCACGGGTACGGGCGACGGTCTCCCGCCAAGCGGGACTGTCCGGTTCGGTCAGCGGGTACCGGTCGGTGTCGACCATTTCCAGTGGCGCCACGGAGGTGCTCATCGAAGTCCCTTCCGGCGGGTGAGGGAACAGAGTTAGCACAGAATCCGGCTGGTCAACCGTCGGTTTGTGAGCGGTGACACAAGGTCATCAGTGGCCGATTCCGGTGGCCCACGCGCTGAGCTTGACGGTGTCCGTGGTGCCGAGGTCGGTCTCCAGCGGCTGCTTCTGCGCGGCTTCCCCGGGGATCGGGATCACCGAGATCGCCGCGCCGGTGTGCTGGTCGCCGCTGGTGACGGTGGCCGACCACGCGAGCACGGACAGCACCTTCCCGCCCGGCTGGAGGGTCAGGTCCTGCGGGCCGGGATCGGGGGCGAAGTAGGACGTCTCGTGCAGGACCTTGACGTCGAGCGGCGCGCCGTCGCCCGCCAGGACCTTCACGTCCGGGTAGCCGGTGACCTTGCGCGGCACGCTGTCCCGGTTGGTCAGCGTCAGCACGCTCGCGCGGTGCCCGAGCCCGGCTTCGACCTGGCCGACCGAAAGCGACAGCCCGATCGACGGCGGCGGCCCGTACGTCGGGCTCGGTGTCGTCGTGGGCGTCGGTACCGGTGGCGGCGGCGGAGTGCCGCAACCCGCGAGAAGCGCGACGAAGAGAAGCGGTGTGAAGCGAGAAACCCCCATGGGCCGGAAAGAGTAGCGGGCGCCCCGGAGCCGGGCGCCCGCTACAGCTGTGTCAACCGGGGCTCCGCCACCCGGCCCCCCGAATCGTTTCTACGGCGTGAGCAGGGGCAGCAGCGGCTTGCGCACGGCGGTCGCGACGCCGTCCGACGCTTCCGCGGCGGCGATCCGCTCAGCCGACGGCCGGCCGTAGCCGGTGGTCCGCTGCACCAGCGGCCGGCCCAGTGGCTCGACCATTTCGCGCATGTCGCTGATTGTCTTGTACGACCCGTTCGACGCACCGGCCATCCGGCTGATCGTCTCCTCCATCAGCGTGCCGCCGATGTCGTTGACGCCGCCCTGCAGCACCGCGCGGCTGCCTTCGGTGCCCAGCTTCACCCAGGAGCTCTGGATGTTGTCGATCATCCCGTGCAGCAGCAGCCGGGACAGCGCGTGCACCGCCCGGTTCTCGTTCTGGGTCGCGCCCGGGCGGGCCAGGCCCGCGAGGTAGATCGGCGAGCTCTGGTGGATGAACGGCAGCAGCACGAACTCGCTGAACCCCCGCCGCCCGTGCTTCTCCAGGCCTTCGCGCTGCAGCCGCGCGAGCAGCTTCAGGTGCGCGACCCAGTGCGCCGGCGTGTCGACGTGGCCGTACATCATCGTGGACGTCGTCGGCAGCCCGATCTCGTGCGCGGTGGTGACGACCTTGATCCACTCCGACGTCGGCAGCTTGCCCTTGGTGAGCACCCAGCGGACGTCGTCGTCGAGGATCTCCGCGGCCGTGCCGGGCAGCGAGTCGACGCCGGCTTCCTTGGCCTTGATGAGCCAGTCCTTCAGCGACAGGTTGGTCCGCGAAGCGCCGTTCACGACCTCCATCGGGCTGTAGGAGTGCAGGTGGATCTCCGGCTGGCGCCGCTTGACCTCGGCCGCGAGGTCGAAGTACGCGGTGCCCGGCAGGTCCGGGTGGATGCCGCCCTGCATGCAGATCTCGGTCGCGCCCGCGGCCCACGCCTCGTCGACGCGGTCGCCGACCTGCTCCAGCGAGAGCGTGTACGCGTCGGCGTCGGTGCGACGCTGCGCGAAGGCGCAGAAGCGGCAACCCGTGTAGCAGACGTTGGTGAAGTTGATGTTCCGCGTGACGACGAACGTGACGTCGTCACCGACCGTCTCGCGCCGCAGGTCGTCGGCGAGCCGCGTGAACGCGTCCAGCTCCTTGCCCTCGGCGGACAGCAGCGCGAGCGCGGCGTCGTCGGACAGCCCGGCGGGGTCCTTTTCCGCGCTGCGCAAGGCTTCCAGCACGGTCGAGTCGAACTTCTGCGGCCCGGTCTTGATCCGGTCGCCGATCTCCTTCCAGTCCCCGTAGACGGAGTCGAAGTCGCTGCGGCGGTCTTCGGTACGGCCGGTGGTGTCGATTTCGGTGTGGAGGTCGGTGCGCCCGGACTGCTGCCAGCCGCCGTCCGGCTCCTGCCACGGGATGCCGACCGGCATCGCACCTTCGCGCGCCATTCCGGTGGCCGGGTCGACGAGCGCCGCGACGTGCCGCGTGATCCGCGGGTCCAGCCACGGCTCGCCGGCGTTGACGTACTCGGGGTAGATGGTCAGCCGTTCCTTGAGCTCGAACCCGGCCTTCTCGGTCTGGCGGGCCAGCTCGTCGATCTGCGGCCACGCGCGCTCCGGGTTGACGTGGTCCGGGGTCAGCGGCGAGACGCCGCCCCAGTCGTCGATCCCGGCGCGGATCATCAGGTCGTACTGGGCGCCGATCAGGTTCGGCGGCGCCTGGATGCGCATCTTCGGGCCGAGCACCAGCCGCGCCACGGCGATGTTCGCGGCGAGCTCTTCGAGGTCGGCGTCCGGCGTCGCGCGCATCTTCGTGTCCGGCTTGGCCCGGAAGTTCTGCACGATGACTTCCTGGATGCCGCCGTAGGTCTTGGCGACCTTGCGGATCTCGAACAGCGCGTCCGCGCGCTCGTCGTGCGTCTCGCCGATGCCGATCAGCACGCCGGTGGTGAAGGGGACGCTGCTGCGCCCGGCGTCTTCGAGCACCCGGAGCCGGACCGCGGGATCCTTGTCGGGGGACCCGTAGTGCGGGCCGCCCTTTTCGGACCAGAGCCGCGTGGCGGTGGTCTCCAGCATCATGCCCATCGACGGCGCGACCGGCTTGAGCCGCTGGAAGTCCTGCCAGGTCAGGACGCCCGGGTTGAGGTGCGGCAGCAGGCCGGTCTCTTCGAGCACCCGGATGGCCATCGCGCGGACGTAGGAGAGCGTGTCGTCGTAGCCGTGCGCGTCCAGCCAGTCGCGAGCCGCCTTCCAGCGGTCCTCGGGCCGGTCGCCAAGCGTGAAAAGAGCTTCCTTGCAGCCCATCTTCGCGCCCTTGCGAGCGATGTCGAGGACCTCGTCCGGGGACAGGAACGGCGATTCGAGCCGGCCCGGGACCGTGACGAAGGTGCAGTAACCGCAGCGGTCGCGGCACAGCCGGGTCAGGGGGATGAACACCTTGCGGCTGTAGGTGATGATGCCCGCGCGGCCGGCCTCGGCCAGGCCCGCGTCGCGGATGCGGGAGGCGTACTCGGAAAGCTTTCCCAGGTCTTCGCCGCGGGCGTGCAGCAGGACGCTCGCTTCGGCTACGTCCAGTGTCTTCCCGTCACGCGCCCGGGCGAGCGCGCGGCGCATCGCGGAGGCGGTCGGGGCGGTGGCGTCGGGTTCGGGTCCCATTCCACCCACGCTAGGACCGTCCTCACGAGACCAGCCAGTGTGTGTTCCGCACCCCGCTCACCCGATCGGTGCGCGTGATCGTCGTCGCAGGTCAGCCTGGTGCCGTGGTTGTCGATCAGCTGTTCGCGGTGTATTACCTAAAGGGTGGCATCGGTGGTCGGCAAGAAGATCGGCGGACGGACGTACTACTACCTGGCGGAATCCGGCCGGGTCGACGGCAAGCCCCGGGTGGTGACCCAGCGTTACCTCGGGACGGCCGAGGAGATCGCCCGCGCCGTCCCGGGCGGCGAACCAGCGTCCGCTTCGTACCGGACGTACGGCGATGTCGCCGCGGTCTGGTCGACGCTTTCGCGGCTCGAATTCGTGCACCGCGTCGACTCCGTCGTGGGTGTTCAGCGGGCGAAGCCCTCGCTCGGGCTCATGCTGGCTATCGCCGTGCTGCACCGCGCGACCGCGCCTGACACGCCGCTCGGCGAGTGGTGGGAGTCGGGCGTGGCGGCGGACGTCGTGCGGCCCCGCGTGTCCACAGTGGACGCGGCGTGGCGGGCATTGGAACGCCTTACGCCGGAACGCATCACACGCATCGAAGACACCATCGCGTCCGTCGTGCTGGACACGCTCGACGACCACGCGGCGCTCGCCGTCGACGTCCCCCAGTTCGCCGCGTTCGCCCCGGCCGACTGCACGCTGCCCTCGGCGTGCCAGGGCGTGCTCGCCGGGGCCGGCCTGCGGGTGACCCGCGACGGCGCGATCCCCCTGGCGTCGAGGGTGTACCGGCGCGACGACGGCTCGGCACCGACGTTCGCGTCGCTGACCGCGGAGCTGGGCCCCGCGACGCTCGTCTTCCACTCCGGCCAGGCGGCCCAGCTCGACCTGGGCTCACGCAGCGGGTTCGTCGGCTCGCTGCCGCTGACCGACCACCCCGAGCTGCTGACCCAGCCCGCGTCCGCGCGCAAGCGCGTCGACCCCGAGCGGTTCGCCGGCCTCACCGCCCTGGACACGCACGCGGTCGTCGACGGCGTGCGGCGGCGGGTGATCCTCACGCATTCGGCGACGCTGCACGCGGCGCAGTCCCGCGCGTTCGCCGACGAGCTGGCCACCGCGACCCGCGAGCTGGACGGCCTGGCCGGGGCGCTCGCGGCGGGCACCCACCGCGGCGACCGCGCCCAGATCCACGCCGAGCTCGGCCGGGTGACGCGCGGCCGGCGCATCGAGCGCGTGCTCACCGCCGTCCTGAGCGGGAACCGGCCCGGCGAGATCCGGCTCGAACGGCGCGTCGACACCGTGGCCATCGCCCGGCTCGACGACGAGTTCTTCGGCAAGCAGGTGCTGGTCACCGACCGGGATTGGCCGATCGGGGACGTCGTCACCGCCTACCGGGCCCGCACGCACCTGGAGTCGACGTTCCGCTGGCTCACCGGCCCGGCCGTCACCGGGCCGACCCCGCGCTGGGAGTGGACGCGGCAGCGGATCGCCGCGCACGGGCTCGTCTCGGTGCTCGCCGCGACCGTGACGCACCTGATGCGGCGCGAGGCCGACCGGGCCGGGATGAACCTGTCCGTGCGCGAGCTGCTCGACCAGCTGGCCGGCATCGGCGAGCTGGTGCTGCGCTACCCGTCCACCGGCGGGCGGCCGCGGACGAAACGCCTGCCCACCGAGCGGGACCCGGGTCAGCAGGCTTTGGCCGACCTCTTTCAGCTCTCGCGGTAGATCTGCAGCGCCGAGAAGCTCTGCACCACCGGCATCAGCTCGATGACGTTGATGTTCACGTGCTTCGGCTGGTTCGCCGCCCAGAAGACGGACTCGGCGACGTCGTCGGCGGTCAGCGGCGTGGTGCCCTGGTAGACCTTGTCCGCTTTGTCCTGGTCGCCGTCGAAGCGGACCTTCGAGAAGTCCGTGCCGCCGACCATGCCGGGCTCGACGTTCGTCACGCGGACGCCGGTGCCGTGCAGGTCGCTGCGCAGGTTGAGGCTGAACTGGTGGACGAAGGCCTTGGTCGCGCCGTAGACGTTGCCGCCGGGGTAGGGATAGGTGCCGGCGATCGAGCCGATGTTGATGACGTGGCCGCGGCCGCGCTCGACCATGCCGGGCAGCAGCGCGCGCGTCACGTGCGTGAGGCCGCGGACGTTGGTCGCGATCATCTCGTCCCAGTCGGCCAGTTCTGCCCGGTGCGCGGGCTCGAGGCCCTTCGCCAGGCCGGCGTTGTTGACCAGGACGTCGACTTCCTGCCAACCCTCCGGGAGGTTGCCGATCACGGCCTTGACCGCTTCGGGGTCGCTGACGTCGAGGGTCACCGGGAGAACGGCGTCGCCGAGGTCGCCGGCCAGCTTCTCGAGCTTGTCCGCGCTGCGGGCGACGGCGATCACGCGGGCGCCCTCGGCGACGAACCGGCGCGCGATGGCGGCACCGAAGCCGGCGCTGGCGCCGGTCACGAACACGGTCTGCTGCTGGGTCATGGGGTGGCTCCGCTGCTCTTGCTGCCGGTCAGGAACGTGCCGAGTGCCTCGTTGAACTCGGTCTCGCGCTCCAGGTTAGGCAGGTGCCCGGCGCCCTCGACGACCACCAGGGCCGAACCCCGGACGTGCTGGTGGATTCGTTCGGCGTCTTCCACCGGGGTGAACTCGTCCTCGCTGCCGACGACCACCAGGGTGGGGACGTCGATGCGCTGCAGTCCCTCGGTGTAGTCGGGGCGCTCGGCACGCCCCCTCAGTGCGGCGGCGGCTCCTTCTGCCGGCGCGTCGCGCATCATCTTCCGGACGTGGGCCTCGACGTCCGGCCTGGTCGCGCGGGTCTGCTTCGAGATCATCTTGGGGAGAAGCTCGTCGGCGTAGCTCGCCATGCCCTCCTCGGTGATCCTCGCCGCGGTGTCGATCCGGGCCTGCCTCGCGTCCGGGGTGTCGAGGCCCGGGAAGGTGTCGGCGAGCAGGACGGCTTCCGCCCGGCCCGGGTGGTCCTCGAGCAGATGCATGACGATCTGGCCGCCCATGGAGAGGCCGCCGAGGACGAAGCGGTTCATCTTCAGGTGGTCGGCCAGGTCGACGAGGTCCCGGGCGAAGACGTCGAGGGTGGTCTTGGTGCCTCGCCCCGGGGACTCCCCATAGCCACGGAGGTCGGGGGTCACGACGCGGTGGCCGCGGGCCGCCAGGTACTCGGCTTGGGGACGCCACATCGAGCGGTCGAAGGGGTGGCCGTGGACGAGGAGGACCGGCCGGCCGTCCTCCGGGCCGAGGTCGTCGTACGCGAGGGTCATGCGGCCGACGCTAGGCGGAGCTTTGGCGCGGAGCAATACGGCGCAATGTACTCGGAGCAATGTTCTTTCCCGGCCCTTTCTCTGGCGCTCCGGGGCCGGCAGGTGCACACTGGGCTTCAGGCGGGCTCCGTCATGGGGTCTGACCTGCGCTGATCTTGCTAACGGACCCCCCTGTTCCAGGGGGTTTCCGGGCATGTAAAGTTCTCCAAGTCGCCAGGGAAACCGGGTGGCCGCCGGGACACGAACCAAGCTCTCGCAGAAGCGATTGAGTGGGTGTCCCACCAAAAACTGCTAGGAATACTCGCTTCGAGTAAGGCCGCTTGACGGTGGCGCGACTCGGAGTGTGTTGCTTGAGAACTCAACAGTGTGCTAGTGAACTAAGCCAGTAGAGCTTATATATAACCTCGTATGAGGTTCCTTTGAGAATGATTGAGTACATAGTCTCGATCAAACTATTCATTGTTGGAGAGTTTGATCCTGGCTCAGGACGAACG